>NZ_JBLYYB010000081.1:0-3783 GCF_048549895.1 Hydrogenophaga sp.
GGTGGCGAATTGTGCGGGTGTGATCTCCATGCCCGATATTGTCCGGCGCAAACGACACGATCGCTATTAGTGTTAACACGCCCTAGCCTATAGTCGTTGATGGCCCCACAACCAATTAGGAGAAATTCATGAGCGACGACACCAAAAAGTGCCCCGTAACCCACATGACTACTGACTTCGGCGCCCCCGTGGTCACTAACCGCGACAGCCTCACTGCAGGTCCTCGCGGCCCCTTATTGGCTCAGGATGTCTGGCTGAATGAAAAGCTGGCCGGTTTTGTGCGCGAGGTCATCCCAGAGCGCCGCATGCACGCCAAGGGATCGGGTGCCTTCGGCACATTCACGGTCACGCACGACATCACCAAGTACACCCGCGCTAAGATTTTCAGCGAGGTAGGAAAGAAGACGGAGATGTTTGCCCGCTTCACTACGGTAGCTGGGGAGCGCGGTGCGGCCGATGCCGAGCGCGATATCCGTGGTTTTGCTCTGAAGTTCTATACCGAAGAGGGAAACTGGGACATGGTGGGCAATAACACTCCGGTGTTCTTCATCCGCGATCCTCGCCAGTTCCCTGATCTGAATAAGGCCGTCAAACGCGACCCTCGCACAAACTTGCGCAGCGCCACCAACAATTGGGATTACTGGACGCTTCTGCCCGAAGCTCTGCACCAAGTCACTGTCGTCATGAGCGATCGCGGCATCCCTGCCAGCTACCGTCATATGCACGGTTTCAGCTCGCACACCTACAGCCTCTGGAACCAGGCCGGCGAGCGTTTCTGGGTCAAGATGCATTTCCGGACCCAGCAGGGCATCAAGAACCTTACCGATGCAGAGGCCGGCGAATTGGTCGCCCAGGATCGTGAAACCCATCAGCGCGATCTGTATGAAGCCATCGAACGTGGCGAATATCCCAAGTGGACGATGTTTATTCAGGTCATGCCAGAGGCTGATGCGGAGAAGTACGCCTTGCATCCGTTCGATCTGACCAAGGTCTGGTACAAGGGCGACTATCCGCTCATCGAAGTTGGTGAGTTCGAGCTGAACAAAAACTCCGAGAACTTTTTCGCCGACGTTGAACAGGTGGCCTTTTCCCCTAGCAATCTGGTACCTGGTATCGGTGTCAGTCCGGACCGTATGCTGCAAGCACGCCTTTTCAACTACGCCGATGCTCAGCGCTATCGACTGGGCGTAAATTACCACCAGATCCCTGTCAATCAGGCTCGCTGCCCAGTGCACAGCAACCACCGCGATGGTCAGGGGCGGGTCGATGGCAACTATGGTGCTTTGCCGCACTACGAACCCAACAGCTTTGGCCAATGGCAGGGCCAGCCGCAGTTCTCGGAGCCGCCGCTCAAGCTCACCGGCAATGCAGCCCACTGGAGCTACGACAAAGATGACCACAACTACTTCGAGCAACCTGGCAAGTTGTTCCGTCTAATGAACGACGGTCAGAAGGAAGCGCTTTTTGGCAACACCGGCAGAGCCATGGGCGACGCTCCAGAGTTCATCAAGTTCCGTCACATCCGCAATTGCCACGCCGCAGACCCTGCATACGGTGCAGGCGTAGCCAAGGCCCTGGGCATCAACCTTGAAAAGGCACTGGCCTCAAAAAAGGATGACCCTATGTACGGAAACCCACTGGTCGCCCTGCCTGCGTAGTAAAAGCGCCGGAAATATGAAAAAGAGCCTTGGTAGACGCCAAGGCTCTTTTCTCACACCGTCAACTAAGTCAGGTTCTTCAGTCATTGGCAAGCAACCTCATCTGGTCAGATCGATGTCGACTTGCTAGGGAGTCACGTAGTCTTGTAGCCCCTTCAACAGTGCATCAAATGTCACCTTGCAGCTCGGGTTATTGCGCAGATCTTCGTGCATGGTGAGCCAGGTCTCCAGGCTCAGCGGAATGCTGCCAGGCAATATGTTCACCAGATTCAGGTCGCGCGCCGCTATATGCATTTGGCACACGCCAATACCGCAGCCAGCTCGGATCAGCGCAATCTGTGCCATGTCGTTGTCGGTACGCACCGCAAAGTTTTCGCGGTTCCAGATTGGGAATGCCTTGCGTGCGGCACGCACGAACGGCGTCTCTTCATCAAAGCCAATCAGCGCGTGCTGAGCCAGATCAGCCAGAGAGCTGGGAGTCCCGTGCTTGTCCAGATAGCGTTTGTGCGCATGAAAGCCAAGTGGCATCACTCCAACGCATCGGGCAATTAGTTGCTCCTGTCTGGGCTGTGTCATGCGCACGGCGATGTCGGCTTCGCGCTGCAGGAGGTCCTGCACCCTGTTGGTCAGCACCAGTTCTACCGTCAGGTCCGGGTGTGTGTCCTGCAGTTTCGCCAGGATAGGTGGTAATACCTCTTGCCCTATCACCTCGCTGGCCGTAACTCGCACTGTGCCTTGGATACCTGAGCCTTGGCTTTCGGCCGCGCGCTTCAGCGCAGCGGCAGCGCTGTACATGGTCAGGGCAAACGGCTGCAGCGCTAGCGCCGCCTCGGTGGGTAGTAGCCCCGTTTGCGAACGGGTAAACAGCGTCACGCCCAATGCTGTTTCCAGTGCGTCGACATGCCGCCCCACGGTGGGCTGGGCAATTCCCATGGAGCGCGCTGCACCGGACAGCGAGCCCTCTTCCAGTACGCCCAAAAAGGTGCGATACAGCTCCCAGCCAATATCGGTGTTGTTGATGGTCATACGAAAATGTATGGCGACTATCACATCTTGGTCAATTGCTTAATAGCAGTGCCCGCTAGAAACTCCTTGCCATCGCAACACATCCGGGGGTAATGAATGGAAAGCAACACGGCCTTGGTTCTAGGAGCCACCGGCGGCATTGGTGGCGAAATGGCTCGGCAATTACGCGATGCTGGCTGGACAGTGCGTGCATTGCGCCGAAGCGGTGAGCAGCAAATTGAGCGGCGCGACGGCATGGTCTGGATTCGCGGCGACGCCATGAACCGCGAGGACGTGCTGGCAGCAGCAGAAGGCTGTTCCGTCATAGTGCACGCAGTCAACCCACCCGGTTATCGTCGTTGGGGTGAGCTGGTACTGCCCATGCTGGACAACACCATCGCCGCCGCGCATGCTAACGGAGCTACTATCGTGCTGCCTGGCACAGTCTACAACTACGGTCCCAGCTCCTTTCCCACGTTACATGAGGATTCACCGCAGCAGCCCATCACCCGGAAGGGAAGCATACGTGTGGAGATGGAGCAGCGTCTGAAGCAGGCCAGCAGCCAGAACTGCAGAGTGCTCCTGGTGCGTGCGGGGGACTTCTTCGGACCCAAGCTGGGCAGTAGCTGGTTCTCGCAGGGCATGCTAAAGCCCGGTCAGCCGGTTAAGTCTATTAGGGCGTGTTAACACTAATAGCGATCGTGTCGTTTGCGCTGGACAATATCCGGCATGGAGATCACGCCCGCACAATTCGCCACCATTGAGCACTGCCTGCCCAAGCAGCGTGGCAACGTAAGCCTGAGTAACCTGCAGGTGGTCAATGCGATCCTTTATGTGGCCGAGCATGGCTGCAAGTGGCGCGGACTGCCCAAGCGCTTTGGCAACTGGCACACGATTTACACCCGCATGAACCGCTGGACCAAAGCCGGCGTCCTGGATCGCATGTTCGAGGAGTTGCAGCGTGCACAGGTCGTGCGAATCAAGATCGAAGCGGTCTCTCTGGACTCCACAAGCATCAAGGTACATCCCGACGGCACGGGGGCACTAAAAAAAACGGCCCACAAGCCATCGGAAAGTCACGAGGCGGATGGAACACCAAGATTCATATGGTTGCCGCGGA
>NZ_JBLYYB010000082.1:0-17992 GCF_048549895.1 Hydrogenophaga sp.
CGGGTTTATGCCGGATTGGATTTTAAGATGACTGGTCGCGACAAAGAACTCGATCCTGCTGGTGGAGTACGCCATCGAGGCGCGGCGCGAGCACGGCATGAACCGTCTGGACGCAATTCTGGACGCCTGCCACAAGCGCGCGCGTCCGATCGTGATGACGACCATTGCCATGGGTGCGGGCATGTTGCCGATTGCGGTGGGCTGGGGCGCGGCCGACAGCAGTTTCCGCTCGCCGATGGCGGTGGCGGTGATCGGTGGGTTGATCACGTCCACTTTTTTGAGCTTGCTGGTGATCCCGGCGGTGTTCACGCTGGTGGACGATGTGTCGATCTGGTTCGGATCGCTGTTTGGGCGCAAGTCTTCTGGTTCAGAAGCTGGGGAGACCGTTCGCTCGCGAGCCTGAACTGATGCGGGCGTGCTCTCTTGACGAGTGCAACGAGGTCATCGGCGGCCATGGGGCACGGCGCAGCGAAATCAAGGAGGAGGGGCCAAAGGCCCCGGGGGACATTCGCGGAGCCGTGCCCCGTGGTCGCCGATGACCGGACCAGCCGGAGAAAAACTCAGACCACCCCAGAAAACATCATCACGTCAACACTGTCGCCAACGGACACGTTGCCCTGCGAGTGGTGCAACACGATCAGACCATTGGCTTCGACCATGGAGCTCAAAACCCCCGAGCCCTGGTTGCCCGTGATGCGAACCGTGAGCGAGCCGTCGGCCGCGCGGCTGACGATGCCGCGCTGGTACTCCGTGCGCCCGGGCTTCTTGCGCAGCGGCTCCAGACTGTGAGCTTGCAACAGCACCGGTGGCGTGGCCGCGCCGCCCATGAGCCGCTGCAGGGCGGGGCGCACGAAGGCGAGGAAAGTCACCATCACTGCGACGGGATTGCCGGGCAGTCCAAAAAGAACCGACGACTTCCCGTCCTCCGTGATACGACCCACCGCCATCGGGCGGCCCGGCCGCATGGCGATGCGCCAGAACGCCACGTCGCCCAGCTGCTTCATCATGGCCTTGGTGTGGTCGGCTTCGCCCATGCTCACGCCACCACTGGTGATGATCGCGTCAGCCTGCATGGCGGCGCTGCGGAATGCGGCTTCGAGCAAGGCGGGTTCGTCGCGCACCACACCCATGTCGATCACGTCCACACCCATGCGCTTGAGCAGACCGAAGACGGTGTAGCGGTTGCTGTCGAACACCGCGCCTTCGCGGATCGGCTCGCCCAGCGTGAGGATCTCGTCGCCGGTGGAGAAGTAGGCCACCTTGATGCGGCGAAACACCGTCACCGTGGGCAGGCCGAGGCTGGCAATCAGGCCCAGCGCGGCGGGGCCGAGCGTCTGGCCCTTGTGGAGTGCCGGCTGGCCAGCCATGAGGTCTTCACCGAGCAGGCGGCGGTTGTCGCCGGCCTGCACCACACCCGGCGGAATCTCGACCATGTCGCCAGCGACCTTGACGAATTCGAGCGGCACCACGGTGTCCAGCGCGTCCGGCATGATGGCACCGGTCATGATCTTCAGGCACTGGTCGGCCTGCAACGAGCCCGCCCATGCCTTGCCGGCGAAGGCGGTGCCGGCCACGCGCAGCTTCAGTGGCTGGCCTGGCTGAAGCAGCGCACTGTCGAACGCGAAGCCGTCCATGGCCGAGTTGTCGTGCGGCGGCACGCTGATGGGTGAGACCACGTCCGCCGCCAGCACACGGTCGAGCGCTTCGAACACGCCCACCTGCTCGGTGGCGGTCACGGGCTCCACCAGTTGGGCCAGGAATTCGTTGACACGCTCGGCGCTCAACGCCTGCGGGTCGTAGCCCTGCAGCTCGGCTGCGATCTGCTCGATCGTCTTCATGGCTCAGTTCTTTTCCAGCGCGTGCAGCTCGGCCAGGGTGTTGGTGTTGTGGAAGGCGCGCGGGTCGTCGCCGGGTTGGTTGAACGGCACGATCACGGTGGTGTGCTGCGCGGTCCATGTGTCGATCTTTCGACCACCCGCCTGGGTGAAGGCCACCAGGCTCTCCAGCAAATCCACGCGCATGAGGCAGAAGACGGGTTGTGGTCGCAACTGACCGTCTTCTTCCAGCGCTGCGGCCATGGCGATCTCGGTGCGTTCGTCATCGAAGGCCTTGGCCAGACGCTGTGCCAGGTCGAAAGGGAACACGGGTGTGTCGCAGGGCACGGTGAGCAGGTAGTGCGTCTCGCAGCGCTCCAGTCCGGTCATGAAGCCCGCCAGCGGCCCGGCAAAGTCGCTCAGCGTGTCGGGCCACACCGGCGCGCCAAAAGCCTCGTAGGCGGCCAGGTTGCGATTGGCGTTGAGCATGAGATCGCCGATCAGACCGCCTTCCTGCATCTGCAGGCGCAAGACCGTGTGCAGCGCCAGCGGCGTGCCGTTGAAGTTCTGCAAGCCCTTGTCGAGCCCGCCCATGCGGGAGCCGCGGCCCCCGGCGAGCACCAGGCCTGTGATTTCGTTGGTGTGGATCATTTTTATCCGCCGATGTAGCTCATCTCGACGCGTCTTGTTCCGGTGGAGGCATCGGGTGGCAGGCTGGCGCGCAGTTCCGAATACCGGTCGCTGCGGCCTTGCCAGATGGCCGCAATCGCACCGGCCAGTTGTTCGTCGGTGGCGCCGCCACGGATGAGCGGGCGCAGGTCGTGGCCCTGGCTGGCGAACAGGCACAGGTAGAGCTGGCCTTCGGTGGACAGGCGGGCGCGGTTGCAGTCGCTGCAGAAGGCCTGGGTCACGCTGCTGATCACGCCGATTTCGCCGGAGCCATCTGCGTAGCCCCAGCGCTCGGCCGTTTCGCCCGGCGCGGCAGCACCCAGTTGCACCAGTGGCAGTTCACGGTGGATGCGCTGCACCACCTCGGCGCTGGGCAGCACCTCGTCCATGCGCCAGCCGTTGGTGGCGCCCACGTCCATGTATTCGATGAAACGCAGCACGATGCCGGTGCCTTTGAAGTGGCGTGCCATCGGCAGGATTTGATGGTCGTTGGTGCCGCGCTTGACCACCATGTTGACCTTGATCGGGCCCAGGCCGGCGGCCTGCGCGGCCTCGATGCCCTCGAGCACATCGGCCACGGGAAAGTCCACGTCGTTCATGGCGCGAAAGATGGAGTCGTCCAGCCCGTCCAGGCTCACGGTCACACGCTGCAGGCCCGCCGCTTTGAGCGCAGCGGCCTTGCGCTTGAGCAGCGAGCCGTTGGTCGTGAGCGTGATGTCCAGCGGCTGGCCCTCGGTGGTGCGCAGTGCGGCCAATTGTTCGATCAGGATTTCCAGGTTCTTGCGCAGCAACGGCTCACCGCCGGTGAGGCGGATCTTCTGCACGCCGTGCGCCACGAACTGCGTGGCCACGCGGGTGATTTCCTCGAAGGTCAGCAGCGAGTTGTGCGGCAGGTAGGCGTAGTCCTTGTCGAAGATTTCCTTGGGCATGCAGTAGCTGCAGCGGAAATTGCAGCGGTCGGTGACGCTGATGCGCAGGTCGCGCAGCGGGCGGCCCAGCGCATCGCCGAGCAAGCCGGTGGGTACCACCGGTGTGGTGGGGATGCGCGCCACGGTGTTGACGAGGCGCTGATCGATCAGGGGGATGACACGTTCGGACATTCCCGGATTATCGGCGACACCCCACGGGGTAGCGCCGCTGGCGCAGGCTCAACCCGCCCCCACGCGCGTGTACTGGTCGGCGTTGTGCTCCAGCCAGGTGTTTGAGAGATCGCTCGACTGCTGGTCGGGGTGGAAGTCGGGCCGGAAATAGGCGCGCCAGGGTGTGAAGCTGCTGCTGAGCAGACCGTCGCGGCCGAGCAGGTGGCGGCCTGCGCTGCGCCAGGTGGACCAGCGCCACAGGGTGCCGTCTCTGTGCAGGTTGTGCACGGTCTGGCGCAGGGCATCGGTGAGGAAGAACACGGTGACGCGTCGCATCCACTTCACGCGCCAGGTGTGGCTGCCGCCCAAGGCCCGGTAGAGGTCGAATGCGGTGCACTTGTGCTCGGCCTCTTCGGCGCTGTGCCAGAGCCAGAGGTTCTTCAGGCGCGGTTCGGTGTCGTGAAACACCTCGGGGTGGGAGAGCATCCACTCGGCAAACAGGGCAGTGAAATGCTCGTTGGCCGCGGTGATGGCCAGGTGGTGGCGCGGGTCGGCATCGGCCAGCACCTTCATGCGCTCCTCGATGCGCGGCCCCCAGTGGTTCACCAGGCCGTGTTTTTCGATCTGCGCATTGAACAGCGCGTGAATGCGCCGGTGCGTGGCTTCCTGGCCCACGAAGCCCTGCACCTCGGCCTGCCACGCGGCCTGCTGCTCGGGCGCCAGGCCCTTGGCGCCGTGGCGCACCGAGTCCAGAAAAAACTGCTCACCGACCGGGAAGCTCATCGACAGGGCGTTGAACCACGCGGTCAGGAACGCGTCGTTCGCGCACCAGTGGCGCGCCACGGGTTGCTCCAGATCGATCAGCAGTCGGCGGACGGTGAGTGTGGTCATGGTGTCAGGTGGCCATGGGCAGCAGCGGCACGATCAGCAGCGCCACGATGTTGATGATCTTGATCAGCGGGTTCACGGCCGGGCCGGCGGTGTCCTTGTACGGGTCGCCCACGGTGTCGCCAGTCACGGCGGCCTTGTGCGCCTCCGAGCCCTTGCCGCCGTGGTGGCCGTCTTCGATGTACTTCTTGGCGTTGTCCCATGCTCCGCCGCCGGTGCACATGGAAATGGCGACAAACAGGCCGGTGACGATGGTGCCCATGAGCAAACCACCCAACGCCTTGGGGCCGAGGAACACACCGACCAGGATCGGCACCACCACCGGCAGCAGCGACGGAATCACCATTTCCTTGATGGCGGCGGTGGTCAGCATGTCGACCGCGCGGCCGTACTCGGGTTTGGCCGTGCCTTCCATGATGCCGGGGATCTCCTTGAACTGGCGGCGCACTTCCACCACCACCGAACCAGCAGCGCGGCCCACGGCTTCCATGGCCATGGCGCCAAACAGGTAGGGAATCATCCCGCCGATGAACAGGCCCACGATGACCATCGGGTCGCTCAGGTCGAAGCTGACCTGGTGGCCGTAGGTTTCCAGCTTGTGGGTGTAGTCGGCAAACAGCACCAGCGCCGCCAGGCCGGCCGAGCCGATGGCGTAGCCCTTGGTCACGGCCTTGGTGGTGTTGCCCACCGCGTCCAGCGGGTCGGTCACATCGCGCACGCTGCTGGGCAGTTCGGCCATCTCGGCAATGCCGCCGGCGTTGTCGGTGATGGGGCCGTAGGCGTCGAGGGCCACCACGATACCGGCCATGCTGAGCATGGCGGTGGCGGCGGTGGCAATGCCGTAAAGGCCAGCCAGCTGGTAGGACGCCAGGATGCCCACGCAGACGAACAGCACCGGCCAGGCGGTGGAGCGCATGGACACGCCCAGGCCGGCAATGATGTTGGTGCCGTGGCCGGTGGTGGAGGCTTGTGCGATGTGCTTGACCGGCGAGTACTGCGTGCCGGTGTAGAACTCGGTGATCCAGACCAGCGCGGCGGTCAGCACCAGGCCGACGGCGCAGGCGCCGAACAGGCGCATCTGGCTGCCGGTGGCGGTGATGGCGTTGTCGGGCATGACCATGGTGGTCACGAAATAGAACGCGATCAGCGACAGCACGCCTGCGATAGCCAGGCCCTTGTAGAGCGCGGGCATCACGTTCTTCATGCCCGGGCTGGCCTTCACGAAGAAGCAACCCACGATGGACGCGAGGATGGACACGCCGCCCAGCACCAGCGGGTACAGAACGGCCTGCATGGGCGCGGCGGCGACCATGAGGGCGCCGAGCACCATGGTGGCAATGAGCGTGACGGCGTAGGTCTCGAACAGGTCGGCGGCCATGCCGGCGCAGTCGCCCACGTTGTCGCCCACGTTGTCGGCGATCACCGCCGGGTTGCGTGGGTCGTCTTCCGGAATGCCGGCTTCGACCTTGCCCACCAGGTCGGCGCCCACGTCAGCGCCCTTGGTGAAGATGCCGCCACCCAGGCGAGCGAAGATGGAGATGAGCGACGAGCCGAAGGCAAAACCGATCAGGGGGTTGAGCAGTTGGGCCAGGTTCTTGTCGGGCGTGAAATTGCCGTTGCCGACCAGAAACCAGAAGAAGCCGGCCACACCCAGCAGACCCAGACCCACCACCAGCATGCCGGTGATGGCGCCGCCGCGAAAGGCCACGTCGAGCGCCGGGCCGATGCCTTTGGTGGCGGCTTGCGCGGTGCGCACGTTGGCGCGCACCGAGATGTTCATGCCGATGAAGCCACAGGCGCCCGAGAGCACGGCGCCGAGCACGAAACCGATGGCGCTCTGGCCATCGAGGAACACACCGATCAGGATGGCGAGCACCACGCCCACGATCGCAATCGTCTTGTACTGCCGGGCGAGATACGCCGCAGCGCCGGTTTGAATGGCACCGGCGATTTCCTGCATGCGGGCGTTGCCCGCGTCCTGAGAAAGAATCCAGCTGCGCGACCAGAAGCCGTACGCCACGGCCACAAGCCCACAGACCAACACGAATATCAGCGCTGATTGACCAACCATTGAATCGCTCCTCGTTGTTTCGACTTGGAAGGGGCAACGCCTCCGGGGTGCCCCCGCTGCGTTGCTTCCTCGCTGCCGGTTGCGCTGCGTTGCACAGCGTTGAAACAGGGCGATTGGCCAACAAGGCGAATTTAGCGGCAATTCAATGCGCCAAGGTGAAAGCAGGCCGGGAAGTCAGCTTCGAATCAGTAAAATCAGGGTAAATCCTAGGCGTGCCGGTCGCATGAGATGCGCCAGACGCCTCTCCAACAGGCAGCGGGCCTGCACCGGCTGCTTCAGTTTTCAACCAACCTCCCTCGAACAACATGGCTCTCGACAACGTCACCGCCGGCAAAAACGTGCCCGAATCCTTCAACGTGATCATCGAAATCCCGATGAACGCCGATCCGATCAAGTACGAGGTGGACAAGGAAACCGGCGCGATTTTTGTGGACCGTTTCATGAGCACGGCCATGCACTACCCCACCAACTACGGCTATGTGCCCCGCACCATTTCGGGCGACGGCGATCCGGTGGACGTGCTGGTGATCACGCCCGTGCCGCTGATCCCCGGTGTGGTGGTGCCCTGCCGCGCCATCGGCATCTTGAAGATGCAGGACGAAGCTGGCGAAGACGGCAAGGTGCTGGCGGTGCCGATCGACAAGATCCTTTCCATCTACACCCAGTGGCAGAAGCCCGAAGACCTGAACCCGATGCGGCTCAACACCATCCAGCATTTCTTTGAACACTACAAGGATCTGGAGCCGGGCAAGTGGGTCAAGGTGATCGGCTGGGAAGGCAAGGAAGCCGCCCACAAGGAAATCATCGACGGCATGGCCACCTACGAGGCGCAAAAGAAGGGCTGAGGAGCAGGGCCGATCAGCCTGCGGTGGGGTTGGGCAACACGTCGTTCAACACCGGCAGGTTGTTCCCGGGTCCCAGGGTCTTGAAAGGGCCCAACAGGTTTGCTCCTTCGTAGACCTGCATCCGCCGGGCCGAGAGTGAGCCGGTGGACACGCCGCTCCTGGCCACATAGGCCATGCCCTGGCATTCCAGGCTGGTTTCCACCGCGCTGCCGCCGGCAGCGCCCAGGTGACCAAACAAATACAGGTCGCCGAGCACGCGGATGCGCCCGCGCACGACGCCACCGGTCCAGATGATGAGCGGGCCATTCACCCGAATGTGGCCCGAGACCTCACCTTGCACCAGCAGCCCGCCGTTGAATTCCAGTTCGCCGTGCAGCTTGCCGCCCGCAGCCACGCGGTTGACCACGTTCATGGCCACCGGGTCGATGGTCAGCGTGTCTTGCGGCGTCTTCAGTTCCATGGCCAGCGCCCCATCCAGGTGGCCGGTATCCAGCCGGTGGTGGGCAGCCACACGATGGCCCAGAACACCGCGCTGCCGAGCAGCATCAGCAAGCCCAGCAGGGCGATGGAGAGTGCGTGGCGCTCCAGCCAGCGGCGCAGGCGCCTGGGCCGGCGGCGGGGTGTTCCAGCCGGTGTGTCGAGATGTTCGAGCACGGCCCAGCTCCGCCAGCCTTCGCTCAGGCCCACGTCACCTTTCGCCAGAGAAACTTCCAGCCCCTGTGTCGACTCTGTGGACGGGCCTTGCCGACGCCCCAGAAGCACCGAGAAGGGTGCGCCCACGATGCTGTGGGTGAAGAAGGCGTCGGTTTCGTCCATGGCGATCGAGTTTAGCGAACCCGCTTGCGCCGCCGCCTCACAACTCCGTGACGGGCGGGGCCACGTCCCGCACCGCCAGACCCGCCTTGAGCGGGTTGCGCTGGGCCAGGTGCTCCATGTACTGGCCGATGCCCTGGCTCTCTCGCTGCAGGAAGCGCTGCACCGCATCGGCAAACGAAGGGTGGGCGAGCCAGTGCGCGCTGGTGGTCTTGACCGGGAGCAGGGCGCGCGCCATCTTGTGTTCGCCTTGCGCGCCGCCTTCGAAGCGCTGGAAGCCATGTTCGATGCACCAGGCCAGCGGCGCGTAGTAGCAGGCCTCGAAGTGCAGGCAGTCCACGCGCTCCAGCGCGCCCCAATAGCGCCCGTAGGCCACACGCGTGGTGTCGTCGATGCCGATCAGGCTGCAGGCGATGGCCTGGCCTTCGCGCTCGGCCACGAAGAGCAACCAGTGCTGCGGCATGGTCTGCGCCATGCGGCGGAAGAAGTCGCGGTTGAGGTAGGGCGCGTTGCCGTGTTCGAGGTAGGTGCGTTCGTAGCAGCGGTAGAAGAAATCCCAGTCCTTGTCTGTGATGTCGGCGCCGCGCGACCAGCGAAACGTGACACCCGCCTCGGCGACCTTGCGTCGCTCCTGGCGGATCTTCTTGCGTTTTTCTTGCTGCAGGCTGGTGAGGAAATGGTCGAAGCTGCTGAAGGGTGGCGACAGGCCGTCCTGTGAGGGCGCCTCATTCTTCCAATGAAATTGCACCGTGTGGCGCAGCATCATGCCGGCCTGCTCACACGCAGCGACGTCTTGAGGCTGTGCGAACAGCAGGTGGACCGACGACAGGTCTTCGTCGCGCACCTGCTGAATCAGTGCCTTGACCAAGGCGGTGCGAGCATCTGCGTCGCGCGCCAGCAACCGCGCGCCCGGCACTGGCGTGAACGGCACCGCCACCAGCGCCTTGGGGTAGTAGTCCAGCCCGTGCTGCGCATAGGCGTTGGCCCAGGCCCAGTCGAACACGTACTCGCCGTACGAGTTGTTCTTGAGGTACATCGGGCAGGCGGCTTGCAGTTCGTCGCCGCGCCAGAGCGTCAAAAACTGCGCTTGCCAGCCCGCGCGGGGTTTCGCACTGCCGCTTTCGTGCATGGCCACCAGGTATTCGTGGCGCATGAACGGGCTCGGGTCGGGGTCGACAGAGAGCAGCGCGTTCCATGCGGACTCTGCGATCTGCGATGGAGACGAAAAGACCCGGGTGACATAATCGATTTCACCCACCTGCAGCTCCGGTAAACAGCGAGCTCAAGGCCCATTCCGCAACGTTTTCAGACCCCATGACTCTTTCCATTTGCGTGGCCCAGCTCAACTTTGTGGTGGGCGACATGGCGGGCAACGCCCGGAAGATGATCGATGCCGCCGAAGCGGCCCACGCGCGTGGCGTGAACCTGCTGCTGACCCCCGAGTTGGCCCTGTGCGGTTACGCCGCCGAAGACCTGTACCTGCGGCCCGCGTTCATCGATGCCTGTGATGATGCCCTCAAAGTCGTGGCGGCCGGCACGGCCCACCTCAAAGGCCTGCACATCGTGGTGGGACATCCGGCGCGGCCGACGGTGACCGGTGGCCAGCGGCGCGAGCGCAGTGTGTCGGTGGCCCACCTGCACAACGCCGCCAGCGTGTTGCACGCCGGCGCCGTGACCCACAGCTACGCCAAGCGCGAGCTGCCCAACTACCAGGTGTTCGACGAACGCCGCTATTTCGTGCCGGGTCACGACACCTGCGTGTTCGACGTGGCCGGCAGCGATGGCCACAGCGTGCGTGTGGGCCTGCTGATTTGCGAAGACGCCTGGTTCGACGCACCCGCGGCGGACGCCAAAGCCGCCGGTGCCGAGGTGCTGGCGGTCATCAACGCCTCACCGTTCCACGCCGGCAAGGGCGGCGACCGCGAAGCCGCCATGCGCCTGCGCTGCCAAGCCACGGGTCTGCCCTTGGTTTATGCGCACCTGGTGGGCGGGCAGGACGAGATCGTGTTCGAGGGCCGCAGCTTCGTGCTGGCGGCCGACGGCGCGCTGGCCGGGCGCGCGGTGAGTTTTGAAGAAACTTTGTTCGATGCAGCCTTCACACGGCAAGGCGCTGGCTGGCAGATCACTGCCGACACCGACCGCGCGCACAGCCCCGAGGCGGACCTGTGGCACGCGCTGGTGCTGGGCGTGCGCGACTACCTGGGCAAGAACGGGTTTCCCGGCGCCATCCTGGGCTTGTCGGGCGGCATCGATTCGGCGCTGGTGCTGGCGATCGCGGTGGACGCGCTGGGCAAGGACCGTGTGCGCACCGTGATGATGCCCTCGCCCTACACGGCCGACATCTCCTGGATCGACGCACGCGACATGGCCGGGCGCCTGGGTGTGCGTTACGACGAAATCGGCATCGCACCGCAGTTCGAGGCCTTCAAGGCCAGCCTGGCCACCGAGTTCGCCGGCCTGCCCGAAGACACCACCGAAGAAAACCTGCAGGCACGCATCCGAGGCACGCTGCTCATGGCGCTGTCCAACAAGTTCGGCAGCATCGTGCTCACCACCGGCAACAAGAGCGAGATGGCCACCGGCTACTGCACGCTCTACGGCGACATGGCGGGCGGCTTCGCGGTGATCAAGGACGTGGCCAAGACCATGGTCTTCAAACTGGCGCGCTGGCGCAACGCGCACGACCCGTATGGCACAGGCGCCAATCCGATCCCCGAACGCATCATCGTGCGCCCGCCGAGCGCCGAGCTGCGGCCCGACCAGAAAGACCAGGACAGCCTGCCCGAGTACCCGGTGCTCGACGCGATCATCGAGCGCTACATGGAAAACGACCAGAGCCCCGACAGCATCGTGGCGGCTGGATTTGAGCGGGCCGATGTGGAGAAGGTGGTGCGCCTGATCCGCATCAACGAGTACAAGCGCCGCCAGGCGCCGGTGGGCATCCGCGTGACCCACCGCAGTTTCGGCAAGGACTGGCGTTACCCGATCACGAGCAAATACAGAGCCTGAACTCGGTCAGGTTTTCTGCAGTTCCAGCACGGCGCGCATCTCGCCGACCTCGATACCGGCTGCGTTTTTGAGTGGTGGCGGAATCAGGCTGGCCATCGCGGCGCGACTCTCGTCGTCGAGCCAGCCCAGTTGCTCCAGCGCCGAGACACAGGCCACCATCAGCGGGGCCAATTGCCCGTCGCTGCACTTGGCCGCGATGCCGATGCCGCGGCTGAAGCTGGCCAGGGCCTGCACGCCGTCTGCCCCGACCTTGCTCACCCAGTCGCCACGCCCGGCGCGCATCAGCGCCAGGTCGTTGCGTCCCTGGCCGCTGACCAGCTCGGGGTGCCGGCTCATGGCACGCGCGATGCGCAGCGGTGCGGTGCCGTAGACCGGATCGGGCTCCGCAAGCGTCAGGCGGGCGAAGGCATGCGCGAGCGCGCGCAGGGGCAGGGCGTAGTTGGGCGCGCTGCAACCGTCGGTGCCGCGCACGAGCTGGTCCACCGGCACGCCGGAGAAGTGGCTCACGCTACGAGCGATCTCCTGCTGCACGGCATGGTTGGTGTCGAGGTAGCCGCCCTGCGGCGTGCCCAGCGCATGGGCCAGCAGCAGCATGCCGGTGTGCTTGCCCGAGCAGTTGTGGTGCAGGCGGTTGAAGCGCGTGCCGGGCTCCGGTGTGACGCCGTTGGTGCTGAAGAAGAACGGCACATGGCTGCCGCAGGCCAGGCTGGGTTCGCCCGCGCCAATCTTGGCCAGCAACGCTGCGGCGCGCTCCACGTGCATGGGCTCACCGCTGTGGCTGGCGCACAGCAGGGCCACATCGGCGTCGGTCAGCTCGTAACGGTCGGCCGCCTGTGCAATCAGCGGCATGGCCTGAAAGGGTTTGAGCGATGAGCGCGTGAAGAGCGGCGAACCCACGTCGCCCACACTGGCCAGCAGTTGGCCTTGCGCGTTCACCACCGCGAGCGAGCCGTGGTGAATGTTTTCCGGATGACCGCCCCGATAGGCGACGGTGATGGGAACGTGGCGGGGCAGGGCGTGGGTGTTCATGTGCGCGTGGGTGGGTTGAGCGCGCAGTGTACGAACAGGAGCGAGTGCCTTGGGCATAATGAATCGACAACGCCCTTCCCACAAGCCACGCCCTGGAGACATTGCATGAAACAGATCACCGCCGTCATCAAACCGTTCAAGCTTGAAGAGGTGCGCGAGGCCTTGGCCGAGCAGGGCGTGACCGGTCTGACCGTGACCGAGGTCAAGGGCTTTGGGCGCCAAAAGGGCCACACCGAGCTCTACCGTGGTGCGGAATACGTGGTGGACTTTCTGCCCAAGGTCAAGGTCGAGGTGGTGGTGAAGACGGTGGACGTGGAGCGCTGTGTGGACGCCATCATTCGCGCGGCGCGCACCGGCAAGATCGGCGACGGCAAGATCTTCGTGACCTCGGTTGAACGTGTGGTGCGCATCCGCACCGGGGAAGAAGACGAAACCGCGGTCTGAGCGAGCCGGGTTTCTAGATCGCTTCGATGCGGGCTTGCGGCGCCATGCCGGCAGCCTGCACCAGTTCCGGCAGCAGTCTCTGCGCGTCGCTGTCGACGCGGATCAGTTCCATCTGGGCGCTGCTCATGAACTGCTGCTCCACCCCCGTGCGCATGAAGGCCATCAGGCCGTCGTAGTAGCCGGCTACGTTGAGCAGGCCCACCGGTTTGTCGTGGTAGCCCAGTTGGCCCCAGGCCCAGACTTCAAAGAATTCTTCAAACGTGCCGATGCCACCGGGCAGGGCGAGAAAAGCGTCGGCCTTGTCGGCCATCATCCGTTTGCGCTCATGCATGTTGTCCACCACGTGCAGCTCGGTGCAACCGTGGTGCGCCCACTCCCGCTCGACCAGCGCTTTCGGGATGATGCCGACGACCTGGCCACCCGCCGCCATGGTGGCGTCGGCCACGATGCCCATTAGGCCGTTGCGGCCGCCGCCGTACACCAGTTGGCCGCCGTGTTCACCAATCCATCGGCCCACGGCGCGTGCCGTGTCGGCGAACGCGGGGTCAACGCCTGGGCGGGAGCCGCAGTAAACACACAGTGAAAACGCGGGAGCAGTCATGGGTTGGTTTTGAACGGTCATGCCCAGCGGGCCCAGGCCGCCGACAGCCAGATGGCCACACACAACACCAGACTCAGCAGCACGGCAGCGCTGCCCATGTCCTTGGCGCGTTTGGAGAGGTCGTGCCATTCCGGCCCGATGCGGTCGATGGCGGTTTCAATCCCGGTGTTGAGCAGCTCAACCACCATGACCAGCATCACCGAGCCCGCGAGCAGGGCGGTTTCCACCCAGGTCTGGCCGACCCAGAAGGCCAGCGGAACCATGACGATGGCGGCAAGTGCTTCCTGGCGGAATGCGGTCTCGCCCCAGCCTGCGCGCAAACCGGCCACCGAGTAGCCAAAGGCGTGCCACATGCGCGAAACACCGCTGCGCAGCTTCTGCGCGTTCACCGGTTCGCGGTCGTGATCCAGGCTCATGCTGTCAGCTCCACCAGCGCCGGGGTTTGCTGGTGTCCTCCACCGGCTTGAAATGGACCAGGCGGGTGCCGGCCAGGGCGTCGTGCAGGAACTGGCGCTGGGCATGAAAGCGTGACAGCAAGGCCCAGACGATGACCCAGCCCACGAGCAGCACCGACAACTCCTGTCCTGACAACTGCAGGAGCCCCGCCACCGCCAGTGGCGGCAGCAGCCACAGCCACGACAACACGTAGCGCCACAGCGCGCGGCCCTGCGTCAGGGCCTGACCATGGCGATCGACCACGCGGATGTGCCAGGTCTTCATGGCCAGGGTCTGGCCCTTGGCCCAGAACCAGCCGAAGTAAATGCCGAAGGCGACGAACACCAGGGCTTGCTGCAAATAGCGGTTGTCCAGCGCATTGCCCGACTGGGTGAACGAGGACAGCACATAGCTGGTGGTGAACAGCACACCGACGAGAAACACCACGCCAAACATCAAGGTGCCCTCGTACAGCCAGCAGGCCATGCGCCTGCGCAATGAGGGCGCCATCAGGTCGGGTGGGGACGCGGCGTCGGGAGATCGAGAGGAGTCGGAAACGGTGGCGGACATGCAGAAAGGAAGTGTTTGGCCCGTGGGGCGCAGGCCCGAATTGTCTCATTGCGGTCATGGCTCGCACTTTTTCGGGGCGTTCAGCCCCGGCTGAAGCCGCAAGCCCGTGTTGCAGTGCGATAATGCTTGCTGCACTTCAAAACACGGCAAACGGATCAGGGTCCGGCGGGGTATGTGCCCGCTCATGTCCACTGGTCTCAAGTCTCGACACCGCCCCACAAGGGTTGGTCAAGAGGCACCCAAGGTATTTCGTCAGAGAAATTCTCGAAAGGTTCATCATGGAAATCAACAAGGCCGAACTGGCCTCGGCCGCTGCCGCCACCGGCACAGCCACCCAAGAACTCCGCGGCGCAGAAATCCTCATCAAGGCCCTCCAGGCCGAAGGGGTCAAGTACATCTGGGGTTATCCCGGCGGTGCTGTGCTGCACATCTACGACGCTTTCTACAAGCAAGACACCATCCAGCATGTGCTGGTGCGCCACGAGCAGGCGGCCGTTCACGCGGCCGACGGTTATGCGCGCGCCACAGGCGATGTGGGCGTGGCGCTGGTCACCTCGGGTCCCGGCGTCACCAATGCCATCACCGGCATCGCCACCGCCTACATGGACAGCATCCCCATGGTGATCGTCACCGGTCAGGTGCCCACGGCCGCCATCGGCCTTGATGCCTTCCAGGAATGCGACACCGTCGGCATCACGCGCCCCATCGTCAAGCACAACTTCCTGGTCAAGGATGCGCGCGACATGGCCATGGTGATGAAGAAGGCCTTCCACATTGCGCGCAGCGGCCGTCCCGGCCCTGTGGTGGTGGACATCCCGAAAGACGTTTCTTTCAACAAGGTGCCCTACACCGGCTACCCCGAGTCGGTCGAGATGCGCTCGTACAACCCGGTGCGCAAGGGCCACGGCGGTCAGATCCGCAAGGCGCTGCAACTGCTGTTGGCCGCCAAGCGGCCCTACATCTACACCGGCGGCGGTGTGTTGCTGAGCAACGCCACCGAAGAATTGCGCACGCTGGTGAACATGCTGGGCTACCCGGTCACCAACACGCTGATGGGCCTGGGCGCCTACCCGGCGTCGGACCGCAAGTTCCTCGGCATGCTGGGCATGCACGGCACGATCGAAGCCAACAACGCGATGCAGAACTGCGACGTGCTGTTGGCCGTGGGCGCGCGTTTTGACGACCGCGTGATCGGCAACCCCAAGCACTTTGCGCAGAACGAACGCAAGATCATCCACATCGACATCGACCCGTCGAGCATCTCCAAGCGCGTGAAGGTGGATGTGCCGATCGTCGGTGATGTGAAAGACGTGCTCACCGAGCTCATCAACATGGTGCGCGAGAGCGCCACCAAGCCCGACGGCAAGGCGCTGTCCGCGTGGTGGGACACCATCGAAACCTGGCGCTCCAAGGACTGCCTGAAGTACGACCGCGGCAACACCGAGGTGATCAAGCCGCAGTACGTGGTGGAAACGCTCTGGAACATGACCAAGGACGCCGACACGTACGTCACGTCCGACGTGGGCCAGCACCAGATGTGGGCAGCGCAGTACTACCGTTTTGACGAGCCCCGCCGCTGGATCAACTCGGGTGGCCTGGGCACCATGGGCGTGGGCATTCCCTACGCCATGGGCATCAAGCTCGCCAAGCCCGACAGCGAGGTGTTTTGCGTCACTGGCGAAGGCTCGGTGCAGATGTGCATCCAGGAGCTTTCGACCTGCCTGCAGTACAACACCCCCATCAAGATCGTGGCGCTGAACAACCGCTACCTCGGCATGGTGCGGCAGTGGCAGGAAATCGACTACGAAGGCCGCTACAGCCACAGCTACATGGACGCGCTGCCCAACTTCGTGAAACTGGCCGAGGCCTATGGCCACGTCGGCATGCTGATCGAACGGCCGCAGGACGTGGAGGGCGCTCTTCGCGAGGCGCGCAAGCTCAAGGACCGCACCGTGTTCATGGACTTCCGCACCGACCCGACCGAGAACGTCTTCCCCATGGTCAAGGCCGGCAAGGGCATCACCGAGATGCTGCTGGGTTCCGAAGACCTCTGATCCCCCGCGAAGCAACGGCCCGCCGTTGCTTCATCCCCTAGACGAATCTATTGCCCGCCGAGCCTGCGCATTACCGTGCGCAGGGGAGGGCGGCGAAAAACGGCAGTTTCTGCGACCACTTTTAAAGGGTCGTTGCCGTCGCAAAAAGAGGAATCGCACATGAAACACATCATCGCTGTCTTGCTGGAAAACGAACCCGGGGCCCTGTCCCGCGTGGTCGGTCTGTTCTCTGCCCGTGGTTACAACATCGAGTCGCTCACCGTGGCGCCGACCGAAGACCCCAGCCTGTCCCGCATGACGATCCAGACCACCGGGTCGGACGACGTCATCGAACAGATCACCAAACACCTCAACCGCCTGATCGAAGTCGTCAAGGTGGTGGACCTCACCGAGGGCTCCTACACCGAGCGTGAGCTCATGATGGTGAAGGTGCGCGCGGTGGGCAAGGAGCGCGAAGAGATGAAGCGCATGGCCGACATCTTCCGCGGGCGCATCATCGATGTGACCGAGAAGAGCTACACCATCGAGCTCACGGGCGATCAATCCAAGAACGATGCGTTCCTGGAAGCCATCGACCGCTCCGCGATTCTCGAGACGGTGCGCACCGGTGCCAGTGGCATCGGGCGCGGCGAGCGCATCCTGCGCGTGTAAGACAATCCCCCAGTTTTCATTCACCCCGAACAACACATTTCAACCGGAGCAACCCATGAAAGTTTTCTACGACAAAGACTGTGACCTGTCCCTGATCAAGGGCAAGACCGTGGCCATCATCGGCTACGGCAGCCAGGGCCACGCACACGCACAGAACCTCAACGACAGCGGCGTCAAAGTCGTGGTCGGCCTGCGCAAGGGCGGCGCCTCGTGGGACAAGGTCGGCAAGGCCGGCCTGACCGTGATGGAAGTCAACGACGCCGTGAAATCGGCCGACGTGGTCATGATCCTGCTGCCCGACGAGCAGATCGCCGAGGTCTACCACCAGAACGTGGCGCCCCACATCAAGCAGGGCGCATCGCTCGCCTTCGCCCACGGCTTCAACGTGCACTACAACCAGGTCGTGCCACGTGCCGATCTGGACGTGTGGATGGTCGCGCCCAAGGCCCCTGGCCACACCGTGCGCAACACCTACACCCAGGGTGGCGGCGTGCCCCACCTGGTCGCCATCCATCAGGACAAGAGCGGCAAAGCGCGTGACCTCGCACTGAGCTACGCCATGGCCAACGGTGGCGGCAAGGCCGGCATCATCGAGACCAACTTCAAGGAAGAGACCGAGACCGACCTGTTCGGCGAGCAAGCCGTGTTGTGCGGTGGTGCGGTCGAGCTGATCAAGATGGGTTACGAGACGCTGGTGGAAGCTGGCTACGCGCCCGAAATGGCCTACTTCGAATGCCTGCACGAGCTCAAGCTGATCGTGGACCTGATCTACGAAGGCGGCATTGCCAACATGAACTACTCGATCTCGAACAACGCCGAGTACGGCGAGTACGTGACGGGCCCGCGCATCGTGACCGACGAGACCAAGAAGGAAATGAAGCGTGTCCTGAAGGACATCCAGAGCGGCGAATATGCCAAGAGCTTCATCCTGGAAAACCGCGCCGGCGCACCCACGCTTTTGAGCAAGCGTCGCCTGATGGCCGAGCACCAGATCGAAACCGTGGGCGAAACCCTGCGCGC
>NZ_JBLYYB010000083.1:0-4095 GCF_048549895.1 Hydrogenophaga sp.
AAAGGCGTTGAACTGGAAAAGGCCCTCACCGGCCTGAACGGCGCCGGTGTGATGGACGCGCTGCTCACGCAGAAAAACGAGCCGCGCAAGTTCAGCGCATGGCCCGCCTCACGCGCGTGCTGCTCACCAGCTTTGCCGCACTCAAGCACGAGCGCGGCTGGGTCGACATGAACGACGTGGAGTCCGCCGCGCGTCGCCTGCTGGGCGATGCCGAACTTTCCGGTTGGTTGCAGCAGCGGCTGGACGCGCGCGTGCGCCATGTGCTGATCGACGAGTTCCAGGACACCAACCCGCTGCAGTGGCAGGCGCTCTACGGCTGGCTCTCGGCTTATGCCGGCGCCGGCCCGGGCGAGGCGCCGTGCGTGTTTCTGGTGGGCGACCCCAAACAATCCATCTACCGCTTTCGCCGCGCCGAACCGCAGGTGTTCAAGGCTGCGCAGGCCTTTGTGGTGCAGGGCCTCGCGGGCGCTTTGCTGAGCTGCGACCACACCCGCCGCTGCGCGCCCGCCGTGGTGGACGCGCTCAACAGCGCCATGCTCGCCGCCGTGCAAGCCGGCGACTACAGCAGCGATTTCCGTGAGCACACCACCGAGAGCCATGAGGCTGGTGAGGTGGTGGCCTTGCCGCAGGTGCCGCGCAGCGCGCGGGAACGCGACGGCGGCGCAGACACAGATGTGACGTGGCGCGACAGCCTGACCACGCCGCGTGTGCTGCTTGAAGACACCATGTCCGCACTGGAAGCGCGCCAGGCGGCCGACTGGATCGCCGCCGAGATCGCCTCGGGTCGTTTGAGCGCCGATGGGTTGATGGTGCTGGCGCGCCGGCGCGAGCGCCTGGCCTGGATGTTCGAGGCGCTGCGCGAACGCGGCATTGCCAGCGAACAACCCGAGAAGCTCGACCTGTGTGACGCGCCCGCCGTGCAGGACGTGGTGGCGCTGCTGGACGCGCTGGTCTCGACCCGCCACGACCTGAGCCTGGCGCGCGCGCTCAAGTCGCCGCTGTTCGGCTGGAGCGACGACGCGCTGGCCTGGCTGGCCCGCCTGCAGCAGCACTGGACCGTGCGGCCTGGCGCGGACGCCAAACCCGTCAAACCCTCGTGGTGGGCGGTGTTGCAGCGTTTCGCCGACTTGCCCGCGCACGAAAAAACCGCCGTGCCTCCGGTGCCCGAACCACTGGCGCAGGACTTCACCGACACCGCCGCGCGCCTCCTTCGCTACCGCCAGTGGGTGCAAAGTCTGCCGCCACACGACGCACTCTCCGCCATCTACGGCCACGGTGACGTGCTCGCGCGCTTTGCGCAAGCCGTGCCCGCCAGCCAGCGCGCGGGCGTGCTCGCGCAACTGCGCGATCTGCTGGCCAACGCGCTGGCGCAAGACGGTGGTCGTTTCCTCACGCCCTACCGCTTCGTGCGCGCGCTCAAGGCCGGTGGCATCAAGGCCACGCCGACCCACAACAGCGGCGCCGTGCGCCTGCTCACCATCCACGGCGCCAAAGGCCTGGAAGCCGATACCGTGCTCATGCTCGACACCGACACGGGTTCTTCGCGCCCCGAGAGCATGGGTGTGCTGATCGACTGGCCGGGCGAAGCGCCGGTGCCGAAGCGCTTCGTGTTTCTGGCCAGCGAAAAGAACCCACCAGCTTGTGCGGCCAGTGCGCTCGCGCTGGAGCAACAAGCCCGTTCGCTGGAGGAACTCAACGCCTTGTATGTGGCGCTCACGCGGGCCGAATCGCGCCTGGTGATTTCCAGCTTCGAGCCGCATGCGCGCGGCAACGCGAGCACCTGGTACGAACGTTTGCTCCCGCTCACGCAGCCGCTGGAAACCCCGCCAGAAGCGGCAGGGCGCAAGCCTGCCGACACGTCAACGACCGACACCTTCAGCCTGCTCGCGCTGCCTGTCTTGACCCACGCAGCAACACCCACAGCCGTGGAGACAGCGCCGGCCGACGATGAGCGCACGCGCATCGGTCTGGCGCTGCACCGCCTGCTGCAGTGGCACCCCACACCCGCGCAGGGCTTCGACTGGACCCCCGCACACACGCAAGCCGTGGCGCGCGAGTTCGCGCTCAGCACCGCGCAGGCCACGCAGGCGCAGACCATGGCGCGACGCATCGTGCAGGGCGAAGCCGCGTGGGCCTGGGACGGTGCCGTGGTCGACACCACCGGCAACGAGGTCGAGATCTTCCACGGCGGGGAACTGCTGCGGCTGGACCGCCTGGTGCGCCGCACCGACACCGGTGAGTGGTGGGTGCTCGATTTCAAAAGCGCGGAACATCCCGAACAACAACCCGAACTGCTCACGCAGATGCGGCGCTACGCGCAGGCGGTGCAAGCCGCGCGCCCCGGCGCTGTGGTGCGCCTGGCCTTCATCAACCTGCACGGTCGTTTGATCGAACTGCAAGACCCTTCGATCACCCCATGAGCGACCTCAACGCAATGCCTTCTCTTCACGTGGATGTGGCCATCATCGGCGGCGGTCCCGCCGGTCTCATGGCCGCCGAGGTCTTGAGCCGCGCCGGCCTGGCCGTGTATCTGTTCGACGCCATGCCCTCGGTCGGGCGCAAGTTTTTGCTGGCCGGCAAGGGCGGCCTGAACCTCACCCACGCCGAACCACTGGACGATTTCGTCACCCGCTACGGCGCCGCGCAAGACCGCGTGCAGGCGCTCCTGCAGCACTGGGGCCCGCAGGCCGTGCGCGACTGGGCCACCGGTCTGGGCATCAGCACCTTCGTGGGCACCTCCCACCGTGTGTTCCCCACCGACATGAAAGCCGCCCCCCTGCTGCGCGCCTGGCTGCACCGCCTGCGCCACCCGGGCGAGGGTGGTGTGCCGGTGGTGTTTCACATGCGCCACCGCTGGCAAGGTTGGAGCAACGGAACCGATGGACCGCTGGTGTTCAACGCGCCGGCCGGTCGGGTGCAGGTGCAAGCCCGCGCCACCGTGCTCGCCCTGGGCGGCGCCAGCTGGGCCCGCCTGGGGTCCGACGGGGCATGGCTGCCTTGGCTGCAAGCCGCTGGCGTGGCGGTGAGTCCGCTGCAGCCCAGCAACTGCGGTTTTGAGGTGGCGGGCTCGGAAGCACACGGCGTGGCTCAAGGCTGGAGCACACACTTCAGCGAACGCTTCGCGGGTCAGCCCTTCAAGTCGGTGGCCATCCGCGCCACCGACAGCCTGGGCCAGTCCTTCCAACGCAAGGGCGAGTTCGTGGCCACCGCCACCGGCGTCGAAGGCAGCCTGGTCTACGCCGCCTCCAGCCTGCTGCGCGACGAGATCGCGCGCAACGGTCAGGCCACTTTCGAACTCGACCTGCTGCCCGACCGCAGCCACGAGCATGTGCTGGCCCAGGTGATGCACCCACGCGGTTCGCGCAGCCTGTCGAGCCACCTCAAGAGCCGCCTCGGGCTTGATGGCATCAAGATGGGCATCCTGCACGAGCGGCTGGACAAGGACGCGATGAACGACCCCGCGCGCTTGGCTGCCGCCATCAAAGCCTTGCCCATCACCGTGAACGCCACGCGGCCGATCGATGAGGCGATCAGCAGCGCAGGTGGTGTGCGGTGGGAGTCTTTGAACCAGGACCTCATGGTTCAGACCCGAGCCGGTTTGTTTTGTGCCGGTGAGATGCTGGATTGGGAAGCGCCTACCGGCGGGTATCTGCTCACGGCCTGCCTGGCCAGCGGTGTGGTGGCGGGCGAGGGTGTGCTGAGGTATTTACCTCGGGAGTGACAGATATCATTTGTTGGCAAATTCGCGCCATTGGCGCGACCTATCAATTGGGGCCTCATGGCCCCAATTGATAGGTTCCGGCCAGAGCGCATATCCCAATCGCCTAAACTGGGGCACGCATCGGCGCATGGGCAATCATCGTTCCGGCCAGAGCGCATATCCCAATCGCCTAAACTGCCGCAGATGTTCAACCAGAAGCGGATCAAGTTCCGGCCAGAGCGCATATCCCAATCGCCTAAACTTTGGCCGACCAGTTGTGTTGGTGTAGGTGGGTTCCGGCCAGAGCGCATATCCCAATCGCCTAAACTCTTGTCAAGGTGCCGGAATCACTGAGACAAGTTCCGGCCAGAGCGCATATCCCAATCGCCTAAACT
>NZ_JBLYYB010000084.1:0-49373 GCF_048549895.1 Hydrogenophaga sp.
AGTCGCGCCACGGAATGTTTCTCCATGAACTCGCTCATGTCGATGCGCACCAGGTGGTCTTCGCTGTCGAACAGGAAACCGGCCAGCGCCTTGCACAGCTCGGTCTTGCCCACGCCGGTGGGGCCGAGGAACAAGAAGGAGCCGGTGGGGCGGTTCGGATCGGAGAGGCCCGAGCGCGAGCGGCGGATGGCGTTGGCCACCGCGCCGATGGCCTCGTCCTGGCCCACCACGCGCTCGTGCAGCTTGCCTTCCATCAGCAGCAGCTTGTCGCGCTCGCCTTGCATGAGCTTGCTCACCGGAATGCCGGTGGCGCGTGCGACCACCTCGGCGATCTCCTCGGCGCCCACCTGTGTGCGCAGCAGCTGCGGGCGACCGTTGCCGTCCTTGTTCTGCGCCTTGCCCGACTCGACGGCCTGCGCGTCCTTCAGGCGTTTTTCCAGTTCGGGCAGCTTGCCGTACTGCAGCTCGGCGACCTTGTTGAAGTCGCCCTTGTCGGTGAAGGTCTTG
Organism: Hydrogenophaga sp.; assembly: GCF_048549895.1. Lineage (GTDB taxonomy): Bacteria > Pseudomonadota > Gammaproteobacteria > Burkholderiales > Burkholderiaceae_C > Hydrogenophaga. The sequence continues at coordinate 508 of NZ_JBLYYB010000084.1, forward strand.
ATCTGGGAGCGGATGCGGTCCATCTCTTCCATCACGTCCTTGGAGCCCAGCGCGGCGGCCTTCTCGGCCTTCCAGATTTCGTCGTAGTCGGAGATTTCCTTCTCCAGCCGGGCTATCTCTTCCTCGATCAGGCCGAAGCGCTTCTGCGAGGCTTCGTCCTTCTCGCGGCGCACGGCCTCGCGCTCGATCTGCAACTGGATCAGGCGGCGGTCGAGCCGGTCCATCACCTCGGGCTTGGAGTCGAGTTCGATCTTGATCTTGGACGCGGCCTCGTCGATCAGGTCGATCGCCTTGTCGGGCAGGAAGCGGTCGGTGATGTAGCGGTGGCTGAGTTCGGCCGCGGCCACGATGGCCGGGTCGGTGATCTGCACGCCGTGGTGCACCTCGTATTTTTCCTGCAGGCCGCGCAGGATGGCGATGGTCGCCTCCACGCTGGGCTCACCCACCAGGATCTTCTGGAAGCGGCGCTCCAGCGCGGCGTCCTTCTCGATGTACTTGCGGTACTCGTCGAGCGTGGTCGCGCCCACGCAGTGCAGCTCGCCGCGCGCCAGCGCCGGCTTGAGCATGTTGCCCGCGTCCATCGCGCCTTCGGCTTTGCCCGCGCCCACCATGGTATGCAGCTCGTCGATGAAGACGATGGTCTGGCCCTCGTCCTTCGCGAGCTCGTTCAGCACGGTCTTGAGACGTTCCTCGAACTCGCCGCGGAACTTGGCGCCCGCCAGCAGCGCGGCCATGTCCAGGCTGAGCACGCGCTTGCCCTTGAGCGAATCGGGCACCTCGCCGGCCACGATGCGCTGCGCCAGGCCTTCAACGATGGCGGTCTTGCCCACGCCGGGTTCGCCGATGAGCACCGGGTTGTTCTTGGTGCGGCGCTGCAGCACCTGGATGGCGCGGCGGATCTCGTCGTCGCGGCCGATCACCGGGTCGAGCTTGCCCAGGCGGGCGCGCTCGGTGAGGTCCAACGTGTATTTCTTGAGCGCCTCGCGCTGGCCTTCGGCCTCGGGGCTGTCCATCTTCTGCCCACCGCGCACCGTGGTGATGGCGGATTCCAGGCTCTTGCGGTTCAGACCGTTCTCGTTCGCGATGCGGCCGAGCTCACCCTTGCTGTCGGCCACGGCGAGCAGGAACAGCTCGCTCGCGACGAACTGGTCGCCGCGCTTGATGGCCTCCTTCTCGGTGGCCTGCAGCAGCTTGGCCAGCTCCTGGCCCACCTGCACCTGGTCCTGCCCCTGCACCTCGGGCAGGCGCTTCATGGCCGCTTCGGCGGCCTTGGCCAGGCCGGGCACGTTGACGCCGGCGCGCTGCAGCAGCGACTGCGGGCCATCGGCCTGGCGCAGCAAGGCCAGCAGCAGGTGGACGGGTTCGATGTAGGCGTGGTCGGCGCCGAGCGCCAGCGTCTGGGCTTCGCTCAGGGCTTCCTGGAACTTGGTGGTGAGTTTGTCGAGGCGCATGAAAGTGCTCTCCGGATGATCAGATTGCTGGTCAAGTGGCGCTGCTGGCGCGTTTTTCAAGCCTGTCGTGCAGGGTGCACCTGCTGACGGTCCACCGACTTGATCCAGATCAATTCACCACCGGGGGGCGAGCGCCCGCGGGCGCAAGGCTCAGCTGTTGCTGACCGAAATACCCCAGCGCGCCAGCGCCGCGTCATCGCTCACGCGGGCATCGACCCAGCGCGCGCCTTCGGGCGTCTGCTCTTTTTTCCAGAACGGCGCCTGGGTCTTCAGGTAGTCCATGAGGAACTCGCAGGCCTGGAAACTCTGGCCACGGTGGGCCGAGGTCACGGCCACCAGAACGATCTGGTCCAGCGGCTGCAGCAGACCCACCCGGTGGATCACGCGCGCGCCAAAGATGTTGAAGCGCTTGTGCGCCTCGTCGATCATGGCTTCGATGGACTTCTCGGTCATGCCCGGGTAGTGCTCCAGCTCCATGGTGCTGATGCTCTGGCCGTCGTTGCGGTCGCGCACGGTGCCGATGAAACTGCAGACCGCACCCACGCCTTTCTCGGATTCGCGCAGTCGCGCGACTTCGGTGCTGAGGTCGAAGTCGTCGGTCTGGATGCTGACGCGGGCGGTCATGTCAGCCTCCCGTGACGGGGGGAAAGAAGCCGACCTCGGCGCCTTCGGTGAGCGCAGCGGCCTCATCGCTCATGGTCTGGTTCAAGGCCACGCGCACCGATTTGCCGGGCGCCAGCGCATCGGCGTAAGCACCACCCCGCGCCACCAGCTCGGCACGCAAATCGGCCAGCGTGCCGGCCTGCGTGTCGAGCGACTCGCTGCCGGTGCCCAGGGCCTCACGGATGGAAGCGAAAAAACGCAGTTGGACTTTCATGCGAGCAGATCGGCAAAAGAAATGAAGGACACCGGATCGCCATGGGCGATGGTGCTGCCAGCCGGGTTGTCGACCAGCCCATCGGCCCACACGGTCGAGGTGAGCACACCCGAGCTCTGGTTGGGAAACAGATCGAGTCCCCCCACAGCGTTGCGCCGCACGCGCAAAAATTCGCGGCGCTTGTCGGCCTTGGCCCATGCGAAGTGCGCGGGCACCGTGGTGGCTTTGAGCGCCGTCGGTTCGACGCCTTGCAAGCGCAACAGGAAGGGTCGCACCAGCAGCAGGAAGGTCACAAAGCTGGACACCGGGTTGCCCGGCAAACCGATGAAATGGCAGGGCTCCCCGGCTGCAGGGCCGGCACCAGCGTCGCGCTTCACGGTGCCGTAGGCAAACGGCTTGCCCGGCTTCATGGCAATCTGCCACAGGGCCAGACTACCCAGCTGCTGCACGGCCGGTTTGATGTGGTCTTCTTCACCCACCGACACGCCGCCGCTGGTGAGAATGAGGTCGTGGTGGTCGGCCGCCGTCTTGAGCGCGGCCAGCGTGGCTTCGCGCCGGTCGGGCACGATGCCCAGGTCGCTCACCTCGCAGCCCATGCGCTGCAACAGCGCGCGCAGGAAAAAGCGGTTGGAGTTGTAGATGGCGCCGGGCTTCATGGCCTCGGGCGGCACCTCACCCGGCATCACGAGTTCGTCACCGGTGGAGAACAGCGCCACGCGCGGACGCGCCACCACGCTCAGGTGCGCCAGACCCAGGCTCGCGGCCAAGCCCAGGCTCGCGGGCGAGAGACGCTCGCCCTTCGCCAGCACCACGGCGCCTCGCGTCACGTCCTCGCCCGCGCGCCGGACCCATTGACCGGGCTGCGGCAAGCTCTGGACATGCACGGCATGAAGGTCGCCGCCCACCTCGATGGTGTCTTCCTGCATCACCACCGCGTCGGCTCCGGCAGGCATGGGCGCGCCGGTGAAGATGCGTGCACAGGTGCCGGGTTCCAGTGGCTCGCCCGCGTGGCCGGCGGCAATGCGTTGCGTCACGGCCAGCACCTGGCCGGCTTCGGTCACGTCGGCCGCGCGCAAGGCGTAGCCGTCCATGGACGAGTTGTCGTTGGGTGGCACCTGCAGCGCCGACACCAGGTCTTGCGCGAGCACCCGGCCATCTGCTTCGAAGGTGGTGACGGTCTCGACGCCGGTCAAGAGGTGCGCGTGGGCCAGCACGTCGACCATCGCATCGTCCAGCGACATCAGGGGAGCGAGAGCGGGTAGAGAGGTGGACTGGGTCATGGCAAGCTGGGCGGGGTACGGTATTCAAACCGCTGTTCATTGTCGACCAACCACGCGGCCACGTCATCGGCAGCGTTCAAATCCAGCACGGGGCAATGGGCGGTCACCGGCAGCGCATCGGCGTCATCGGTGGCGATGGCCACGATGTGCGGGTCGTCCGGGAAACGCAGCGGTTTTCCGTGGGTCTTGCGCCAGACCTCGACCTTGGGCAGGTTGCTCTGCTTGAAGCCTTCCACCAGCACCCAGTCCACATCGGCACGCAACTGGGCGATGAGGTCGTGCACCGAGTGCTCCGCAATGGCTTCGAGTTCGCGCATGAGCACCAGCCGTCTGGGCGATGCAGCCAGCACCTCGAAGGCGCCAGCCTCGCGGTGGCGCCAGGTGTCTTTGCCCGGGTGGTCGATGTCGAATCTGTGGTGCGCGTGCTTGACCACGGACACGCGTTGGCCGCGCAGCTTGAGCGCGGGGATCAACTGTTCCACCAGCGTGGTTTTTCCCGATCCCGAGAAACCGGCGAATCCAACGACCTTCATGCGCGGGCGCAATGCTCGGCCACCAAGGCCTGCACGGCAGCCGTGCTCGCAGGCATCACGCGCACGCGCTTGGGCAGTTCTTCAATGCCGTCGAACTGCGGCGGGCGGTGCGGCTGCTGCCCCAACGCCTCCACAATGGTCTCGGCAAACTTGATCGGCAGTGCTGTTTCCAGAACGATCATGGGAACAGCAGGGTCACGGTGCTCGCGCGCCACCTTCACACCGTCGGCGGTGTGGGTGTCGATCATCGTGCCGTGGCGTTTGAAAACATCTCGGATGGTGTCCAGACGGTTCTCGTGCGTGCTCTTGCCACTGAGGAAGCCGTAGCGGGCGGCGGCGTCGGCAAAGGCCGGGTCGGCGCTCAGATCGAAGCGGCCTTCGCGCGCCAGCGCATCACCAAACAGTGCCTTGACGCGCGCACCGTCGCGGCCCAGCAGGTCGAACACAAAGCGCTCGAAATTGCTCGCCTTGGAAATGTCCATCGACGGGCTGGAGGTTTCGTGCGTGTCGGCGCTGATGCGCACACGGTACACACCGGTGCGGAAAAACTCGTCGAGCACGTCGTTTTCGTTGGTGGCGACCACCAGTTCCGCGATCGGCAGGCCCATCTGCCGCGCCACGTGGCCAGCGCAGACGTTGCCGAAGTTGCCGCTGGGCACGGTGAAGGAGACGCGCTCGGTCTCTTTTGTGGTCGCTTGGAAGTAGCCCGCGAAGTAGTAAACCACCTGGGCGAGCAGACGCGCCCAGTTGATCGAGTTGACGGTGCCTATTCTGTGCTCGCGCTTGAACGCCAGGTCGTTGCTGACGTTCTTGACGATGTCCTGGCAGTCGTCGAACACACCTTCAATGGCGATGTTGTGGATGTTCTGGTCCATCAGGCTGAACATCTGCGCCTGCTGGAACGGGCTCATGCGACCGTGCGGGCTGAGCATGAACACGCGAACGCCCTTTTTGCCGCGCATGGCGTATTCGGCCGCGCTGCCGGTGTCGCCCGAGGTGGCGCCCAGGATGTTGAGTTCTTCACCACGGCGCGCCAGCTCGTACTCGAACAGGTGGCCCAGCAACTGCATGGCCATGTCCTTGAAGGCCAGCGTGGGGCCGTTGGACAGGGCTTCCAGATAGAACCCGGATTCGAGCTTCTTCAGCGGCACGATCTGCGGCGTACCGTACACCGCTTCGGTGTAGGTCTTCTCGCACAGCGCGCGCAGGTCGGCGGCGGGGATGTCGTCGATGTAGAGCGACAGCACTTCGAACGCGAGTGCCGCGTACCCACCCGCCGCGCCTTGGTTGAACACCTGCCGCCAGCGGGCCAACGTGGCGGCATCGACCTGCGGATAGCGCTCGGGCAGGTACAGGCCGCCATCGGGCGCCAGGCCTTCGAGCAGGATCTCGCAGAAGTGCTTGCGCGCCGGGTCGCCGCGCGTGGACAGGTACAACATCAGTTCAGCTCTTCCTTGCGGATGCGCACGATGGGGGCGAGCACGGTCGGCAGCTTTTGCAGCTGCGCAAGCGCATCGTTCATGGTGCCTTCGCGGGTGTTGTGCGTGAGGATGATCAGGTCGGTGGACGTGCCACCCTCGCCGCTCACCTCGTCGGCCTCGCGCTGGAGCACCGCGTCGATGCTGATGCCGGATTTGGCCAACAGGCCCGTCACTTCGGCCAGCACACCCGCCTCGTCGGCCACGCGCAGGCGCAGGTAGTAGCTCGTGACCACCTCGCTCATGGGCAGCACGCGCAGGTCGCTCATGGCATCGGGCTGGAAGGCCAGATGCGGCACGCGGTGGTGCGGGTCGGCGGTGTGCAGGCGGGTGATGTCCACCAGATCGGCGATCACCGCACTGGCGGTGGGCTCACTGCCGGCGCCCTTGCCGTAGTACAGCGTGGTGCCCACGGCGTCGCCCTGCACCACCACCGCGTTCATCGCGCCTTCCACGTTGGCGATCAGCCGCTTGGACGGCACCAGGCTCGGGTGCACGCGCAGCTCGATGCCCTGGGCCGTGCGTTTCGTGATGCCCAGCAGCTTGATTCGGTAGCCGAGTTGTTCGGCGTACTTGATGTCGGTCGCGCCGAGTTGCGTGATGCCTTCCACGTAGGCCTTGTCGAACTGCACCGGGATGCCGAAAGCGATCGCGCTCATCAGCGTGACCTTGTGCGCCGCGTCCACGCCCTCGATGTCGAAGGTCGGGTCGGCCTCGGCGTAGCCCAGGCGCTGCGCTTCCTTGAGCACGACGGCAAAGTCCAGGCCTTTGTCGCGCATCTCGGAGAGGATGAAGTTGGTCGTGCCGTTGATGATGCCGGCGATCCACTGGATGCTGTTGGCCGTCAAGCCCTCGCGCAGCGCCTTGATGATGGGAATGCCACCGGCCACCGCCGCTTCAAACGCTACCATCACGCCCTTGGCCGAAGCCGCAGCAAAGATCTCGGTGCCGTGCACCGCCAGCAGCGCCTTGTTGGCCGTGACCACGTGTTTGCCCGCGGCAATGGCTTCCATCACCAGTGCCTTGGCAATGCCGTAGCCGCCGATGAGCTCGATCACGATGTCGATGTCGGGATTGGCGATGATGGCACGCGCGTCGTTCACCACTTTCACGTCCGGGCCCACTATGGCCTGCGCGCGCGCGGTGTCGAGGTCGGCCACCATGGTGATTTCAATGCCGCGACCGGCGCGCCGGCGGATCTCTTCCTGGTTGCGCTGCAACACGTTGAACGTGCCGCTGCCCACGGTGCCTATGCCCAGAAGGCCTACTTGGATCGGTTTCATGTCGGTCATGGTTGGGTGCAAAAAAATCAGGTGCCGTGGCGTTTTCGCCAGCCTTCAAAGAACCGGGCAACGCGGTTGATGGCTTCGCGCAGGTCGTCTTCGTGCGGCAGGAACACGATGCGGAAATGCTGGTTGTCGGGGTAGTTGAAGCCCGAGCCCTGCACCAACATCACGCGCGTCTCCTGCAGCAGTTCCAGGAACATCTGCTGGTCGTCCTCGATGGGGTACATCTTCGGGTCGAGCTTGGGAAACATATAGAGCGCGGCCGACGGCTTGACGCAGCTCACACCCGGAATGGCGGTGATCAGCTCGTGGGCGAGATCGCGCTGGCGGCGCAGCCGGCCGCCTTCGCCCACCAGGTCGTTGATGCTCTGGTAGCCGCCGAGCGCCGTTTGAATCGCCCACTGGCCCGGCACGTTGGCGCACAGGCGCATGTTCGAGAGCATGTTCAAGCCCTCGATGTAATCCTTGGCGGGTTTCTTGTCGCCCGAAACGATGAGCCAGCCCGCGCGATAACCGCACGAGCGATAGCTCTTGGAGAGCGAGTTGAAGGTCAGCGTGAGCACGTCGTCCGACAGACTGGCAATCGCCGTGTGCTTGACGCCGTCGTACAGCACCTTGTCATAAACCTCGTCGGCAAAGATCACCAGGCCGTGTTCGCGCGCGATGGCCACGATGGCCTTGAGCAACTCGTCGGAGTACAGCGCGCCGGTCGGGTTGTTGGGGTTGATGACCACGATGCCCTTGGTGGCCGGCGTGATCTTGCGGCGGATGTCGTCCAAGTCGGGCATCCAGCCGTTGGACTCGTCGCACATGTAGTGCACCGGCGTGCCGCCGGACAGGCTGACAGCGGCGGTCCACAACGGGTAGTCGGGCGCGGGCAGCAGCAGCTCGTCGCCGTCGTCCAGCAGCGCGTTGGTGGCCATCACGATCAATTCGCTCGCGCCGTTGCCAAGGTAAATGTCGTCCAGCGTCACGCCCTTGATGCCTTGCGTCTGCGTCTCGTGCATCACCGCCTTGCGCGCGCCGAAAATGCCCTTGCTGTCCGAGTAACCCGCCGAGTTTGGCAGGTTGCGGATCATGTCCTGCTGGATCTCCTCGGGCGCATCGAAACCAAACACCGCCAGGTTGCCGATGTTCAGGCGAATGATCTTGTGACCCTCGTCTTCCATCTTGCGCGCGGCGTCCATGATGGGCCCGCGAATGTCGTAGCACACGTTGGCCAGCTTGGCGGATTTCTGGATGGTCTTCAAAGTCGCTCCCTGGGAGTTCTGGGGTCGTGCGGCGCGGTGTTCCCGGTGCGTTGCACCGGGCGTTATATTCGGTCTCGCCTGCAGGGAAAACCTGCAATTTGACCACAGTTCCGCACCCCGCCAGATCGGCCACCGCCCCATGAAACTGCACTCCGACAAGCTGGATATCCAGTCCATCACCGGCTATGGCGAAGGCTGGATCGCAGTGAACGGGCAGCGCCACACCCACAGTCTCGTGCTCACGCCCAAAGCGGCGCTGTTGCCGTGGCCCTGCGCCCGTTTTGAGTTGCTGGAAGCTTCGCACTTCGACCTGCTGGTCGAGCAATCTACCGAACCGCCGGAACTCGTCGTGTTCGGCAGCGGCGCCCGGTTGCGTTTCGCGCCACCGGCTTTGTTGCGGGGTCTGATGGCCCGGCGCATTGGTGTTGAAACCATGGACACAGCAGCCGCCTGCCGCACCTACAACATCCTCGCGGGTGAAGGCCGGCGTGTGGTGGCGGCTTTGCTGCTGGAGACCTGAAGCGCCGGCCGACGCCGGGGGCCGCCAGCATGACGGACGGACCCAATCAGGGTAAAATAGCCGATTGTTTCCTGCCACGGGTCCCATTGCTGCAACGCAGGGCTCGCCGTGAAACAGCCGGGAAGCCAACGCATCACCACCAACTTACGTCAGGGGTCCACGCAGTATGGCAGTCGTTGTCAATAAACCCATTCCCGAATTCGAATCGATGGCCACCGGCGGCATCAAGGTCAGCAACCAGACACATCTGGGCCAGACCATCGTGCTGTACTTCTACCCCAAGGACAACACACCCGGCTGCACCACCGAAGCCATGCAGTTTCGCGACAAATACAAGGACTTCGTGAAAGCCGGCGCCCAGGTGTTCGGCGTGTCGCGCGACAACATGAAGTCACATGATGACTTCAAGACCAAGCTCGAACTCCCCTTCGAACTGATTGCAGACACAGAAGAAAAAATGTGCCACATGTTCGGTGTGGTCAAGAACAAGATCATGTACGGCAAGAAGGTCAAGGGCATCGAGCGCAGCACCTTCCTGATCGGTCCCGACGGTGTGCTGAAACAGGAATGGCGCGGCTTGAAGGTGCCCGGCCATGTGGAAGACGTGCTCAAGGCCGTCAAGACGCTCAAAAAAGCCGCCTGAACTGCGCTCGACGGGCTGGGCTCCCGGCCCGAGAGGAACACGTCACGGGACTCATGCATAATGATTTCATGACGCCGGGAAGCCTCTCAGCCCCACCCCTTCTGCCCACTCCAAGCAGACTCCAAAGCCGCCCGGTCACCCCGGCGGCTTTTTGTTTTCCAGCCTCGCGCTGAACACACAAGCCCACATGCCACTGCCCCCCGCCCCCTCCAAACGCGCCGCCCTCCTCTCACCCGAGGCCTACAGCCTCAAAGCTGCCGAAGAGCCCTTCGAGCTGGAAGCTGCTGCGTCACCCGTTGCGCCCGCGCCCGCTGCCCAACCGGCACGCCTGGCCGAGGCAGCAGCGATGACACCGCCTCCCGCCGCCAAAACCGCTGGCCGTGCAGGCGGCCGCGGTCGCAAGCCTGCTGCCGCAGCAACCCCCGTGGTGGCCGAGCGCGCGGAAACCGCACCCGTGCTGCAAAAAGCCACGACGCCTGTTGTTCCCGCACCGAGAAGCCCGCAGGCGGCGCAGGTCACCCCGTCGGCGGGCAGCCGACGCCGCACCGCAGGCAAGGCCGGCAACGGCCCTGCCAGGCTCTTCGTGCTGGACACCAACGTGCTGCTGCACGACCCGATGAGCCTGTTCCGCTTTGAGGAGCACGACATCTTCCTGCCCATGATCGTGCTCGAAGAGCTCGATGGGCACAAAAAGGGCATGACCGAGGTGGCGCGCAACGGCCGCCAGACCAGCCGCACGCTGGACGCCCTGGTGGCGCAGCAAGGTGGCGACATGACCAAGGGCCTCAAGCTCTCGGCCACCGGTCACCACGGCGCGCGCGGCCTGTTGTTCTTCCAGACCGAGCCGCTGGAAAGCAACCTGCCCTCCAGCCTGCCGCAGGGCAAAGCCGACAACCAGATCCTTGGGGTCGTGCATTCGCTGCGCCAACGCCATCCCGAGCGCGAAGTGATCCTGGTGTCCAAAGACATCAACATGCGGGTGAAAGCCCGTGCGTTGGGCCTGGCCGCCGAGGACTACCAGAACGACAAGACGCTGGACGACGGCGAGTTGTTGTACGCCGGTGCGCTGGCGCTGCCGCAGGATTTCTGGACGCGCCAGAGCAAAACCATCGAGAGCTGGCAGAGCGGCAGCCACACCTTCTACCGCGTCAGCGGCCCGGCGGTGGGGCAGTTCTACATCAACCAGTTTGTGTACTTTGAAGCGCCGGGCGAGCCCTCGTTGTATGCCCGCGTGACCGAGATCCGCGACAAAACCGCGGTGCTCAAGACGCTCAAGGACTACACCCACCTGAAAAACGCGGTGTGGGGCGTGACCAGCCGCAACCGTGAACAAAACTTTGCGCTCAACCTGCTGATGGACCCGGAGATCGACTTCGTCACGCTGGCCGGCACAGCCGGCACCGGCAAGACGCTGATGGCCCTGGCCAGCGGTCTCACGCAGGTGCTCGACGACCGCCGTTACACCGAGATCATCATGACCCGCGCCACCGTGAGCGTGGGCGAGGACATCGGTTTCCTACCCGGCACCGAAGAGGAAAAAATGGGCCCGTGGATGGGCGCACTCGACGACAACCTGGAATTCCTGGCCAAGGGCGATGGCGGCAACGCGGGCGAATGGGGTCGCGCGGCCACCAATGAGCTCATCCGCAGCCGCATCAAGGTCAAGAGCATGAACTTCATGCGCGGTCGCACCTTCATGAACAAGTACGTGATCATCGACGAGGCGCAGAACCTGACGCCCAAACAGATGAAAACGCTGATCACGCGCGCGGGTCCGGGCACCAAGATCATCTGCATGGGCAACCTGGCGCAGATCGACACGCCCTACCTCACCGAAGGCTCGTCGGGTTTGACGTTCGCGGTGGACCGCTTCAAGGGATGGCCGCACGGTGGGCACATCACGTTGGCACGTGGTGAACGCTCGCGTCTGGCAGACTTTGCTTCTGAAGTGCTGTGAACCGATCGCTCAAGAGAACAACAAAAAACCCGGCCATGGCCGGGTTTTTTCATGCTGGCTGAAGGATCAGAAGTCCCCACCGCCCGCGAGCGACTCGAACCGCGTGAGCATGTTCAGGAAGGCCAGCTTCACCGTGCCTGTGGGACCGTTTCGCTGCTTGCCAATGATGATCTCGGCCACGCCCGGTTCCTTGCACGCGTCTTTGGTGTAGTACTCGTCGCGGTAGATGAACATGATGATGTCCGCGTCCTGCTCGATGGCGCCCGATTCGCGCAGGTCACTCATCATGGGGCGCGTGTCGGTGCGGGTTTCCACACTGCGGTTGAGCTGCGAAAGCGCAATCACCGGGCACTGCAGTTCCTTGGCCAGCATCTTCAGACCACGCGAGATCTCGCCCAGCTCGGAGGCGCGGTTGTCACCATCACCGCCGCTGCCGCTCATGAGCTGCAAATAGTCCACCACGATCAGGCCGAGCTTGCCGCACTGGCGCGAGAGCCGGCGTGCGTTGGCGCGCAGCACGCTGGCGGTGAGACCCGGGGTTTCGTCGATGTGCAGCGACACGTTGCGCAGCTTCTCGATGGCCTCGGTCAGGCGCGGCCATTCGTCGTCGGTGAGCTTGCCGTTGCGCAGGTGGGACTGGTTGATTCGGCCAATGGAGCCGACGATACGCACCGCCAGCTGCGAGGCGCCCATCTCCATGGAGAACACGGCCACCGGCAGGCCTTCGTTGAGCGCCACGTGTTCGGCGATGTTGATCGCAAACGCGGTCTTGCCCATGGATGGGCGCGCGGCCAGCACCACCAGGTCACCGGCCTGCAGGCCTGACGTCATGCGGTCCAGATCGACGAAGCCGGTGGGCACACCGGTGATGTCGTTGGGGTTGTCGGCCATTTCCTGCACGCGGTCGAGCAGTTCGACCACCAGCGTGTCCATGCCCTGGAAGCCCTCTTTCATCCGAGAGCCTTCTTCGCCGATGTTGAAGATCTTCTGTTCGGCCTCGTCGAGGATCTTGTCGACCGACTTGCCCTGGGTGTTGAAGGCTGCGGTAGCGATCTCGTCGCTGGCGGCCACCAGTTTGCGCAGGATGGCGCGCTCGCGCACGATCTCGGCGTAACGGCGGATGTTGGCCGCGCTCGGCACGTACTGCGCCAGCGAGTTCAGGTAGGCCAGTCCACCGGCCTCCTCGGCCTTGCCGAGGTTTTGCAGGTGCTCGAACACCGTCACCACGTCGGCCGGTTTGCTGGCGTTGACCATCGTGGCGATGGCCGAGTACGTCAGGCGGTGTTCGTAGCGGTAAAAGTCGGAGTCGTTGACGAGGTCCGCCACCCGATCCCAGGCACCATTGTCGAGCAACAGGCCACCAAGCACGCTGGACTCGGCTTCGATGGAGTGGGGGGGAACGCGCAGTTGGGCAACCTGGCGGTCGGCGCCGCCGCCCTCGTCCAGACCGGCATCAAAGGAGGAGAAGGAGCTGGAGAAAACGGCGGACATCGGCGTGTGAAAAGTAAAGGGTCATGGTACGCGCTGGACCCTGGGAAGTCATGGGACAAGTCTGTGGACAAGCCCGGTAAAAGAAGTGGATGACGGACGGCCCCGAGGGAGCGGATGCACCACCCCAACTCCAAGTAAAAAAGCCGCTGCCCTTTCGGGCCGCGGCTTTTGAGCGAGGCGCCTGCGCGCCCGCGCGGAACTCAGGCGGTTTCGCCGAGCACCGTGACGTTGACGTCGACCGTCACGTCGGTGTGCAGGTTCACGCTCACCGTGTAATCGCCCACGTTCTTCAGGGGACCATTGGGCATGCGCACTTGCGACTTCGCAACCTTGAAGCCTTGCTTGTTCAGCTCTTCGGACACGTCGTGGTTGGTGACGGAGCCGAACAGGCGACCGTCAACACCGGCTTTTTGCGACAGCTTGACCGTCACGGCGGCGAGCTTCTCACCCAAAGCCTGGGCTTCGGCGTGTTTGGCAGCGGCCACTTTTTCGAGTTCGACGCGGCGTGCTTCGAATTCGGCGATGGCGTTTTGCGTGGCGCGGCGGGCGCGGCCGGAAGGGATCAGGAAGTTGCGGGCGTAGCCGTCTTTGACCTTGACCACATCGCCGAGGGCGCCGAGATTGACAACTTTGTCGAGCAGGATGATTTGCATGTCAGGCTCTCTTTCAGACGCGGTGCTGGTCGCTGTAAGGCAACATGCCCAGGAAGCGCGCGCGCTTGATGGCGGTGTTGACCTGACGCTGGTAGAAGGCACGCGTGCCGGTCAGGCGCGCGGGGATGATCTTGCCGTTTTCGGCGATGAAGTCGCGCAGGACATCGACGTCCTTGTAGTCGACTTCTTCGACGTTGGCCACGGTGAAGCGGCAGAAGCGCTTGCGCTTGAACAGCAGCGATTGGGTGTTGCGCTTGGGGCGCTTGTCTTTGTTGAAACGTTTGGGTGACGCCATGATGGGCCTTCCTATGTCTTGCTGAAATCTTGGATGTGGAACACCACGCCTTTGCCATTGCGCGCGTTGGTCAAAAAGCCGTGAAACTCACAAACCGAATCGAGTCCCTGTCGGGAGAGGATTTCGGCGTGCGACCCGAAGGCGATGGCCCTGAGTTGCAGTTTCACTTGCCTGGGGGTGTCCAGTTCGACGATCTGTGACTCGTGTTCGAGCACGAGGTTGACGGCCGGTATGCCTGCCGGTGTGTAACGCAGGCTCTGCACCTGCACCACCACGGCCGACAATTGAGTCTGGTTCACCCGTTGACGTTAACGCGCACCGGGCATCAAGCCTGGGCCTGTTCCTGCGGTTGGTGCTGCTGGGGGCGCTGCTCGGGCTGCTGAAGCTTGCGGGCCTCTTCGCGCTCGACCGACTTCATCATCGACGATGGGCCGGTGTCGGCTTTTTTACGCAGCACGGTCAGGTGGCGCAGCACAGCGTCGTTGAACTTGAAGGCGTGCTCCAGTTCTGCCATCACGGCCTGATCGGCTTCGATGTTGACGCACAGGTAGTGGGCCTTGGACAGCTTGTTGATCTGGTAAGCCATCTGGCGACGGCCCCAGTCTTCAACGCGGTGGATCTTGCCGCCGCCGGCGGTGATCATGCCCTTGTAGCGCTCCAGCATGGCTGGAACCTGTTCGCTTTGATCCGGGTGGATCAGCAAAACGATTTCGTAATGACGCATGGACTCTCCTTGTGGATTCGCCCACCTGCTGAGGCGGGCTTGGGTTGGAGCTGCCCCCAGCGTCAGATGGGGTGCAGCAAGGCAAGCCCACGATTCTAGCAAAAAACCCGGCCAGTCGTGAAACTGGCCGGGCTCCTGGGGCTCACCGGCCGCCAAAACGGCCAGTGAGCAGGGTGACTGAGGCTGTGCTCAGTTCATGCGCAGGCTGGGGTAGCGCACGTGTTCCACCAACTGCTGGACCTTGCGGCTCGGGGCCGGGGTGACCAGGCTCAGCAGGATGATCACGGCAAAGCCGACCGGCACGCCGAACACACCGGCCGAGATCGGCAGGATGCCGAACCACAGCTCGATGGGCGAGGTCACGCCGAAGATGCCGCGCATCCAGGGCTGGGTGGTCACCATGTAGTACACCGTGATGCCCAGACCGGCGACCATGCCCACTGACGCGGCGATGCCGGTGGCGCGCTTCCAGAAGATGCCGAGCACCAGCGCCGGGAAGAACGCCGCCGCCGCGAACGAGAACGCCGCCGAGACCAGGAACAGGATGTCCGCCGGTTTCTGCGCCGCCACGTAAGCCGCCGCCAAAGCCACGATCAGCAGCAACATCTTGGAGATGGTGACGCGGCGGGCCGTGGATGCGTTGGGGTCGATCATCTTGTAGTACAGGTCGTGCGACAGCGCGTTGGCAATCGTGAGCAGCAGGCCGTCGGCGGTGGACAGCGCAGCGGCCAGACCGCCCGCGGCCACCAGGCCCGAGATCACGTAGGGCAAGCCACCGATCTCCGGCGTGGCCAGCACGATGATGTCGCCACCGATGGTCATCTCGTTGAGTTGCAGGATGTTGTCCTTGTTGACGTCGGTGATCGACATCAGCGAGGGGTCCACCTTGTTCCACGAGGCCACCCAGGCGGGCAACTGATCGAACGGCGTGCCCACCAACACGTGGAACACCTCGTATTTCACCAGCACGGCCAGGGCCGGGGCGGTGAAGTACAGCAGGAAAATGAAGAACAGCGACCAGGTGACCGACTCGCGAGCCTCACGCACACTGGGCACCGTGTAGTAGCGCATCAGGATGTGCGGCAGCGCAGCCGTGCCGATCATCAGGCAGAAGATCAGCGCCAGGAAGTTGAGCCGCGAGGTGTCGTAGGCTGCCACGGCAGCTGCATCACCGTTGGGATCACCCGAGAACTGCTGTGCGTGCGGAGGCATGCCGTTGAGTGGGCGCGCCTTGGTGTCGGCAGCAGCTTTGGCGCGCGTCCATGCGGCCTTGGCAGCGGCTTCGTCCTTGGGCAGCGCGGCAATGGCTTTCTCTGCAGCAGAGATATCGGCCGACGGTGCATTGGCAGCGCGCAGCTCGGTCAGCTTGGCTTCGGCGGCGGCCTTGTCGGCAGCCAGCGCAGCGGCCGGGTCCTTGAGCTTCTCAGCCAGTGCGGCCGAACGCTGTTTGAAGATCTCGCGAACTTCCAGCTCTTTCGGATCGGCTGCCAGCAGCTTTTCCTTGGCTGTGACCTTCTCCAGCTGGAAGCCGTAGATGGCCTGCGGCACCGGAACGCTGGTCTGCTTCACCGACAACCACACCACCGGAATCATGTAAGCCACGATCAGGATGATGTACTGCGCCACCTGCGTCCACGTCACGGCACGCATGCCGCCCAGGAACGAACACACCAGAATGCCGCCCAGGCCCAGGAAAATCCCGAGTTCGAACGCCACGCCGGTCAGGCGCGAGGTGATCAGGCCCACGCCATAGATCTGTGCCACCACGTAGGTGAACGAACACAGGATGGCCGCGAAGATGCCGATGAAACGCGGCAGGTTGCCGCCGTAGCGCTCACCCAGGAAGTCGGGAATGGTGAACTGGCCGAACTTGCGCAGGTAGGGCGCCAGAAACAGCGCCACCAGGCAGTAACCACCGGTCCAGCCCATGATGAAGGCCAGACCGCTGTAGCCGGTCAGGTAGAGCGTGCCTGCCATGCCGATGAACGACGCCGCCGACATCCAGTCAGCACCCGTGGCCATGCCGTTGTAGACCGCTGGAACCCGCCGACCCGCCACGTAGTACTCGGCCGCGTCGGTGGTGCGGCTCATGATGCCGATGCCAGCGTACAGGCCGATGGTGGCGAGCAGGAAGATGAAGCCGATCCATTCGCGTGACAAGCCCATCTGCTCCAGGATGGCCAGGGCCACCACGAACACGAAGAAGCCGCCCGTGTACCACTTGTACACCTTGTTGAGCTGTTGCTTGAAAGCCTTGTTGCTGCCGGCACCGCCGGCACCCGTTTCGAACATGCCTGCCATGGTGTTATTCCTCGGTCTCTTCAACACCGTGTTCGATGTCGAGTTTGTTCATGTACCAGGCGTAGTACGCAATGATCACGCAGTACACCACCAAGGCGCCCTGGGCACCCATCCAGAAGCTGAACGGCCAACCAAAGAAGTTGAAGCTCAGTTCACGTGCGAAGTAGCTCACCACGAACGTCACGACGAACCATATTGCGAGCAATATGGCGGTGATGTTGAGGTTTTTCCGCCAGTAGCGGCGGTGCTTGTCAGTCAGTTCCATGCGATCGACCTCCATCAAGAACACCCTCTCGGGCACATCACGGACGCCGCCCCTGTCCCCCGGGCGGCCTGCAACCGGTCCGCGTTTCTCGGAAACCGGCTCACACCGATCTCCCCTTTTGAAGGCCGCGCAGCAGCGGCGTGAAATCAGGCCTGGGCTCGCCCAAGACCGGTCTCACGCTCCAGCTGAGCAGCCACTTTGGGCTCGAACTTTCGGAGATGGCGAATGATCTTCGCGGCCTCGTCGGGTTCTTGCCGGTCCACATGAACCCGGGCCAGCTGGTACCAGCCGTAGGGGCTCATCGGTTGCAGTTCGGTGTTCTTGCGCAGGGCGGTGACGGCTTCGTCGAAGCGGCGCTGGCGGATGAGACTCAGGGCCAGGCCGTACCAGGCCCGGTCGAGTGTGGGATCGAGTTCGGTGGCGCGCCGGAAAGCCGCTTCGGCTTGCTCCAGCTGGCCCATTTCTTCGCTGAGGTAGCCCAGGTTGAACCAGCCGGCGGGCTGACCGGGCTGGGCAGCCACGAGTTGCTGCAAGGCTTGCTGAGCGCCGACCTTGTCGCCCAGCTCGGCCAGCAGGTGGGCGCGCGAGGCCAGCGCGTAGGGGTCTTGCGCGTTGATGGCCAGCAGATCGTCCACACGCTGCAGCGCACGTTCGCGGTGACCAAAAAGCACCAAGGCCCGGATCTGCAGCTGGACGAACCTGCGGTTGAGCGACCGATTCACTGACACAGCGCCACCCCGATCTTCAGGCAATGGCTCACCTTGGTCAGCGTCACGGCGACCCAGATGAAGGCCAGAATGAGAAACGCCACCAAGGGCAGGTGGCGTTCGAGCACAAGTTTCGGTGTGACCAACCGGGCCACCTGCACAAAGGGTTTGCCCATCAGCTGAAGCAACTGATAAAACAGGTTCTGGTCGCGCCGCTGGCCGGCAAGCAAGCCCAGCACCCACTGGCCTGCCAGTGCCAGGAGGGCAATTTCGGTGATCAACTTGACCGCAGAAATGAAGAACAGCATGGACGCCTTGAATGGGTTGGCGCCATTCTGGATTTGCACCTTACCGAGTTCTTACAAATCGACAGGAAGCCCATGGGAGGCAGGTCAAACCCTCTAAGGACTAACCCGAGGTTCGCAACACAGAGACGGCAACCGACAAAGAATGGGTTCTTAAGGCCTACACACATGACCACACCCTTGATCGAACAGGGCAGCGCTTTGCCCGCTGCGCGCGAGGCCGCCGCTGCGCCGGGCGACTCGGCGCTCAACCTCATGACCACACCCGTGAGCTCGCTGATCAAACGCGCTCCGATCACGCTGCCGCCGCACACCAGCATCCGCGCTGCAGCGCAGCACATGAGCGAGCAGCGCGTGTCCTCGATCCTGATCGTGGAGCAGGGCCACCTGTTCGGACTGATCACCGACCGCGACCTGCGCAACCGCGTGATTGCCGCAGGGCTGGACACCGAGCGCCCCATCGTGGACATCGCCACGCTGGCGCCGTTCACGGTCGGCTTGCACGACCCGGCGTTCAACGTGTTGCTGCTGATGGCGCGCCACAACGTTCACCATGTGCCGGTGCTGGACGGGCAGCGCATCGCCGGCATGATCACCGCAACCGACCTGACCGAACAGCACAGCACATCGGCGGTGTACCTGGCCGGCGACATCTACAAACAAACGTCGGTCGACGGTCTGCAGCGCGCCAGCACCAAGGTGCGCGTGCTGCAGCAAAGCCTGGAGGCCGCCGACGCTTCGGCCTACAACACCGGCCACATCATCACCGCCATCACCGACGCGATCACCACCCGCTTGCTGCAACTGGGCGAGGCGCAGCTGGGCCCGGCCCCGGTGGACTATGTGTGGGTGGCCGCCGGGTCACAAGCCCGCAACGAGCAGACCGCCAAGTCCGACCAGGACAACTGCATGGTGCTTGACGATGCGTTCGATGAAGCGCAGCACGGCGAGTACTTCCGGCAACTCTCGCGCTTCGTCTGTGACGGGCTGGACGCTTGCGGCTACGTGCATTGCCCGGGCGAGATGATGGCCATGACCGACGCCTGGCGGCAGCCGCGCCACCGGTGGGCCGAGTACTTCCGGCGCTGGACCCACGAGCCCGAGCCCAAGGCGCTCATGCTCACCTGTGTGTTTTTTGATCTGCGGGCGATTGCAGGGCAGACCCGATTGCTCGATGGCTTGCGCCGCGACGTGCTGCACGGCACCCGGGGCAACACCCTGTTTCTCGCCCACATGGTCGGCAACGCGCTGACCCACCAGCCACCACTGAACTGGTTCAACGGCTTGTCGCCAGCGCGCAGCGGCGAGCACAAGGGCACCATCGATCTCAAGCACACCGGCGTGGTGCCCATCGTGGATCTGGCCCGCGTCTACGCGCTTGCCGGCGGACACACCGAGGTCAACACCCACGACCGGCTGCTCATGTCCGCCAACGGAGGCGACATCAGCGAACAAAGTGCGCGCGACCTGCGCGACGCGCTGGAATTTCTGGCCGCGCTGCGCATCCGCCACCAAGCGGGCCAAATGGCGCAGGGTCAGGCGCCCGACAACTTTCTGGACCCGGCCGAAATCTCCAACTTCGAGCGCACGCAACTCAGAGACGCGTTTCAAGTGGTGCAGACGCTGCAATCGGTGCTGGCGCAACGCTACAAGTTTTGAAACACCCCGGCAGTGCGCAAGGGTCAGTATTTCAAGCGGGAGAAGTACGTCTTTTGAGCGGCTTCGCGCGCCTGCCCCAGTGTGTGAATGCCCTGCTGCGCCAGCAGCGGGATCAACTTGATGAAGATCTCGGCTGTGACCATGGCGTCACCCATGGCTGTGTGCCGCCCGATCACCGGCACATCGAAACGTTCGGCGATCGCCTCCAGCCGGTGCGAGTCCTGATTCGGGTGGATCACCGCCGAGAGCAGGAGTGTGTCGAGCACCGGCTGGTCAAACACCACGCCGGTGGACTTCTCCTTGAGTTGCAGAAAACGCATGTCGAACGCGGCGTTGTGCGCGACCAGCACGGTGTCCTGCGCAAACGCATGGAAGGCCGGCAGCACCTCGCCGATCTTCGGCTGCCCCACCACCATGGCCAGCTGGATGCCGTGGATGGGAATCGAGGCCGCCGGGATGCTGCGCTGCGGGTCCACCAACTGCTCGAAACACTCCTGGCGCAGCAGCTTGCCGTTGACGATGCGCGCCGCGCCGATCTGGATGATCTCGTCGCCCTGTGAGGGCTCCAGCCCGGTGGTCTCAAGGTCGAACACGGTGTACACCAGGTCCACCAGGCGCCGATCATCCAGCGAGCGCGTTTGCTCGGTGGTCTTGAAGAGATCGAAGTCGTAGTACTCGGGCCGGCTCTCGTTGCGCACGAAGCTCGGGGTCTCCGATCGTTCACGCGGATCGGCCAGCGGCAGCAGGATGCGGAAAAACGCCTGGTGGCGCGAGCGATCACGCTCGAACCAGAAAGCGCCACCGTGCCGCTCGATCACATCGCGCACACTCAAACCCGTGGTCTCTGCGCCGACCTTCAGCGACTCCATTTCCCAGCTCATCACCGTCTCATTGCTGATGGCCGGCCCCGACCAGATCAGATCGAGCTGCGCCTTGCCTGCGCTGCCACTGGCCGTGTCCAGCCGCAACTGCACAAAGCGCACACCAAACTCCTCGGCAAGCCGGCCAGAGAGGTACACCAGCACCTGCAGCAGCGAGAAGCTCTCGACCTTGAGCCACAGGCCCAGGTTGACCTCCAGCGCGCTGGCCGGCAGCCCCGTCAGGGTCTCGATGCGGCGCAGCGCCGCCGACACCAGGTCAGCGCCCAGCATGTCCTCCAGCGGCCAGCGGGTCTTGAGGTTGTGCGCGGTGTCTGCTTCGATCGCCACGATGCGCCTCGCCAGCGCTGCGCTTTCTTCTCGAACCACGCGCAGGAAACGGTCGCGCCCGGCAGGCTCCAGATCGGGATGGTCCAGCACATCCAGCGCGGCCTGCATGTTGGCCAGAGCCGAGCGGGTGCCTTCGGTCAGGGTGTGCAGCACGCGGTCGCGCGCCGACTCTGCCTCGAACTCGCGCGTGATGTTGTCCAGCATGAGCACGAAGCCGGTGATTTCTGCGCGGTCGGCCGGGTCTTCGGCGGTCTGGGCCTGGGCCGAGCGCACCGGCGCCATCTGCACCCGGAGCAACTGCCCTGCCGGCGTGGAGGTCACGAGCTGGGCCGACGGCTGGGCCGCGCCCGAGAGCATGCGCTGCTGGATGTTCTCCAGCGCGTGCGCCACCAGCTTGCGATCGAACACCGTGTAGATGGAGCGGCCCAGACCGATCAGCTCGGCGCCACCGGCCACGTCGGGCGCTTGCGAGAGCGCGCGAAACTGCAGGCGCGCGCGCTGGTTGTAGAGCAGGATGCGCCCGTCCAGGTTGCACACCACCACGCTCTGCGTGAGCTCGGCCATGAGCGCGGCGAGGCGGCTCTTTTCCTGCTCGATGTTGTGGCTGGCCTCCTGCACGCGCGCGTCCATGTCGTCGCGCAAGCGCGTGCGTTGCGCCACCAGCTGGTTGATCACGTCGGCGACGGCGCGGTTCTCGGCGCTGCCCTGGGCCGGCAGGCTGCGGGCCACGTCGGTGCGCACCAGCAACATGCCCTCCTCGGCCAGTTGGGCGGCGGGTTCGATGAAGTGTCTGATGAGCGCACGCAGCGCAAACGCCAACGCGCCGAACAGCACCACGACCATCATGGCCACCAGCGTGCCACGCGTGCCCGGCAGGTCGACCAGCAGGTCGCGCTGCGGCTCATCCAGCGTCGACCACACGATGCCCACGGTTGCTCCCAGCCACAGCAGCACCGAGGCACCAGCCAGCACCAGGCCCAGCCACAACCGCCGGTCCACGCGGCGTCGACTCATGGCGCAGGCTCCAGCAACTCACGCACTTTCTGCACAAGCTCGCGGGTGGAAAACGGTTTGGTCATGTAGGCGTTGGCACCCAGCGCCAGACCCTTGGCCACATCGGTGTCACGCCCCTTGGCGGTGAGCATCACGATGACTGTGCTGCGCAGCGCCTCGCTGGCACGCACCTCGCTGCACACATCAAAGCCGGTCTTCACCGGCATCATCACGTCGAGCAACACCAGCGCGGGACGCTCCCGCGTGATCGCGTCGATGGCCTCCTGCCCGTCGCGTGCCAGCACCACCTCAAAGCCTTCGCGCTTCATCAGGAACTCCAGCGAAATCAGGATGTTGGGCTCGTCGTCAGCGATCAGTATCTTGTGGCTCATGGCGTGTCTCCTTGCGTTGTTGTTGGCCCATGGCGCGGCAGCGAGAAGCCGAACACCGCCCCCTGCCCCACCGTGGACCGCAGCCACATGCGCCCACCGAAGTGCGCCACGATCTGGCGGCTGATCGGCAGGCCCAGGCCAGTGCCACCGGGCCGGTAGTGCGCATCTCCCTCGATCTGGCGAAACTTCTCGAACACCATGGCCTGCTGATCGGGCGCGATGCCCGGCCCGTTGTCCTGCACTTCCACTTCTACACCTTCCACGCGGTCTTTGAGGCTCAGCACCACGCAACCCCTGTCGCGCGGCGCGTACTTGGCGGCGTTCGACAGCAGGTTGAGCACCACCTGCATCAGGCGGTCGGCATCGGCATGCAGTGGCTGCACCTGTGGCGGCACCTGCAGCACCAGCCGCACACCGCGTTCGCGCAGCGGCTCGGCCATGGTGCTGGCGGCCTGCTCCAGCAGCGCCTTCATGTCGACCTCGGTGTCGTGCCACTCGGCGTGGCCCGACTCGATCTTGGCCATGTCCAGCACCTGGTTCACCAGACGGCTCAGCCGTTCGGTCTCGCCCACGATGATGCCCACAAACTGCTGGCGCTGCACAGAGGCCATGCCTGCATCGTCGCGCATCAGTTCGGCCAGGGCCCTGATCGAGGTCAAGGGTGTCCGCAGTTCGTGCGTGACCGAGGACATGAAATCGTCCTTGAGCCGGTCCAGGCTCTTGAGCTGTTCGTTGGCCTGGCGCAGCTCGGCCGTGGCACGCTCCAGCGACTGCGATTTTTCCTCCAGCGCGTGCGAGTAGGCGCGCAACTGCGAGGCTTCGTCCAGGATGCGCATCACGTCGTCGAGGTCCAGCGCCTCCTCTTCCACCACCGACGCCACCATCACCCGCGCCGACGCGCTGCCGATGGCGCCCGCCAGTTGTGTCTCGACAAAGTGCACCAGCCGCGCGTCGGCCGGGATCTGCTCGATCTGCCGCGCGCCCACACGCAACGCGTAGTCGGCAAACAGGCGCTGCGCCGCCTCCACACCCAGAAAGCGCCCCACCAGCGGCAGCAGCGCCGACACCTGCGCCTTGCCCTGCCAGAACACCGGGCGCGAGGCGGGCGTGCGGTGGAACACGTCCACAAACAGCAGCGCCTGGCTGGTTTCGCGCGCGGTGGGCGCGCGCCAGAGCGACACGCCCACATAGGCCGCCACATTGGCCAACAGGCTCCAGATCAGCGAGTGCGTGAGGTTGTCCAGCCCGGCCAGGCCCAGAAAGGCCTCGGGCTTGAGCAGCCACCAGCCGAAAGGCCCCTGCTCCATGAAGCCGGCGGTGAGCCAGCCCGACTTCACCAGCGAAGGCAGCATGAGCGTGTAGGCCCAGAAGGCAAAGCCCAGCAACAGGCCTGCCAGCGCGCCGCGCTGCGTGCCGCCCTTCCAGTACATGCCGCCCAGCAAGGCCGGCGCGAACTGCGCCACCGCCGCGAAGCTGATGAGGCCGATGCTCACCAGCGCATACGCCTCGCCGGCCAGGTGGAAATACAGATACCCCAGCAGCAGGATGCCCAGGATGGCCAGGCGCCGGATGCGCAGCAGCACGGTGGTGAGGTCGCCACTGGCGCGCGCGCCAAAGCGCCGCATGCGCAGCAGCAACGGCATCACCAGATCGTTGCACACCATGGTGGACACCGCGATGGCCTCCACAATCACCATGCCGGTGGCGGCCGAGAGACCGCCCACAAACGCGAACAAGGCCAACGCGCCCTGCCCTTGCGACAGCGGCAATGACAGCACGAAGGTCTCGGGGTCCATGCGCCCGGGGCCAAAGTGCAGCAGACCGCCCAGCGCGATGGGCAACACGAACAGGTTGATCAGCAACAGGTACAGCGGAAACGCCCAGACCGCACGCTTGAGATGTTTCTCGTCCACGTTCTCCACCACCATCACCTGGAACTGGCGCGGCAGAAAGATCACCGACAGCATGGCCAGCAAGGTGAGGCCCAGCCACTGCGCGTATGCAAACGGCTGTCCCTGGTTGAACTGCATCAAGCGACGCAATTCGGCCACCGCATGGGCCTGGTCGAACAGCGCCGCCGGGCTCGCAAAAAGACCGAAACAGACGAACAGACCCACTGCCATGAACGCCACCAGCTTGACCACCGACTCGAACGCGATCGCCGCCACCATGCCTTCGTGGCGCTCGGTGCTGTCCAGTTGGCGTGCGCCGAACACGATGGTGAAACCGGCGAGTGCCAGCGCCACGTACAGCGTGCTGTCGCTCCACCAGTCCGCGCTCTGCACCGCGGGCATGCCCAGCGGCGAGGTAAGCACCGCGTAGCCGCTGGCAATGGCCTTGAGCTGCAGGGCGATGTAGGGAACGATGCCCACCACCGTGATCAGCGTCACCAGGCCCGCGAGCAGCGGGCTCTTGCCGTAGCGGCTGGCAATGAAGTCGGCAATGGAGGTGATGCGGTAGGTCTTGGCGATGCGGATCATCTTGCGCACCACCATCCAGGCCAGCAGCATGGCCAGCATCGGCCCGAGGTAAATCGGCAGGAACCACACGCCCGCGCTGGCTGCGCGCCCGACGCTGCCGAAGTAGGTCCACGCAGTGCAGTACACCGCCATGGACAACGCATACACCCACGGGCTGGAGATCACCGAGCGGCCCTGCGCGGCCCGCCGGTCGCCCCAGTACGCCACCGCGAACAGCAGCAGCAAGTAGGCAAACGAAACGCCGATGACCAGCGGGGCCGAGAGCATGGTCAGTCGAGCGGTGACACGTTGCTGTGGTGCTCCACCACCCAGGCGAGCACGGCGATCAACACACCCCAGATGACGAACAGCGCGAGCGGAAACAGCGGCAGGCCCCACACGCGCGCATCGTGGTCCCACAGCGCCAGCAAGGGAAAGTTGAACAACGCCGCGGCGGCGAAGAACAGGGCCACCAGGCGCTGGGCGGCAAGTCCTTTGAACATGTTTGTCTCCTCAGTCAGCCAACGCGGTGCGTGGCCAGCGTCGTGCGCTTTGATTGTGCGCCAGGCACCTCACCCATGAGGATGCGAATGGCCATGAAAAAAGCGGCAGGGTTGCCCGCTGCCGCCTCTTTCGGTCAAGCGCCACAGCGCAGGCGGGTTACTTCTGGCTGGACGACAGGAGCTGCCAGGTGTCCACCACCGAGTCGGGGTTCAGCGAAATGGAGCTGATGCCCTCGTCGCGCAGCCACTGCGCGAAGTCGGGGTGGTCGCTGGGGCCCTGGCCGCAAATGCCCACGTACTTGCCCTCGGCTCGGCAGGCATTGATGGCCATCTGCAGCAGTGCTTTGACGGCCGGGTCGCGCTCGTCGAAGTCGTGCGCGAGCAGCTCCAGGCCCGAATCGCGGTCCAGGCCCAGGGTCAACTGCGTGAGGTCGTTGGAGCCGATCGAGAAGCCGTCGAAGTACTGCAGGAAGTCCTTGGCCAGCACCGCGTTGCTCGGGATCTCGCACATCATGATGACCTTCAGGCCGTTGTCACCGCGCTTCAAGCCCTTGTCGGCCATGAGCTCGGTCACACGCTTGGCCTGCGCCAGCGTGCGCACGAAAGGCACCATCACCTGCACGTTGTCCAGGCCCATGTCCTCGCGCACGCGCTTGAGCGCTTCGCACTCCATGGCAAAGGCTTCGCGGAAGTCTTCGCTGATGTAGCGCGCCGCACCGCGAAAACCCAGCATCGGGTTTTCTTCGTCGGGCTCGTAGCGCGAGCCGCCCACCAGCTTGCGGTACTCGTTGCTCTTGAAATCCGACAGCCGCACGATCACCGGCTTGGGCCAGAAGGCCGCGGCGATGGTGGCCACACCTTCGGCCACCTTGTCCACGTAAAAAGCGCGTGGCGAAGCGTGGCCACGGGCCACCGACTCCACCGCCTTTTTCAGGTCGGCGTCGATCTGCGGGTAGTCCAGGATCGCCTTGGGGTGCACGCCGATGTTGTTGTTGATGATGAACTCCAGGCGCGCCAGGCCCACGCCGCCGTTGGGGATCTGGCAGAAGTCAAACGCCAGCTGAGGGTTGCCCACGTTCATCATGATCTTCACGTCCAGCAGCGGCATCTCGCCACGCTGCACTTCGGTGATCTCGGTCTCCAGCAGGCCGTCATAGATGTGACCGGTGTCGCCCTCGGCGCAGCTCACCGTGACCAGCGTGCCGTCTTTCAGGTGTTCGGTGGCGTCGCCACAACCCACCACCGCCGGAATGCCCAGCTCGCGCGCAATGATGGCCGCGTGGCAGGTGCGCCCGCCCCGGTTGGTGACGATGGCACTCGCCCGCTTCATCACCGGCTCCCAGTTCGGGTCGGTCATGTCGGTCACCAGCACGTCACCGGGCTGCACCTTGTCCATCTCGCTGATGTTGTGCACCAGGCGCACCGGGCCGGTGCCCACCTTCTGGCCGATGGCGCGGCCGCTGGCCAGCACCGCGCCCTTGCCCTTGAGCTTGTAGCGCACCTCGGTCTTGCCCGCGCTCTGGCTCTTCACCGTCTCGGGGCGGGCCTGCAGGATGTAGAGCTCGCCGTCGATGCCGTCCTTGCCCCACTCGATGTCCATGGCGCGGCCGTAGTGCTGCTCAATCACCATGGCGTAGCGGGCAAGCTGCTCCACGTCGGCGTCGGTCAGGCTGTAGCGGTTGCGCAGTTCCACCGGCACGTCGGTGGTCTTCACCAGCTTGCCCTTGAGCGCACCCGTGCCCGACTTTTCGGCGTCGGTGGTGAAGCCCATCTGGATCAGCTTGCTGCCCAGGTTGCGGCGGATCAGCGCGCGCTTGCCGGCCTTGAGCATGGGCTTGTGCACATAGAACTCGTCGGGGTTCACCGCGCCCTGCACCACGGTTTCGCCCAGGCCGTAGCTGCTGGTGATGAAGACCACGTCTTCAAAACCGCTCTCGGTGTCGATGGTGAACATCACACCGGCAGCACCCAGGTCGGAGCGCACCATGCGCTGCACGCCAGCGCTCAGGGCCACGTCGGCATGCGCAAAACCCTTGTGCACGCGGTAGCTGATGGCGCGGTCGTTGTAGAGGGAGGCGAACACCTCCTTCATCTTGTGCAGCACCTCTTCAATGCCGATCACGTTGAGGAAAGTTTCCTGCTGACCGGCGAACGACGCGTCGGGCAGGTCTTCGGCCGTGGCCGACGAGCGCACCGCGAACGAGGCCGTGTCGTTGCCATGGGTGAGCGTCACAAACGCTTCGCGGATGGCCTTTTCCAAGTCGGCCGGAAACGGCTGGTTTTCCACCATGGCGCGGATCTCGGCGCCCGCTTCGGCCAGGGCGCGCACGTCTTCGGTGTCCAGCGCGTCCAGTCGCGCGTTGATGCGCTCGGTCAGGCCGTCGTGTTTGAGGAATTCGCGGAAGGCGTGTGCCGTGGTGGCAAAACCGGTGGGCACTTTCACGCCGCTGGGCAGTTGCGAAATCATCTCGCCGAGGCTGGCGTTCTTGCCGCCGACCGACTCGACGTCGCTCATCCGCAATTTTTCGAAAGGCACGACCAGATCGGCCGCTCCAAACAGGTGGGACATGGGAAAACTCCTAAGGTTGAAAAACCGGGGGTGTCCATGCAGGGGCTGGTGACCTGTTGTTCTGTTGTGGGTCTGGCACCGGGCAGGGAGGCAAATGAGACGGCAGGGCCACGGATAATGGCCCCGACACAACATCCGGTATTGTAAGGACGCGCCCCATGCCCAACCGAACGGTCTTCTTCATCTCCGACGGCACCGGCATCACCGCCGAGACTTTTGGCAACGCCTTGCTGGCGCAGTTCGAGATTGAAGTGCGGCGTGTGCGCCTGCCGTTTCTGGACAGCGTGGACAAGGCCCACCAGGCGGTGCGCCAGATCAACCACACCGCCGAGATCGAAGGCAAACGCCCGATGGTCTTCACCACGGTGGTCAACATGGAGGTGCTCGCGGTGTTCCAGGACCACTGCAACGGCATGATGCTCGACATGTTCGGCACCTTCGTGGAACCCATGGAGCACGAGCTGGGCGTCAAGTCCAACCACCGCGTAGGGCGCTTCTCCGACGCCTCCAAAAGCAAGGCCTACAACGACCGCATCGAGGCGATCAACTTCTCGCTCGCGCACGACGACGGCCAGAGCCACAAGGACCTGCAAGGGTCTGACGTGATCCTGGTCGGTGTGAGCCGCAGCGGCAAGACACCCACCTCGCTGTACCTCGCCATGCAGTACGGCCTGAAGGCGTCCAACTACCCGCTGATCCCCGAAGACTTCGAACGCCGCAAGCTGCCGCCCGCGCTGGTGGCGCACCGCAAGAAGATCTTTGGTCTCACCATCGCGCCCGAGCGCCTGAGCGAGATCCGCAACGAGCGCCGCCCCAACTCGCGTTACGCGAGCCTGGAGAACTGCCGCATGGAGGTGAGCGAGGCCGAAGGCATGATGCGCCGCGAAGGCATCCGGTGGTTGTCAACGACGACCAAGTCGATCGAAGAGATCGCGACCACCATCCTGCAGGAAATCCGGCCCGAAAGACTGGAATACTGAGCCCCCACGCTCCGCCGCTGCGCGGGTCGCTGCCCCCCGAGGGGGCTGACCCGGCTTGGGGCGGCCCGGCGCCGGGCCTGTCTTGCTTCAGCCCTTCTTGCGCCCCAGCCCCTGGCCGTGCGCATGGCGGCTGAGCGCAAACGACGCCAGCAGCTTCATCCACAGCGTCACACCCGCCACGGCGATCCAGTCTTCGGACGCCAGCGCCTGGAAGCCGAGCACGGCCACCAGCACGCCGACCATGATCACGCCGCCCACCAGGTTGATCGCCATCTCGTAGGGCGCGTAGTGCTCGGCGTTGGGTGGGGCCACGCCCTTCTTCAAGGCCACCTCGGAGAAGTCGCGCTGGATGAGGATGCGGTACGCGCGGCGCAGCCAGAAAAACGCCACCGGGAACAGGGCGAGGAGGAACAGCCAGTTGAAGATGTAGACGCTGGGGAGGTTCATGTGTGGTGGTCCTGACGAGGCATTGTCGTCTGTCGGCTTTCAAAAAAACAAAACCCCGTCAGCGAACCGACGGGGTCTGGGTCACAGGCGGGCCGGGCAAGCGCCCGGGCCGTGTGAGTTCAAGCCATCAATGGCCGGTGGCGACGCCCGCACCCTTGGGCACGCGCACCGACTCCACGAGTTCCACGATGTGCTTGGGCACCGGCTTGGAGACCTTGCTCACCAGGTAGGCGACCACGAAGTTCACGATGGCGCCCACGGTGCCGAAGGCCTCGGGGGTGATGGTGAAGAAGCCGTTCACGCCGCCGACCATGTGCACGAAGTCCGTGCCCTTGATGAAGAAGATGCCCTTGTGTGCGAACACATAGAACAGCACCACAGCCAGACCAGCCAACATGCCGGCGATGGCGCCCTTGTCGGTCACGGTGCGGCTGAAAATGCCCATCATCAACGCGGGGAAGATGGTCGATGCCGCAATACCGAAGGCCAGGGCCACGGTACCGGCCGCAAAGCCCGGCGGATTCAAGCCCAGCCAGCCCGCCACGAAGATGGCCACGGCCATGGCGATCTTGCCGGCCATGAGTTCACCCTTTTCGCTGATGTCGGGCTTGATCGCGCCCTTGATCAGGTCGTGCGAGACCGCCGACGAGATGGCCAGCAACAGACCGGCAGCGGTGGACAGCGCAGCAGCCAGGCCACCGGCCGCCACCAATGCGATCACCCAGTTGGGCAGCAGTGCGATTTCCGGGTTGGCCAGCACGATGATGTCGGCATTCACGGTCAGCTCGTTGCCCTTCCAGCCAGCCGCTTCGGCCTTGCCTTTGGCGACTTCGTTCTTGGTGGCGTCGTTGTAGTACTGGATGCGGCCATCCGCGTTCTTGTCTTCCCACTTCAGCAGGCCGGTTTTTTCCCAGCGCTTCATCCAGTCGGGACGCTGCTCGTACTGCAGGCTCGATTCGGTGGCGTACAGGTCGGCGTTGGCATTGACCGCATTGGCGTTCACGCCGATGCCGCCGTCGACGCTGTTGACCAGGCCGACAGCGGAGTTCACCGTGCCGTGCAGGTTCAGCTTGGCCATGGCGCCCACAGCGGGTGCGGTGGTGTACAGCAGGGCAATGAAGATCAGCGCCCAGCCAGCGGTGGAGCGGGCATCGGCAACCTTGGGCACGGTGAAGAAGCGAACGATCACGTGGGGCAGGCCCGCGGTACCGATCATCAGCGACACGGTGTAGAAGAACATGTTCAGCGTGGAGCCCGCGCTGGTGGTGGTGTACTGGCCAAAGCCCAGGTCGGTCACCACCTGGTCAAGCTTGGTGAGCAGCGACACGTCGGTGCCTGCCATGTCGGCGCCCAGGCCCAACTGCGGCAGGAAGTTGCCGGTCAGGTTGAGCGAGATGAAGAAGGCCGGCACCAGGTAGGCTGCGATCAGCACGATGTACTGCGCCACCTGCGTGTAGGTGATGCCCTTCATGCCGCCGAACACCGCGTACATGAACACGATGGCCATGCCGATGTAGATGCCCTGGTCGCTGGAGACGCCCAGGAAGCGCGCGAAGGTCACGCCCACGCCGGTCATCTGGCCAATGATGTAGGTCAGCGAAATGATCAGCAGGCACAACACCGCCACATTGCGCGCGGTGGGCGAGTAGAAGCGGTCACCGATGAATTCAGGCACGGTGAACTTGCCGAACTTGCGCAGGTACGGCGCCAGCAGCATCGCCAGCAGCACGAAGCCGCCGGTCCAGCCCATCAGGAACACCGAGCCGCCGTAGCCCATGTTGGAGATCAGGCCGGCCATGGAGATGAAGGACGCGGCCGACATCCAGTCGGCGGCTGTGGCCATGCCGTTGGTGATGGGGTGAACCCCGCCGCCGGCCACATAAAACTCGGACGTGCTGCCCGCGCGTGCCCAGTAGGCGATGCCGAGGTACAGCGCGAAGCTGAGCCCGACGAACAAATAGATGGTGGTTTGAAGTGACATGGTGTTCTCTTGTGTCTCAGTCTTCCTGCATGCCGAACTTGCGATCGATCTGGCCCATCTTGTGGGCGTAATAGAAGATCAATGCAATGAACACGTAGATGGAGCCTTGCTGCGCGAACCAGAAGCCCAACGGATAGCCGCCGAGCGAGATGCTGTTGAGCAGGGGGGCGAACAAAATGCCCGCGCCGTAGGACACCAGGAACCACACGACCATTACCTTGGTCAGCAGGCCCAGCGTGGCAGACCAGTAGGCCTTTGCGTTGCTGTCGCTATTCATGAGTCATTTCCTCTGAGGTTGCTTGTTGATGGGCAGCGTGTGCCGCCGTTGGGTGCACTCCGCAAGCACGGGGCTTGTGGCATCACGGGGCGGACTTTGTTATCCGTTTCTTACAGCTAGATTGCGCTGCCGCCCTCAGCGCGGAAAACCAAGGGTATGCCCCTAGCAGATAGCAGCAAAGCTGACGCGCAGCTTTCAAAACGAGAGCAAATCACCTGGCTGTGTGGCGTGTGAATAGACCCCGCGTCAGCCCCGCTTCATATTCGGGTCAGTGCTTGGTAAGAGCCCGAACCTACGCTGGCCGCTCCACGTCCACTTTGAGGAGACCCCATGCAAGACGACATGGTCCAACACATCCTGAGCCACCCGAAATACCGGGAACTCAGGGCCAAACGTTCCAGCTTCGGCTGGTGGCTGACCCTGGCGATGATGGTCGTGTACTACGGCTTCATCCTGCTGGTGGCCTTCAACAAGGAATTCCTGTCAACGCGCCTGGGCGACGGCGTGATGACGATCGGCATACCGATCGGCTTCGGCGTGATCGTCTTCACCATCGTGATCACGGCGATCTACGTGAAGCGCGCCAACACCGAGTTCGACGAGCTCTCCAACGCGGTGGCGCAGGCGGTGACGAAATGAAGCACCTCACACCCACCTTGCGCCGCGTGCTCACGCTGCTGACCCTCTTCGGTGTGTCGGCCGCTGTCTGGGCCGCTGGTGCCGACCTCGGCCAGTCCGAAAAACAGGCCACCAACTGGACCGCCATCGGCATGTTCGGCGCCTTCGTGCTGGCCACGCTGTTCATCACCAAATGGGCCGCAGCCAAGACCAGGTCGGCCTCCGACTTCTACACCGCCGGTGGCGGCATCACCGGCTTTCAGAATGGTCTCGCGATCGCGGGCGACTACATGTCGGCCGCGTCTTTCCTCGGCATTTCCGCCGCGGTGATGGCCAGCGGTTTTGACGGCCTGATCTACTCCATCGGCTTCCTGGTGGGCTGGCCCGTCATCACCTTTTTGATGGCCGAACGCCTGCGCAACCTGGGCAAGTTCACCTTCGCCGATGTGGCCGCGTTCCGCTTCGAGCAGACACCCATCCGCATCTTCGCAGCCTCGGGCACGCTGGTGGTGGTGGCCTTTTATTTGATCGCGCAGATGGTGGGTGCGGGGCAGTTGATCAAGCTGCTGTTCGGTCTGGAGTACTGGATCGCGGTGGTGATCGTGGGCGCGCTGATGATGGTCTATGTCCTGTTCGGCGGCATGACGGCCACCACCTGGGTGCAGATCATCAAGGCCTGCCTGCTGCTGGGCGGTGCCTCGTTCATGGCGCTGTCGGTGTTGTGGCACTTCGGCTTCAGCCCCGAGGCCATGTTCGCCGGCGCGGTGAAGATCAAGACCGACCTGGCTTTGAAAGACGGCAAGACCGCCGAGGTGGCTGCGTCGCTCGGGCAATCCATCATGGGGCCGGGCAACTTTGTGAAAGACCCGATCTCGGCCATCAGCTTCGGCATGGCGCTGATGTTCGGCACCGCCGGCCTGCCGCACATCCTCATGCGCTTCTTCACCGTGCCCAGCGCCAAGGAAGCGCGCAAGAGCGTGATGTGGGCCACCGGCTGGATCGGCTACTTCTACCTGCTGACCTTCATCATCGGTTTCGGCGCCATCACCTTCGTGCTGACCAATCCGCAGTTTCTGGATGCCAAGGGCGCGCTGCTGGGCGGCAACAACATGGCGGCGGTGCACCTGTCCAGCGCGGTGGGCGGCAACGTGTTCCTGGGCTTCATCTCGGCGGTGGCGTTTGCCACCATCCTCGCGGTGGTGGCCGGCCTCACGCTGAGCGGCGCCAGCGCCGTCTCGCACGACCTGTATGCCACCGTCATCAAAAAGGGCAAGGCCGACAGCGCCTCCGAGCTGCGCGTGTCCAAGATCACCACCATCGCGCTCGGCGTGGTAGCCGTGGTGCTGGGCATCGCGTTCGAGAAGCAGAACATCGCCTTCATGGTGTCGCTGGCGTTCGCCATCGCGGCCTCGGCCAACTTCCCTGTGCTGTTCATGAGCGTGCTGTGGAAAGACTGCACGACCAAGGGCGCGGTGATCGGCGGCTTCATGGGTCTGGTGTCGTCGGTGGCGCTCACCGTGGTGTCGCCTTCGGTGTGGGAGGTGACGCTGGGCAACCCCAAAGGCTCGGCGCTGTTCCCGTACACCTCGCCCGCCCTCTTCTCCATGACCATCGGCTTCCTGGGCATCTGGCTGTTTTCCATCCTGGACAACAGCCGACGCGCCAAGGTCGACCGCGCCGGCTTCCTCGCACAGCAGGTGCGCTCGGAAACCGGCATCGGCGCGGCGGGTGCGTCGGGCCACTGACCCGCACCGACCTCACCACATCGATGCACGCCTGGGGGGCCTGGATTCGCTGAGCGATCCAGGCCCCTTTCTCCATGAGAAGGGCGTACATGGAGCACATGCCAATTAACCCAAAAGCTCCAGAATCAGACATTCACTTACAACTTGAGGTTTGCTTCACCAGGACAAAACGCCCAGAATTTGTGACAGATTGCACAGTTCGAACAATTTGAAACAGCCAGCCGGGGGAGTTCAAATGAACAGCAAAGCATCTGCTGCCGCCGCCAGAAAACCGCAGGCCTTGTCGCTTCACATCGGCATCAACGAGGTGAGCGCCGCCCACTACGAGGGCTGGACCGGACCGCTGGCGGCCTGCGAGTTCGATGCCCACGACATGGCCGCCATCGCCGCGTCAACGGGCATGAAAAGCACCCTGCTGATCACCAAAAAAGCCACGCGTGCCAATCTGCTCGCAGCACTGAACAAGGCGGCCAAGGCGCTGGCCGCAGGTGACTTTTTCTTCATGAGTTTTTCCGGTCACGGCGGCCAGGTGCCCGATGTGAGCGGTGAAGAAAAAGACGACAAGCAGGACGAGACCTGGTGCCTGTTTGACGGCCAGCTGATCGACGACGAGCTCTATTACGAGCTCAGCAAATTCAAGGCCGGTGTGCGCCTCTTCGTGGTCTCGGACAGTTGCCACAGCGGTACTGTGGTGCGCGCCGGGCGGCCACAACCCGGCACACCGGCGCAGCGCCCGCGCATCATGCCGCCGGCCGTGGGCATGCGGGTGTACGCGGCGCACAAGGCCTTCTACGACAAGCTCCAGAACGACGTGGCCAAGGTCGCTGGTGGACGCGTGACCGATCCCGACACCGCACTGGCCAATGTGACCGTGAGCAACCGGCTCACCGGCATCGTCAAGGAATTCAAGCCCGCGCTCATCCTCATCTCGGGCTGCCAGGACAACCAGTTTTCCATGGACGGTGACCACAACGGGGCCTTCACCGAACAACTGCTGCGCGTCTGGAACAACGGTGCCTTCACCGGCAGCTACGCGCGCCTGCACGCACTCGTTCGCGCAGGCCTGCCGCCCACCCAGTCGCCCAACCTGTTCACGCTGGGGCCGGCGGCCGCGTTCCTGAAGCAGACACCGTTCAGCGTCTGACCCGGCGGCGCCCGGCTTGGCGCCTTGTTTGCATCGGCAACCCAAGGGAGGGTTTCACATGCTCGGCATCCAGAACCACCGCCTCACCGGCCCCGACGTGAGCTTTAGAGCCACACCCAACGTGGGCGGCGCCATGCGCCCGCAGTTTGTGGTCTTGCACTACACGGCGGGACGCACGCTGGAGAGTTCGGTGGAATCGCTCTGCACCAGGAAGCCCCAGGGCAACGCCTCGGCGCACATCGTGCTCGGGCGCGACGGGCGCATCGTGCAACTCGCTCCCTTCAATGCGGTGACCTGGCATGCCGGCGTGAGCCAGTGGAACGGCATCGACGGACTGAACCACCACGCCATCGGCATCGAGATGGACAACGCCGGCCTGCTGCACCGCGAGGGCGAGCGCTGCGTCTCCTGGTTCGGCAAGGCCTATCCCGACAACGAGGTGGTGATGGCCGAGCACCGGCACGGTGGCGGCCTGCGGCCGTGGCACCACTTCACCGAAGTGCAGATCGAGCGCGCGCTGCAACTGTGCGAGGCGCTGGTGGCGCACTACGGCCTGAAGGACGTGCTGGGCCACGAAGACATCGCGCGCGGTCGCAAGGTCGACCCCGGCCCGGCTTTCCCACTGGCGGCCGTGCGCGCCCGCGCCCTGGGGCGTGGTGCCGACGTGGCGGTGCGCCTGGTGGTGAATGCCGCCAGCCTGAACATCCGCAGCGGCCCGGCGGCCGAGTTTCCCAAGGTCGCGCCCGCGCTCAAGCGTGGCGCAGAACTGGTGCTGCTGGAGCCGCAAGACCGCTGGAGCCGCGTGGCGGTGGTGGGCGCCACCGACCTCGAAGGCTGGGTCTGCAACGACTTCGTGACGCGCCAGGCAGCCACGCGCTCCAGCGGCGGCGTGCTCTCGCGTTCGCAGCGCGCCGTGCCGGTGGCGGCCAAAGCACCGGCCAAGGCAGCGGCCAGAAAGCGGGCAGCGCCAGCGAAGAAAGCCACCACCACCCGCGCGCGGCGCTGACGCGCGGCACGCGCATCTGTTGCAGAAAGTGCCTCCATGACCACCGCGCCCGCACCCATCACCTTCATCGTTCGCGGTCAGTCGCAAGCCGCTCCCACCGCCACACGCGGGCGCGGGCCGGGCTCCACCGCCAGCTTTGGTGGACGGGGGCAGACGCTGCAGCGCGTGCAGGTGGGCGCCACCCGTGGCAACAGCGACGCGGTGCGGCTCACCGCGCGCCCCGGGCTCGATGCGGTGGTGCTGCACATCACCAACGGCCCCTCGCTCATGCTGCACCCCGAGACCGCGCGCGACCTGATGCTGGCGCAGTCGGGCCTCACGCGCAGCCGCGCTGGTGTCGCTGCTGCGGGCACCGACATCAACGTACCGGCGCAGCTCGGCTGGCCAGGGCTTGAGCAGGCGGGTGCCTCGCGCGGCACTTCGCGCGGGCGCCTGGGCGACGTGCTGCTCTCCGCCGTCGAGGTGGTCACGGGTCTGCTGCTCGAGCCTGCCTCGCGCATCACAGCCGCGAAGATCGCCGCCCGGGTGGACAACCAGGTCGAAGCCGGCCTGTACCCGCTGTCGGCACAGAGCTTTGCCACCGCACTCAAGGGCAACGGCCAGCGGCTCACCCATGCGCCCTCTCCCACACCTGCCGATGCACCGCTGCTTGTGCTCTTGCACGGCACCTTCTCCGAGACCCACGGCACCTTCGGCAAGCTGTGGCAGCACCACCCCAACAAGGTGCGCGAGCTGTTCACGCGCTACGGCAACCGGGTCTATGGCTTCGACCATCCCACGCTCACGGCCAGCCCGATCGACAACGCGCTGCTGCTCGTCCGCTCGCTGCCCAAAGGCTCACGCCTGCACCTGCTCACGCATTCGCGCGGCGGGCTGGTGGCCGAGGTGCTGGCTCGTGTGTGTGCGCGGCCCGATCTCGATGAAAAGTCGCTCGCACCATTCAAGACACCCGACCACCGCAACCAGTTGAAGGCCTTGCGCGAACTGGCCACCGAGCTCAAGGGCCGCGACATCCGGGTGGAGCGCGTGGTGCGCGTGGCCTGCCCGGCGCG
Organism: Hydrogenophaga sp.; assembly: GCF_048549895.1. Taxonomy (GTDB): domain Bacteria; phylum Pseudomonadota; class Gammaproteobacteria; order Burkholderiales; family Burkholderiaceae_C; genus Hydrogenophaga. Next base: position 37,557 of record NZ_JBLYYB010000084.1, read on the forward strand.
CGGCACGCTGCTGGCCTCCAGGCGGCTGGACGCCTACGTGTCGGTGCTCAAGTGGTCGCTGGAACTGGCCGCGATTCCGGTGGCACCCACGTTGCTCGATTTCATCGGCGAGGTGGCCAGCCAGCGCACCGACCCGGGCTTGCTGCCCGGCCTCGAATGCATGCTGCCCGAGAGCCCGCTGGTGCAGTGGCTGCACGCCAGCGAAGGCGCCGATGCCGGGCCGCTGCCGGGGCAGTTGCGCGTGGTGGCGGGCGACATCCAGGGCGACTCCATCACCTCGTGGGTCAAGACCCTGCTGGCCGATGCCTTCTACTGGACCGACAACGACCTGGTGGTGCAGACCCGGTCGATGTACGGCGGCACGCCGCGCGCGCCCACCGGCGGCCATGCGGCAGCCACCTTCGTGCTCGAGCGTGGTGGCAAGGTCACGCACTTCAGCTACTTCAGCGAGCCGCGCTCGACTGACGCCATCTGCAACGCGCTGGTGCAGGACTCGCCCGCGGGCTTCCGCCCCATCGGCCCGATGTCGTGGGCCGGCAGCTCCAGCGACGGCCTGCGCGGCATGCCCCGTTCGGCCGGTGCGGCACCGGCCTCCGAGCGCCCCGCCGTGATCATGCTGCCGGGCATCCTGGGCAGCCACCTGGCGGTGGATGGCAAACGCATCTGGCTGAGCGCCCGCATCCTCGGTGGCCTGGGGCGCCTGGCCTACCCCGATGCCGGCGGCCGCGTGCTGCCCGACGGCGCCATCGGCAGCGTGTACGACGACCTGGCCTCCTTCCTGTCGGCCACACACGAGGTCATCGAGTTCTCGTTTGACTGGCGCCGCCCGATCGAGGAAGAAGGCGCCCGCCTGGCCGACGTGATGGACCAGGCCCTGGCCGCGCGCGCCACCAGCGGTCAGCCGGTGCGCCTGCTCGCGCACTCCATGGGCGGCGTGGTCGCTCGCACGGTGCAGCTGGAGCGGCCCGACGTGTGGCAGCGCTGGCTGGAGCGTCCGGGCTCGCGCCTGCTGATGCTGGGCACGCCCAACGGCGGGTCGTTTGCACCCATGCAGGTGCTCTCGGGCGACGACAGCATGGGCAACGCGCTGTCCGCCTTCGGCATGCCGTTCCAGGACCACAAGGCGCGCCGCCTCATGGCGGCCATGCCGGGCTTCATCCAGCTGCAGGCCGGCCTGCTTGACCCCACGCTGGGCCTGGCACAAAGCGAACGCTGGCAGACGCTGGCCGACCAGGACATGAAGACACTGGAAGAGGCCAACGTCTGGCACGACCCGATCAGCCAGCAAACCGTGTACCGCTGGGGCGTGCCCTCGCAAGCGGTGCTGGACCAGGCCGTGGCGCTGCGCCGCCGCCTTGACCAGCAACGCGACGCGGCACTGCCCGGCTTTCGCGACCGGCTGCTGATGGTGGTGGGCCATGCGCGCTTCACGCCGGCGGGTTTCGAGATGGACGGACGCGAAGGCCTGGTCTACCTCGACCAGCCCGAGGGCGGCGACGGCCGCGTGACGCTGGACAACGCCTTGCTCCCCGGCGTTCGCGCCTGGAAGGTGGACTGCGAGCACGGCGGTCTGCCCGACGCCGCCTCGGCCTTTGCCGCGTACCTCGATCTGCTGCAGCACGGCGACACGCAGCGCCTGCCGGCGGTGGGGCCAACGCCCGCAACACGCAGCGGCGGCAGCGCCATCACCGCGCTGGTGCGCAGCCGGCCATCGCGTCAGCGCAGCGCGACCGTGCAGCCACCCACCGGCCTGGCCGAGCTGCTGGCCCAGGTGGCAGACGCACCCATCCGCACCGAAGCACCTCAGGGTGCGCTGCGCGTCAGCGTGCACAACGCCAACCTCAAGTTCATCAGCACGCCCCTGCTGGTGGGTCACTACTTTGCGTCCACCCTGAGCGGCACCGAAGCGGTGGTCGACCGCTTCATCGGCGGCGTGATGTCGTCGTCGCTCGCGGCGGGTCTGTACCCGGAGGCACCGGGCACGCACCAGATCTTCGTCAACAACCGGCAGGACCCGGACAGTCCGCTCGCCCTGCCACGCCCACCCCATGTGGTGGTGGCGGGCCTGGGCGCCGAGGGCAAGCTCAAGAGCGCAGCCATCACCCACACGGTGCGCCAGGCCACGCTGGCCTGGGCGCAGCGCGTGGCCGAGGCGCCGGGCGGCGGCGCCACCCAGTTCGAGCTGGCGGCCACGCTGATTGGCAGCGGCGGCAGCGGCATCAGCGTGAGCACTTCGGCACAGGCCGTGGCGCAAGGTGTGCGCGAAGCCAATGAAAAACTCAGCGCGGGCGGATGGCCGGTGGTGAGCCACCTGCGCCTGGTGGAGCTCTACCTCGACCGGGCCACCGATGCCTGGGGCGCGCTGACCTTGCTGTGCGCCGCGTCACCCGATCACTTTGCGCTCTCGCCCTGCGTCATCTCGGGCGTGGGCGCACTGCGCAAGACACTGGACAACGGCTACCGCGGCACCGCCTACGACTTCATCAGCGCCGTGACCATGACCGATGAGACGGGCGAGCCCAGCATCGTCTACACACTGGACACCCAGCGCGCCCGCGCCGAGGTGCGGGCACAGGCCACGCAGGCGCGGCTGGTGGGCGAGCTGGTGCGCCGCGCCTCGAACGACGCCAACCGCGACCGCGAGATCGGCCGCACGCTGTTCCAGTTGCTGGTGCCGGTGGAGATGGAGTCCAGCCTGAGTGGCACGAGCGAGTTGCTGCTGGAGGTGGACGACGGCACCGCCGCCATTCCGTGGGAATTGCTGGACGCGCCGGACGACGGTCGTGGCGGCCCCGAGGCGCCCTGGGCCATCCGCAACAAGCTGCTGCGCCGCTTGCGTACGGTGGCCTTTCGCACCCAGGTGAGCGATGCGCGGCTCGAAGACTGCGTGCTGGTGATCGGCGAGCCCCTGTGCGACCCGGCGCTGTACCCGCCGCTGCCGGCAGCGCGCACCGAGGCCGAGGCGGTGGTGGAGGCGCTCAGCGGCCAGCTCGGGCTGGACGCCTCCCGTGTGCACGCGCTGATTGCGCCCGACGACGGCCTGGGGCCCGACGCCGGCGCCGTGACCACTGCGTTGCTGCAGCGGCGCTACCGCATCGTGCACATTGCCGGCCATGGCGAACCCGAGCTGGAGCGCCCCGGCAAGCCACCGTTGCTGCGCGGTGTGGTGCTGAGCGACAACACCTTTCTCGGCCCGCGCGAGGTACAGGCCATGCGGGTGGTGCCCGAACTGGTGTTTCTCAACTGCTGCCACCTGGCCGCCGACCCCGACAAACTGCTCAAGGGCGGCTACGACCGTGCGCAGTTTGCCGCCGGCGTGGCCAAGCAGCTGATCCGCATCGGCGTGCGCTGCGTGGTGGCGGCCGGCTGGGCGGTGGAGGACGACGCGGCCAACGTGTTTGCCACCGAGTTCTACCGCGCCCTGCTCTCGGGCCAGCGGTTCATCGACGCGGTGCAGGCCGCCCGCGTGGCCGCCTACAACGCCAGCCCCTTGGGCAACACCTGGGCCGCCTACCAGTGCTACGGCGACCCCGACTGGGTCTGGCAGCGCACCGAGGCCGACACGCGCCGCACGCCACCGCCGCTGTCCAAGCTGTACGCCGGCATCGCCTCGCCCGTGGCGCTGGCCCTGGCCCTGGAAACACTCGCGGTGCAGAGCGCCACCCAGGGCGCCGCGCCCGAATCGCAACGCGAAAAAATCCGCTACCTGCAAGCCCGCTTCGACAGCGAGTGGGGCGGCATGGGCGCGGTGGCCGAGGCTTTTGGTGTGGCGTGGGCCGCCGCGCGCGACATCGAGCGTGCGCTGCACTGGTACCGTCGCGCGGTGGCGGCCAACGACGCCAGTGCATCGGTGAAGGCCAACGAACAGCAGGCCAACCTGGGCGCGCGCCAGGCCTGGGGCCGGCTGGAGGCCGCCGGGCGCAACGGCGCCAAGCCCGCTGCGCTGAAAGCGCTGATCGAACAAGGCCGCACCGACATCCGCCAGGCCATCGCCATCCTCGATGCGCTGGTGACACTGTCGCCCACGGTTGAGCGTGCAAGCCTGCTGGGCTCGACCTGGAAGCGCATGGCCCGCCTCGAAGGCATGGCGGGCCCGGCCGCAGCCTCGGCCAAGGCGCACGCGATCGATTGCATGGCCGAGCACTACCGCCGCGCCGAGGCCATGGCGCTGCACAGCGGAGAAGCCGACCTCTTCTACCCCGCGCTCAACCTGGTGGCCGCCGAGCTGCTGGCGCGTGGGCGCCATCGGCAGTGGCCGGGTTTTGGCGCCGCGCGTTTGCAGCGTGTGCGCCAGAGTCTGGAGCGCAAGCTGCGCGAAGACCCGGACTTCTGGAGTGTGGTGGGCCTGCCCGAACTCAGCGTGTACGAGGCCCTGGCCAACCACACACTGGCGGCGCAGTTGCCCAACATCCTGAGCAGCTTTGAAGACCTGCACCAACGCGCCGGCACAGGCTGGATGTGGGCCTCGGTGGCCGACCAGCTCGGCTTCGTGCTGGAACACCTCGATGGCATCACCAGCGCCGACCGGCCTGCGGCCGCCGAATTGCTGGGCTTGCTGAACCGCTACGCCGCCGAATGAACCGCATCTTCATCAGCTACCGGTCGTCCGACGGCAAGAAGGACGCGGACCGGCTGTGCGCCGACCTGAGCCGGCTCTACGGCGAAGACCAGGTGTTCTTCGACAAGCAGGACCTGCGGGGTGGGCATTCGTGGCGCAGCGCCATCATGGCCGCGCTGGGCACCAGGCCGGTGGTGCTGCTGCTGGTCACCCCCGATCTGCTGGGCATGGCGCACCCCGAAGGTGGCCGGCGCATCGACCGCGACGACGACCCCATCCGTGGTGAAGTGCTCACCGCCCAGACCCACGGCGCGACCATCATCCCGCTGCTCACCGAAGGCGTGCTGATGCCGGCCACCGCCGACATTCCGGCGCCGCTGCGTTTCCTGAAAGAGTCGCATGCGCTCAAGCTGCGCACCGAGGACTGGGCGGACGATCTCGACAAGATCGTGGTCGATCTGGCCAGCCACGGTATCCATCCGCTGGCGAAGCATCAAGACAAGAACGGCCCGGTGCGACGCAGCTGGCTGCAACGCATGCAGCGCGGATTCACCTGGATCGGCGGGATCTTCGTGGGCCTGGTGGTGATCGGCCTGCTGGTGCCCGAGGACGAGGAAGGTGCGGTGCCGACTCCAGCACCGTTGGTGTCTCCCACACCCACACCCACACCAGTGCCGGGCCAGGGCATCCGCGATGTCTCGGGCCTGTGGTGGTCGATCGACGAAAACAACCGGCGCCTGCGTGTGCAGTTCACGGTGAGCAACGGTGCGATCCAGCTGCAGACCGACCCCTTCCCGGTGTCGTGGTACCCGAAGTGGCAGACCTACGCCACGAGCGTTCGCGCACAAGGCTTCATCGTCAACGACGTGCGCTACATCGGCCAGGGCGTGCTCACCGACGTGATGGGTGTACCGCGCATCGAGATTCCCTTCCAGGCCATCACCGGCGACGGCCGGGGACCGATGGACACCGGCAGCGTGGTGCTCACGGCGAGTGCCGACGGACGCGAACTCACCGGCCAGCTCTGGAGCAACGGCGAACAAGCCGAAACCCCGCTGCGGCTGGTGCGCAACCCCTGACCTCCCAACAACCACCCGAGGAGATTCCCATGACCAAGCTCGTTCACGTCTGCACCCAGCGCCTGCTGCCCGCCGAGCTCATGCAGTTCCAGCCCACGGTGCGCAGCCGCGGGCGCACGCGCGCGATCATGCCGCTGGGCAAGCTCTGGATGAACGGCAGCACGCTGCGGGTGCGTTTCATCGGCGGCACAGCGGCACAGCAGGCCAAGGTGCGCGAGCAGGCGCAGTGGTGGACCGTGCACGCCAATTTGAAGTTCGAGTTCAACAACGCGGCCGACGCAGAAATCCGCATCAGCTTCGACCCGGCCAAAGGCGCGTGGTCGTACGTGGGCACAGACAACCGCAGCATTCCACTGGACCAGCCCACCATGAACCTGGGCTTCATGGACGGCGGCACCGTGGCCCACGAGTTCGGCCATGCCATCGGGCTCATGCACGAACACCAGAACCCGGCCGGCGGCATCCAGTGGAACGAGGCGGCCGTGATTCGCGACCTCTCGGGCCCGCCCAACAACTGGAGCGAATCCACCATCCGCCACAACGTGCTCAACAAGTACCGCGCCGACCAGATCAACGGCACCACCTTCGACCCCGACTCGGTGATGCTGTACTTCTTTCCCGGCAGCTGGGTTCAAAGCGGCGTAGGCACACGCGCCAACCCGACCCTCTCGGCGCTGGACAAAGCCTTCATCGGCGGTGCCAAGGCCTACCCCAAGACCGCACCCACGCTGCTCGATGCGCAGGAGCTCACCATCGGCGCCACGCGCCGCACCTCGGCGGCCATCGGCAAGGTGGGTGAAGAAGACCTGTTCCAGTTCAACGTGAAGACCGGTGGCAGCCACATCATCGACACACGCGGCCCGACCGACGTGGTGATGAAACTCTTCGGCCCCGACAGCCCCACCGCCGTGATCGCCGAGGACGACGACAGCGGCGTGGACACCAACGCGCTGATCCGCGCCAGCCTCATCCCGGGCCGCTACTACGTGCAGGTGCGCCACTACAACCGCGCCAGCGGCATGGGCAACTACACCGTGAAGGTGCGGCGCGCCTGAACGCCCGCACGGTCCATGAAAGACTTTTTCGTCAGCTACAACCGGGCCGACCGCGCCTGGGCCGAATGGCTGGCGTGGCAGCTGGAGGCGGCGGGCTATTCCATCGTGATCCAGGCGTGGGACTTCCGTCAGGGAGGCAACTACGTGCTGGACATGCAGCGCGCGATCGAAAGCGCGCAGCGCACCCTGATCGTTCTCTCGCCCGACTTCCTGGCCTCGCAGTACACCGCGCCCGAGTGGGCTGCGGCCTTCGCACAGGACCCCACTGGCGTTCAGGGCCGGCTGCTGCCGGTTCGCGTGCGCGACTGCCAGCCCACCGGCCTGCTCGCGCAGATCGTCTACATCGACCTGGTGGGCATCAAAAACCGCGATGAAGCGCGCGAGCGTTTGCTGGCCGGAGCCGCGAGCGCTCGCGCCAAGCCCGACCACGAACCCGACATGCCCACGCCGGCGCCCGGTCGCCCGGGCGCCGGTCCGGAGCCGGCCTGGCCCCCATCGCTGACCCTCGCTGCGCGCATCGCTGCCAGTGTGTTCTGGCGCATCGCGCGTTTCGCCCTGGTGCTGCTTGGCGTTGCGTTGGCGGTGCTGGCGGTGCTGGCCGAGGCCTTGCCGGCCTGGCGGTCCGAGAGTCCGGCACGCCTGTACCTGGCGGCCCTGCTGTGGGGCCTGGGGGTGGCGCTGGCGTCTGAATGGGTGCTGCGCCGGCGGGTCCGAACGGCAACACCTCAGGGGAGCCGCACATGACACCCACACTGGCCCGCCTGGGCCTCTGCGCGCTGCTGGCCAGCACCGTGCTGGGCGTGGCCGCCGCGCCCTCTCCCGCTGCCCTCAAGGCGTTGAAAGCCGCGCAAGACCGGCTGACCCAGCGAGAACAGCTGCACCAACAAACCCTGCGCGCAGCGAGCGAGGCCCGCCAGCTTGCGGCATCCGTGCAGGCCACGCGTACCGCCTGGGAGGCCAGCCGGCAAGCGGGTGCCGCAGCGCGCGATGCTGTGGCCGCCGCCACCGACTGCCAGGCCCAGGTGCCCCAGGCGCTCGAAGCCCAGGCCCGGGCACTTGACGACTTCGTGGCGGCGCAGGCGCTCTCGACCCAGGCTGTGCAAGCTGTGGTCGCCGCCGACAGGCCTTCGTTGGAGCGGGCCGCGCGTGCTTCGGACACCGCGTTCCAGCGCCGAGCCACAGCCGAACAGGGCGCAGACGACCAGCGGGAAGCCTTGCGCAGCCTTGTGCAGCGGTGCTCCAGCGCTACGCGGCAAGCCGATATGCGGCTTGACCTGGCCTTCGACCAACAGCAAACCCTGACCCGCAGGGTCACCGAACTGCCTGCTCAACAGCGGGAACTGCAGACCCGATGGGCCGAAGCCGCCGCTGGGCACCGCGCCGCCGCGCGCGCAGGCTGGGTGGGCGCACCACCGCCCGACCTGACGCTGCCCGATGGCGAAGTTGGCCGTTCGCTGGCGCGGGCCATGTCACCCGCACCGACCAGAGGGCAGCGCGCCAGCGACGCGGCGCTCCTGCAACTGCGGCAACCGCCAGCCGACCCACTGCCACGGGCCCAGTCACTGGCACGCCTGCTCGACGCGGTGGCCTACCTCGAACTCGTGAACGCTCCCTCAGCCTGCGCCGACGCGGCGGGCTGCGACGCAACGAAGGCCGAACAACGCGAGCTCGCACCGCGCATCGCGCAGGCGCAAGAGCAGCTTCGCGCAACCCGCCTGGCCGCGTCAGCGGCCGCACGGGAGGTGGCCTCGCTTTCAGGACCATTGCGCGTGGAACTGCTTGCGCATCACAGCGCACTGACCTTGGCCGACACCGACCTGGAGCGCGTGCTGAACGATGCCGCCGCAGACAGCCAGAGCGCCGACGCTGCACTGCGGACGCTGCAGGCCCGGGCTGATTCGGCCTTGGCACAGGCCGAGGCCGATTGGGAGTCCGCATGGCGCCAGGCCCATGGCCGTGCGCCTGAGCCGCGCGTGAACACGGTGCCCTTGAGCGCCAAACTCCAAATGCAGGCCAGGCCAGCACCCTCTGCGGCCATGAGCGCAGCCATCGATCTGCGCAGCCATGCCTACGAATTTTTCGAGGGCTGGAACACCGAGCGCAAGGGATTCGGCGCGTACACCTACGTGCTGATGCGCAGCGACAAAGACCTCAACAACGCGGACTCGCGCCGCCGCTTCACGCGTCTGCTTGAGACGCTGCAAAAGCTGCCCGAAGCACACCTGGTCGATCCGACCCAGACGCGCCACGTCAATCTCTTCTGCATCCCGGGCACACGCGCTGAGCAGACGGGTGCATTGCCGGTGAAGTACGACAGCGATCTGGGCCAGCAACTCAAGCTGCGCACGCAAAACGGTCTGATGACACGCAAGGAGGTCAGCCAGCGGCTGGTGGCTTCACCCGGCCCGTTCCTGATCACCTTGCCGGGTCGTATGGCGGACGTGTCGTCCAGCGCACCGTTGTTGTTTGCCGACCTCTCCGCCTACCCGGACGACGCCATCGCCGACCTGGCCACGCATTACATGAACGGCCTGGTCAACGACTTTCCCAGCCAGCAACTGCTCTGGAAGCCGCCGGTGTTGCAGCGCGTGGCGCTGGTCATGATCCACCTCGCCACGGGCACAGGCGACATGGTGAGCACTCTCATGCCCACGGCACAGGCAGCGCCGCGCTGAAACGTCAGGCCGCGACAGCTTCTTCGGCTTTGGCAGCCACCACCGGCTGGCGGATCAAATAATCGAAGGCGCTGAGCGCGGCCTTGGAACCGTCGCCTGCAGCAATCACGATCTGCTTGTAAGGCACCGTCGTGCAGTCGCCTGCGGCAAACACGCCGGGCACGTTGGTGTGACCCTTGGCGTCGATTTCGATCTCGCCGTAGCGGCTCAGGTCCACCGTGCCCTTGAGCCACTCGGTGTTGGGCACCAGGCCGATCTGCACAAACACGCCTTCCAGCGCCACGTGTTTCACCTCACCGCTCACGCGATCCTTGAACGACATGCCGTTGACCTTGCCACCTGCGCCCGTGATCTCGGTCGTCTGCGCGTTCACGTGGATGGTGACGTTGGGCAGGCTTTTCAGCTTGCTCACCAGCACCGCGTCGGCCTTGAGCGCGTCGGCAAATTCCACCAGCGTCACGTGCTTCACGATGCCGGCCAGGTCGATCGCGGCTTCCACGCCGGAGTTGCCACCGCCGATCACCGCCACGTCCTTGCCCTTGAAGAGCGGACCGTCGCAGTGCGGGCAGTAAGCCACGCCCTTGTTCTTGTACTCGGCCTCGCCGGGCACGTTCACATTGCGCCAGCGCGCACCGGTGGAGAGGATCACGCTGCGCGCCTGCAGCACCGCGCCGTTGGCCATTTCCACCTTCACCAGACCACCCGCTTCAGCGGCTGGAACGATCTTGTCGGCGCGCTGCAGGTTCATGATGTCCACGTCGTAGTGGCGCACCTGCGCTTCAAGCGCTGCAGCGAATTTGGGGCCGTCGGTTTCCAGCACGCTGATGTAATTTTCGATCGCCATGGTGTCGTTGGTCTGGCCGCCGAAGCGCTCAGCGGCCACGCCCACGCGGATGCCCTTGCGGGCGGCGTACACCGCAGCGGCGGCACCAGCGGGGCCACCGCCGACGATCAGCACATCAAAGGGGTCCTTGGCGTTGAGCTTGGCGGCTTCGCGCTCGTCGGACTTCACGTCCAGCTTGGCCACGATCTCTTCCAGCAGCATGCGGCCCGAGCCGAACAATTCGCCGTTCAAGAAGACCATCGGCACGGCCAGGATCTGGCGCTCTTCGACTTCGGCCTGGTACAGACCACCGTCGATCACCGTGGCTTTCACGGCGGGGTTGAGGATGGACATCAGCGTCAGCGCCTGCACCACGTCGGGGCAGTTGTGGCACGAGAGGCTCATGTACATCTCGAAATTGAAGTCGCCTTGCAGGCTCTTGATCTGTTCGATCACCGCAGCCTCCACCTTGGGCGGGTGGCCACCCGTCCACAGCAGCGCCAGCACCAGCGAGGTGAATTCGTGGCCCAGCGGAATCGCGGCAAAGCGCACCCCGGTCGTCTCACCTTCGCGGGCGACCACAAACGAGGGCTTGCGCGCATCGGTGCCTGACGCGTCGAAGCTCACCTTGTCGGACAGTTCTGCGATTTCCTGCAGGAGCTCCTTCATCTCGGCCGCGCCAGCGCTGGCGTCCAGCGAAGCGATCAAACGGATCGGGCGCTGCAACTTGCCGAGGTAAGCCTGCAACTGGGTCTTGAGTTGAGTGTCGAGCATGAAATTCTCCTGAATGGTGTTGAGGCATCAATGCCGCCGGTGGATGGGCCATGAAGGCCCATCGGTCTGCGGTACTAAAGACTGCAGGGGTGCTTAGATCTTGCCCACGAGGTCCAGCGAAGGCGTGATGGTCTTGGCGCCTTCGTTCCACTTGGCAGGGCAGACCTGGCCTGGGTTGTTGGCCACGAACTGGGCAGCTTTGAGCTTGCGCAGGGTTTCCTTGACGTCGCGGGCGATCGCGTTGTCGTGCACTTCGGCGGTCTTGATCACGCCTTCGGGGTTGATGATGAAGGTGCCGCGCAGTGCCAGGCCTTCTTCTTCGATGTGCACGCCGAACGCGCGGGTCAGCGTGTGGGTCGGGTCACCGATCAGGGGGAACTTGGCCTTGCCGACGGCAGGCGAGGTCTCGTGCCACACCTTGTGTGCGAAGTGCGTGTCCGTGGTGACGATATAGACCTCGGCACCGGCCTTCTGGAACTCGGCGTAGTTGTCGGCAGCGTCTTCCACTTCGGTCGGGCAGTTGAAGGTGAACGCAGCGGGCATGAAGATCAGGACCGACCACTCGCCGCGCAGGCTGGCGTCGGACACGGGCACGAACTTGCCGTTGTGGAAGGCTTCGGCCTTGAAGGGCTGGACGGTGGTGTTGATCAGAGACATGGTGATTTCCTTTGTAGTGACGTTGCTGGGATTGGTGATCAGGGAGCTGCTGTTGCAGCGATGGGTTGAACTATAGCCCAAGACTATCGATACTAAGAATTAATAGTCTCTATGTAGATCATAGCTGAAATGATGCGGCGCAACATGAGGGTCGCGGGCCGGTTACAAATTAATGCGAATCGTTCTCGTTTAATAT
>NZ_JBLYYB010000085.1:0-21791 GCF_048549895.1 Hydrogenophaga sp.
AGTTGGCACTGGATCTGGGTTTCATTCCAGTGGTGCCACCAATGAAGACGCGGATCGAACCTTGGGAGTACGACCGCGAGATGTACAAGCGTCGCAACGAGGTCGAGCGCTTGTTCCGTCGACTCAAAGGCTATCGCCGCATCTTCTCGCGGTTCGAGAAGCTCGACCTGATGTTCCTGGGCTTCATCAGCTTCGTGCTCGTCGCTGATGGTCTGCGGTTGTGTTAACAGGCCCTAGCCGTTCCCCGACGCTGCGGCCTTCAGCCCTTGCGCAACCCCAGCCACATCACCGTGGCCACGACCAGCAGGCCACCCGCCACCTGCACCGCCGCAATCGACTGGCCCAGGATCGCCCAGGCCAGCACCAGCGCGAAGATCGGTTCGATGTTCATGATGGCCGAGTTGCCCACCACGCCCAGCTTGGGCAACACCGTGAACATGATGGTGAACGCGGTGCCATACAGCACAGTCAGGCCGAGCAGGCCCCACCAACCCACAGGAGCCTGCGGCAACGCCAGACCGCCCTGCACACCGCACGCGATCAACGCCATGATGCCCACCGTGGTCATGGTTGTGGCCGTGCGCAGGCGCCCATCCAGATCACCGGTTTCGTGTTGCGTGATCACGAGCGCAAGACCAAAGGTGGCCGCGGCTGCCAGGGCAAAGGCCACGCCCACACCGATCTGCGCCCAATGCCCCGAGGCACCCAGCCCGGAGGCTGCGCCTGACACATCGAGGGCCAACGCCAGCCCGAGCAGCATCACCGGCATGGCGCGCAACACGCGCGGCTGGGGTCGCTGCCCGTACACCACACGCGCCCACAACGCGGTCCACAGCGGGTAGGTGTTGAAAGCCAGCAAGGCCAACGCCACCGGCAACCGCGCCACCGAGGCGTACAGACACAAACTCTGCACGCCCACCAGCAAACCGATGGCGGGCAGTGCTTTGCGGTGGCGCGCCTGCAAGCGCACCGGCACCCGGTACACCAGCACGATCAGGCCCACCACGAGTGCTGTGACGCCGCTGCGAAATGCCACCGCCGTGGCCACGCTCACACCGTTATCAAAAGCCAATCGGGCCGCCACGTGGTTGGCGCCCATCATGAAAGCGATGAGCAAAAGCGTGGCGAATGCCGAGGTGGACAGTGGCGCTGTGGGGGTGTTGGTTGAAGACATGTCCGCATTCTGCGGGGTGCGTACCCCCGAGGCGTGTCACGGAAGATCTGCCGATCGCAGAAAAACAAAAACGCGCCCTGAGGCGCGTTTTGCTGCAAGTTCGCGCCCTGAGGAGCGTTCTGTTTTCTTGTCTGGCGGGCGAGAGGAGTTCACATGAACGTCCGGAAGCCTTGAGAACACTGGACTTGCGCCAAACAGCCAAATGATTGTGCCCCCAAATGTGCCCCCAGTGAGGAAGGTGAGGCATTTTGGCCCCAGCCACTGCACAAGACCAGCATCACCATTCGTCGTTTGGAAAGCGATCGTTGGGACGCCCCCACAAAGTTCGCCAATAAAGAAGCATCAAACCCGTTGCAGCGTCAAGGACCGAAGCCCAGCAGCCACATCAAACCGGTACGCGGCCTCCAAAAACGCAACTTGATGTCTCTGTGCTGCCTTCGCGTTTGGCAACTCTAAAAAGAGACGGATTGCCGAAGGCATCCGCTATCGTCGTGTGAGCACATACCCCCAGAACAAGCTGTATGGACCAAAGACCCGATTCCGGCAGTCGCTAGGCCGGTGGTCATGCAACTGAGTTCGTCATTTGCCCTGGCTTGATCAGATCCGCTCGAAGATCGCGGCGATGCCCTGACCGCCGCCGATGCACATCGTCACCAGAGCGTAGCGACCGTTGACCCGCTGCAGCTCATACAGCGCCTTGACGGTGATCAGCGCGCCGGTGGCGCCGATCGGGTGGCCCAGCGAGATGCCCGAGCCGTTGGGGTTGACCTTGGCCGGGTCGAGGCCCAGTTCCTTGGTGACGGCGCAGGCCTGGGCGGCGAAGGCTTCGTTGGCTTCGATCACGTCCAAGTCGTTGACGGTGAGACCGGTGCGCTTGAGCACCGCCTGTGTGGCCGAGATCGGGCCCACGCCCATGATCTTGGGGTCCAGGCCGGTGTGGGCGTAGCCGACCAGACGCGCCAGCGGCTTCGCACCGCGGGCCTGGGCGGCCTTGGCGTCCATCAGCACCACGGCCGCGGCCGCGTCGTTGATGCCCGAGGCGTTGCCGGCGGTGACGGTGCCGTTTTCCTTGATGAACACCGGCTTGAGCTTGCTCATGTCTTCGGGCTTACAGCCGGGGCGGAAGTGTTCGTCGGTCGCCCAGGACACATCCCCTTTGCGGCTCTTGAGCAGCACCGGGACGATCTGTTCCTTGAAACGGCCCTCGGTGGTGGCGCGCTCGGCGCGGTTGTGGCTCTCGACGGCCAGCGCGTCCTGCATTTCGCGGGTGATGCCGTACTGGGCGGCCACGTTCTCGGCCGTCACGCCCATGTGGATGTTGTGGAAGGGGTCGTGCAGCGCGCCGATCATCATGTCCACCATCTTGGTGTCGCCCATGCGCGCGCCCCAGCGCATGTTGAGGCTGGCAAACGGCGCACGGCTCATGCACTCGGCGCCGCCGCCGATGGCCACGTCGCAGTCGCCCAGCAGGATGCTCTGGCTGGCGTTCACGATGGCCTGCAGGCCCGAGCCGCAGAGCCGGTTGACGTTGAAGGCGGGCGTGGCTTCGGCGCAACCGCCGTTGATGGCGGCCACGCGCGAGAGGTACATGTCCTTGGGCTCGGTGTTGACCACGTGACCGAAGACGACATGGCCGACCTCCTTGCCGTCGGTGCTGGCGCGGGCCAGGGCCTCGCGCACGACCAGGGCACCGAGTTCGGTGGGCGGGCTGTCTTTGAGGCTGCCGCCAAAGGTACCGATGGCGGTACGGACTGCGCTGACGACGACGACTTCACGGCTCATGGAGATTCTCCGGATAGATTGGGCTTGACGGACTTGTTCCAGCGCATGGCGCAGCAATGCCATTGGCGACAAACCTCACGCGGTAGGCAGGTGGTAGTCCTTGAACTGTTCGCGCAAACGGTGTTTGAGCATCTTCCCCGTCGCACCCAACGGGATGCTGTCAACGAAGGCCACATCGTCTGGCGTCCACCACTTGGCGATCTTCCCGTCGTAAAAGGCCAGCAGTTCATCACGCGTCACCTGGCCGCCAGGCTTGAGCATGACAACGAGCAAAGGGCGCTCATCCCATTTCGGGTGTTTGGCCGCGATACACGCTGCCATGGCCACCGCTGGGTGTGCCATGGCGATGTTCTCCAGATCGATGGAACCGATCCATTCGCCGCCAGACTTGATCACATCCTTGCTGCGGTCCGTGATCTGCATGTAGCCATCCGGGTCGATCTTGGCCACGTCGCCTGTGGGAAACCACCCATCCTGGAGATGCTCTTCGCCCTCTTCCTTGAAATAGCGCGACACCACCCAGTGTCCGCGGACCAGAAGGTCCCCCGTCTGCACCCCATCACATGGCAACTCGGCTCCATCAGGACTGACGATTTTCATGTCCACACCAAAGACCGCTCGCCCCTGTTTCGCTTGAACCGCCTGGCGTTGCTCAGCATTTTGAGCGAGGTGCTTGGCCTTGAATGCGCACACGGTCCCCAGAGGACTGAGTTCGGTCATCCCCCACGCATGCACAACGTGAACGTTGTAGTCCTGTTCAAAGGTCCGAACCATCGCCGGGGGACACGCAGAACCACCGATCACGGTGCGACGCATGGTGCTGAATTTCAAGCCATTGCTCTGCACATGGTTGAGCAAGCCCTGCCACACGGTGGGCACGCCAGCAGCCATGGTCACGCCTTCGGCTTCGAAAAGCTCATAGAGCGACTTGCCGTCCAGGCCAGCCCCAGGCATGACCAACTTGGCTCCAGTCATGCATGCGGCATAGGGCAGCCCCCACGCATTCACATGGAACATCGGTACCACCGGCAGGATGACGTCTGCCGCAGAGCAACCCAGGCTGTCTGGCAAGGCCGCTGCAAACGTGTGCAGCAAGGTCGACCGGTGGCTGTAGAGAACGCCTTTCGGATTGCCCGTGGTTCCCGACGTGTAGCACAACGTGGCAGCCGTCTGCTCGTCCAGCATCGGCCAGTCGTAACTGGCGCTCTGCGCCTCCACCAAGTCCTCGTAGCACAACAAGTTGGGGATGCGGCTACTGGATGGCATCTTGTCCTTGTCGATCAGGGCCACAAAATGGCGCACCGTGCTGACACGGTCAGCAATGGACTCAACCAGTGGAAGGAAGGTGATATCGAAGAAGAGCACCTCGTTTTCAGCATGGTCGGCGATGTAGGTCACCTGATCGGCATGCAGGCGCGGGTTGATGGTGTTGAGCACCCTGCCTGATCCCGATACGGCGTAATACAACTCCATGTGGCGGTAACCGTTCCAGGCAAGCGTAGCCACTCGGCCACCCTCAGTCACATCCAGCGCTGCCACCGCATTCGCCAACTGACGTGCCCGTCGCGCCAGATCGGCGTAGGTGTAGCGGTGAACGTCGCCTTCTACTCGACGAGACACGATTTCCTGATCGCCGTGATGCCGCTGGGCATGCACCAGGAGCGAAGAAGTCAGCAATGGCAGCTGCATCATTTGACCGTTCATGACGAAGGCTTCCTATTCGTTGTGTATTGAAGGCAGTTGAAATGGCAGGCGCTAGAACATGCCCACCTTTGCGCGAGCGATGGTTTCCCCCCCATTGATGACGGTCTGGGCCAAAGATGTGGCGCCCGGGAGGATCGACTCGGCATAGAAGCGGGCCATGAGCACTTTCGCTTCGTGGAAGTCCGGGTCTTCGGACATCGCGTCGAGCGAGGCCATCATGGACCGAGCCAACATCCATCCCGTGAGCAGCAGACCCGCCACTTGGAGGTAGTTCACGGCGCCTGCGTACACGCCCCCTGGATCGGCTTTGGCATGGGTCACCACATGGTCCACCGTCTGCAACATGGCCTCGCGGGCGTGGCGCAGCGCGTGGCGCATGACGGCGCATTCAACTTCCGAATGCGCCCCGAGATCTTCTTCGGTCATGGCGATCTGCATGCAGATGGCCCTGGCCACGGCGCCACCATCACGGACGGTCTTTCTTCCAACGAAGTCGTTGGCCTGAATGGCGGTGGTGCCTTCGTAGATGGTCAGGATTCGGGCATCGCGCAGGTGCTGAGCAGCACCCGTCTCTTCGATGAAGCCCATGCCCCCATGCACCTGCACGCCCATGCTGGCCACCTGAATGGACATCTCGGTGGAAAAGCCCTTGACCACAGGGACCAGAAACTCGTAGATGGCTTGCTGCTCTCGACGCATCCCTGGGCTGGAGGCGTGATGCGCCAGGTCCGAAGTCGCCGCGGCCAAGTAGGCCAATGCGCGGGCACCTTCGATCTGGGCCCGCATACCCAGCAGCATGCGCTTGACATCCGGGTGGTGGATGATGGTCACTGCAGCGGGTGACCCCGCCACGTCGCGGCTCTGGACCCGATCCCGTGCGTACGAGACGGCCTGCTGGTACGCCCGATCGGCCACCGCGATGCCTTGAAGTCCAACAGCAAAGCGCGCGGCGTTCATCATGATGAACATGTATTCGAGGCCTCGGTTCTCCTCGCCGACGAGGTGGCCCACAGCGCCAGGTCCGGCGCTGTCGGCGATTCCGCCGTCCGTGCCGTCGCCGAACTGCAGCACGGCTGTGGGTGACGCCTTGATGCCCAACTTGTGCTCGATGCTCACGCATTGCACGTCGTTGCGTGCACCAAGCGTTCCATCGGCGTTCACCAGGAATTTGGGAACAACAAACAGACTGATGCCCTTGACGCCTTCTGGCGCGCCGGTCACGCGGGCCAGCACGAGGTGGACGATGTTCTCGGCCATGTCGTGTTCACCGTAGGTGATGAAGATCTTGGTGCCGAAGACTTTGTAGGTGCCATCGGGCTGCGGCTCGGCCCGGCTGCGCACAGCCGCCAAGTCGGAGCCCGCCTGCGGCTCAGTCAGGTTCATGGTGCCGGTCCATTGGCCGCTGACCAACTTCTCCAGGTAGGTGGCCTTCAGTTCATCAGAGCCGGCTGTCAGCAGCGCTTCGATGGCGCCGTCGGTCAGCATGGGACACAGCGCAAACGACAGATTCGATGCGTGCAGCATTTCCGCACACGCCGTGGCGATCAGTTTGGGCATGCCCTGGCCGCCATACTCGGCCGGATGAATAACCCCCTGCCACCCGCCCTCAGCGAACTGAGCAAAGGCCTCCTTGAATCCGGGTGTGGTGGTCACCACCCCGTCCTTCCAGCTGCTGGGTTGAACGTCGCCGACCCGGTTGAGAGGGGCCACAACGTCCTGACAGAACTTGGCAGACTCCTCAAGAACCGCCTGGGCTGTCTCAGCATCGAAATCTGCCATCCCGGGCAACTCGGTCACCTTGTCGAGCCCTGCGATTCGGGTCATGGCGAACATCATGTCCTTGACGGGTACTGTGTAACTCATACCAACTGGCTCCAAATAGAAAATTGCTGACTCTGCTACCACTCGATCGATCCATGCCGGGATCGCAACGACAACATTCGTACGCCCTGTGAGTAACAGCGGCGGTGCATGACGACTACAGCTTGTTGATGAGTTCCGGCACGGCCGCGAACAGGTCGGCCTCCAGGCCGTAGTCGGCCACGCTGAAGATCGGGGCCTCGGGGTCCTTGTTGATCGCCACGATCACCTTGCTGTCCTTCATACCCGCCAGGTGCTGGATCGCACCGCTGATGCCGACAGCGAGGTAGAGCTGAGGCGCCACGATCTTGCCGGTCTGGCCCACTTGCAGGTCGTTGGGGGCAAAGCCCGCGTCCACCGCCGCACGGCTGGCGCCGATGGCCGCGCCCAGCTTGTCGGCCAGCGGGGTCATCACTTCGCTGAACTTCTCTGCTCCACCCAGACCCCGGCCCCCACTCACAATGATCTTGGCCGCCGTGAGTTCGGGTCGGTCGTTCTTGGCGATCTCGCTGCCCAGGTAGGCACTCTTGCCGTTGCCCGTTGTGGCCGTCACGGTTTCCACCGTGGCGCTGCCGCCCTGGCCCGCGGCGTCGAAGGCGGTGGTGCGCACGGTGATGACCTTGGTGGCGTCGCCACTCTGCACGGTGGTGATGGCGTTGCCGGCGTAGATCGGGCGATCAAAGGTGTCGGCACTCACCACCTTGATGATTTCGCTGATCTGCGCAACGTCGAGTTTGGCGGCCACGCGCGGCGCGGCGTTCTTGCCCGCGGCGGTGGCGGGGAACAGGATGTGGCTGTAGCCGCTGGCGATGGCGAGCACCTGGGCGGCGATGTTCTCGGCCAGTCCGTGGGCGAAGCCTTCGGCGTCGGCATGGATCACCTTGCTGACGCCCTGGATGTTGGTGGCGGCCTGGGCCATCGAATGGGCCTGATGACCCACGATCAGCACATGCACCTCTCCGCTGCCGAAGAAGCTGATCTCCGCAGCGGCCTTGACGGTGTTCAGTGTGGAATTCTTGAGCGACGTGTTGTCGTGCTCGGCAATCACCAGTATGGTCATGTCAGATCACCTTGGCTTCGTTCTTGAGCTTCTCAACCAGCGTGGCCACGTCGGGCACCTTGATGCCCGCACCGCGTTTCGGCGGCTCGCTGACCTTCAGGGTCTTCAGGCGCGGTGTCACGTCCACACCCAGGTCTTCGGGTTTGACGATGTCCATCTGCTTTTTCTTGGCCTTCATGATGTTGGGCAGCGTCACGTAGCGCGGCTCGTTCAGGCGCAGGTCGGTGGTGACGATGGCCGGCAGCGTGAGGCTCAGGGTTTCCAGGCCGCCGTCGACTTCACGGGTCACATTGACCTTGCCGTCGATCACTTCCACTTTGCTGGCAAAGGTGCCTTGCGGCAGATCGGCCAGCGCGGCGAGCATCTGGCCGGTCTGGTTGCAGTCGTCGTCGATGGCCTGTTTGCCCAGGATCACGAGACCGGGCTGTTCCTTGTCCATCAGCGCCTTGAGCAGCTTGGCCACGGCCAGGGGCTGCAGTTCTTCAGACGTCTCCACCAGGATGGCGCGGTCGGCGCCGATGGCCATGGCCGTGCGCAGGGTTTCCTGGCACTGCGTGATGCCGCAGGAGACGGCGATGACCTCGGTGACGACACCCTTTTCTTTCAGGCGCACGGCTTCTTCGACCGCGATCTCGTCAAACGGGTTCATGCTCATCTTGACGTTGGCCAGATCCATGCCGGACTGGTCGGCCTTGACGCGCACCTTGACGTTGTAGTCCACCACGCGTTTGACGGGGACCAGTACTTTCATGCGGACACCTGCTGTAAAAAAATGGAAGACATCAAGCCTGCTGAGCGGCTTTCGCTCTGCGAGCGGACGAAGTGGTCATGACGGTGGCTTCGCCGTCCACCACCACCACATCGCGCACGCGGCACACGGTTTCGAGCACGGCGCGGGCCTTTTCGGTGTTGACCGACTTCACCGTGACCGTGGCCTTGACGGTGTCGCCGGGGCGCACCGGGGCCAGGAAACGCATCTGCTGTCCGAGGTACACCGTGCCAGGGCCGGGTAGGCGGTTGGCCACCGCAGCCGAAATCACGCTGGCCGTGAGAAAGCCGTGCGCAATGCGCCCACCAAACGGCGTGGTAGCGGCAAATTCCTCGTTGGTGTGGACGGCGTTGTTGTCGCCCGAGACACCGGCAAACAGCACGATGTCGGCCTCGGTGATGGTCTTGGCAAAACTGGCGGACATACCGACGCACAGGTCTTCGATGTCATGGCCGAATTGTTCGTTCATGGAAATGGCTCCGGTGTGGAATGCGAAAGGGCTGGGATCGGTCTGCTCAGGCAGGCGGGCCAGGGACCCGCCCCCGCATCAGTGGCCACCCGAGCCAGAACGGTTAAAGCCGTTCTTGTTGAGCATGGCGGCCAGCTCCCCCACCATGCCCCGGCGGAACAGCATCACGCACACCACGAACATGCCGCCCATGATCACGGTGACCCAGGAACCCACCTTGTCGGCCAGCAGGTTTTCCAGGCCAATGATGGTCGCGGCCCCGGCCACCGGGCCGAGCACGGTGCCCAGGCCGCCCATCAAGGTCATCAGCACCACCTGGCCCGAGGTGTGCCAGTGCACATCGCCCAGCGAGGCCAACTGAAACACCAAGGCCTTGGTAGAGCCGGCCATCCCCGCCAGCGCAGCAGAAATGACGAAAGCCAACAACTTGAACTTGTCCACGTCGTAACCCAGCGAGGTGGCGCGGGCTTCGTTGTCGCGAATGGCTTTCAGAATCTGGCCGAAGGGCGAATGAATGGTGCGGTACACCAGCCAGAACCCCGCCATGAACACGGCAAACACGAAGAAGTACATCGCGATGTTGTCCGACAGGTCGAACACGCCCAGCAGCATGCCGCGCGGAATGCCCTGCATGCCGTCTTCGCCGCCGGTGAACTTCATCTGCATGGCCAGAAAGAACACCAGCTGGGCCAGTCCCAGGGTGATCATGGCGAAATAGATGCCCGCACGGCGGATGGCGATCCAGCCGAACAGGCCGCCCAGCAGGCCGCTGAACACCCCCCCGGCCAGCACGCCCAGTTCAGGCGTGAGTCCCAGGTCGCGGCACAGGTAGCCAGTGATGTAGGCCGAGCCGCCGAAGAACGCGGCATGCCCGAACGACAGCAGACCCGAAAAGCCCAGCAGCAGGTTGAAGGCACACGCAAACAGGGCAAAGCACAGGAGCTTCATCAAGAAAGTGGGGTACACGAGGAAGGGTGCCACAGCCCCCACCACGAGCATGGCCGCAAACATCAGCAACACGCGGTTGTTGTTCATATCGAATCCTTCAAGCTTGCTTGCCAAACAGACCAGCGGGTTTGACCAGCAGCACCAGCACCATGATCAAGAAGATGACCACGGCAGACGCTTCGGGGTAGAAGACCTTGGTCAACCCCTCGACGATGCCCAGGCCAAGACCGGTGACGATGGCCCCGAGGATGGAGCCCATGCCACCGATCACCACCACCGCAAACACCACGATGATCAGGTTCGAACCCATGACGGGGTTGACCTGTTGAATGGGTGCGGCGAGCACACCGGCAAACGCTGCCAGCGCAGCCCCGGTGGCGTAGGTGGCGGTCACCAGCACCGGCACGTTGATGCCGAGTGCCTGCACCAGGTCTGGTCGCTGGGTGGCAGCGCGCAGCGTGGCCCCCAGACTCGTGCGCTCGATCACGTACCAGGCGGCGGCGCAAACGCTCAGCGCGGCCACCACCACCCAGGCACGGTAGATGGGCAGGTACATGAAGCCCAGATGTACACCGCCCTCCAGGATTTCGGGCGCTTCATACGACTCGCCCGACACGCCAAAGAAGTTCTTGAACACACCCTCGGCGATCAAGGCCAACCCGAAGGTCAGCAGCAGGCTGTACAAGTGGTCCAGCTTGTAGAGGTGGCGCAGCATGGACCGCTCGATCACCACGGCCAGCAGGCCCACCACCAGCGGCGCCAGCACCAGCGCTGCCCAATAGTTGATGCCCAGCCAGTTCAGCCCCATCCAGGCGGCAAACGCGCCCAGCATGTACTGCGCACCATGGGCAAAGTTGATGATGTTGAGCAGGCCGAAGATGATGGCCAACCCCAGGCTGAGCACCGCGTAAAACGATCCGTTGATCAGCCCCAGCAGCAACTGGCCGAAAAAGGCCTGCGATGGGATGCCAAAGATTTCCATGACCCGATTCCTTTGTTCCTGAAGACACGCGCAGCCCCGGCCCATCCCGTTGGGATGGGTACACAAAGGCTGCGGCCTGGTGACTTACTTCTTGACCAGCGGGCAAGTCGATTCGGACAAGGGCTGAAAAGCCTCGGCCGCTGGAATGGTGGCCTTCACGTTGTAGTAGTCCCAAGGCGTCTTGGACTCAGAAGGCTTTTTGACTTGCAGCAGGTACATGTCATGGACCATGCGGCCGTCGTCGCGTATCTTGCCGTTCTTGGCGAAGAAGTCGTTGACAGGCATCTTCTTCATCTGGGCCATGACCTTGGGCGTGTCATCGCTGTTGATGGCCTTGACCGCCTTCAGGTAGTGCATCACCGACGAGTACTGGCCCGCTTGCACCATGGTGGGCATGCGCTTGTGTTGCGCAAAGAACCGCTTGGACCAGGCACGGGTTTCGTCGTTCAAGTCCCAGTAGAAGCCCTCCGTCAGGTACATGCCTTGCGTGGTCTTCAGTCCCAGCGAGTGCACATCGGTGATGAACATGAGAAGGCCAGCCAGCGGTTGCTTGGGCGTCACGCCGAACTCTGCAGCCTGTTTGATGGCGTTGATGGTGTCGCCACCGGCGTTGGCCAAACCGATGACCTGCGCGCCGGAGGACTGGGCCTTGAGCAGGAAAGATGAAAAATCAGAGCCAGGGAAAGGGTGGCGCACAGTGCCCACCACTTCGCCACCATTGGCCTTGACCACGGCGCTGGCGTCTTTTTCCAGAGCGTGGCCAAAGGCATAGTCTGCCGTCAGGAAGAACCACTTTTTACCGCCGCCCTGGGTGACGGCCTTGGCTGTTCCGTTGGCCACGGCATAGGTGTCGTAGGTCCAATGCACGGTCACGTCATTGCAGTTGGCGTTGGTCACGGCGGTCGAGGCAGCCCCAGAAATCAGCGCGATGCGGTTCTTTTCCTTGGCGATCTTCTGCACGGCCAATGCGACCGAGGTGGTCACGAGTTCAGATGCCACATCCACCTTGTCTCGTTCAAACCATTCGCGCGCCTTGTTGGCGGCAATATCGGCCTTGTTCTGGTGGTCTGCGGAGACCACTTCCACCTTGAAGCCGGGTTTTTCGGAGGCGATGAAATCCTCAATAGCCATCTTGGTCGCGACGACAGTCCCCGGGCCCGACACGTCTGAGTACACGCCAGACAAGTCGGTCAACACGCCGATCTTGACCATGCCGTCCGAAACCTGGGCCTGTGCGGTGGTGGCCAATGCAACAAGTGCCAGGCTGGCGGTTTTTGCGATGTGAGTGAGTTTCATATTCGAGTCTCCTGAGTGGGTTGAATGAAAGGGAGGCGGCAGAGCTGCTGGCAGGCTCTTTAAGGGAAACCGTTGAAAAGACGGGTAGACCTGGGTAACGCGGGGGCCTGCGTCAGGTGTTCACACGCCCAGCAGGTCGTGCAGGTCACCGGTTCGGGCTTCGAGTTCGCTTTTCTGCACCGTCATCACCACATGGCCGTGTTCGAGCACGTAATGGCGGTCGGCCAGCGGGGCGGCGAAGCGGAAGTTCTGCTCCACCAGCACGATGGTGTAGCCCCGGCTCTTGAGCAGACGGATGACTTCGCCCAGCTTCTTGACGATGACGGGGGCCAAGCCTTCGGTGATTTCGTCCAGCAGCAACACCTTGGCACCGGTGCGCAAAATGCGCGCCATGGCCAGCATCTGCTGCTCGCCGCCTGACAGGCGGGTGCCCGGGCTGTTGCGCCGCTCCAGCAGGTTGGGGAAGACGGTGTAGATCTCGTCCAGCGTCATGCCACCGCTGGCCACCACAGGCGCCAGCATCAGGTTTTCTTCCGTGCTCAACCCGGCAAAAATGCCACGTTCTTCAGGGCAGTAGCCAATGCCCAGCCGGGCAATGGTGTGCGGCTGCATACGCGTGACTTCGTTGCCGTTGAACATGATAGAACCGGTGCGCTTGCCTACTAGGCCCAGAATGGCTTTGAGCGTGGTCGAGCGGCCCGATCCGTTGCGGCCCAGCAGGGTGATCAGCTCGCCCCGGTTCACCTGCAAGTCGATGCCGTGCAGGATGTGGGACTCGCCGTAGAACGCGTGCAAGTCGGTCACGCGCAGCATTTCGCCGCCGGGTTTGAATGCGCTGCTCATGCTTCGACTCCCACGTAAGCTTCCAGCACACGGGGGTCCTGGGACACCGTGGCGTAATTTCCTTCAGCCAGCACAGAGCCGCGTTGCAGCACGGTGATCGTGTGGCACAAAGACTCCACCACCGACAGGTTGTGCTCCACCATCAAGATGGTGCGGTTGGTCGATACCTTTTTGATGAGGTCCACCACGCGGCCGACGTCTTCGTGGCCCATGCCCTGGGTGGGTTCGTCCAGCAGCATCAGATCGGGGTTGAGCGCCAGGGTGGTGGCAATTTCCAGCGCGCGCTTGCGGCCGTAGGGCATTTCCACCGTGATGGTGTCGGCGAAGCTGGCCAGGTCCACCTCTGTCAGCAACTCCATGGCCCGGTCATTCAAGACATTCAGCTTGCGCTCGGACGACCAGAAGTTGAACGAATCCGACCGGGTGCGTTGCAGCGCCACGCGCACGTTCTCCAGCACCGTCAGGTGACTGAAGGTGGCCGAAATCTGGAACGAGCGGATCATGCCCCGCCGAGCCACTTGCACCTGGTTGTCGCGGGTGATGTCGTTGCCGTTGAACAGGATCTGCCCGGCACTGGGCTGGTGGAATTTGGTCAGCAGGTTGAAGACCGTGGTCTTGCCCGCGCCGTTGGGGCCGATGAGCGCATGAATGGTGCCCCTGCGAACCTTCAGGTTCACGTCGGACACGGCGTTGAAACCGAGGAACTCTTTCGAGAGCCCCCGGGTTTCCAAAATCAGATCTTGAGACATGGGTGTTTCCGGGGAAGGGGTCATTCGATGGCCGAGCTCGACTTGACCAGGTCGCGCAATACAAACTTCTGGATCTTTCCGGTCGAAGTTTTGGGCAAGCTCACGAATTCCACGCGCTTGGGCACCTTGAATCGGGCCAGGTGGGTGCGGCAGAACGCAAGGATGTCGGCCTCGGTGGTCTCGGCACCGGTCTTGAGCTCGACGAAGGCGCAGGGCACTTCGCCCCACTTTTCGTCGGGCTGGGCTACCACAGCAGCCAGCATCACGGCGGGGTGGCGGCACAGGGCATCTTCCACCTCGATGGAGCTGATGTTTTCGCCGCCGGAAATGATGATGTCCTTGCTGCGGTCTTTGATCTTGACGTAGCCGTCGGGGTGCATCACGGCCAGGTCGCCGGTGTGGAACCAGCCGCCTGCAAAGGCTTCTTCGGTGGCGGCTGGGTTCTTCAGGTAACCCTTCATCACCACGTTGCCCCTGAAGAAAATTTCGCCCATGGTCTCGCCGTCGGCGGGCACAGGCAGCATCGTGAGCGGGTCGAGCACGGTCACGTCTTCTTGCAGCGGATAGGGCACACCTTGGCGCCCATTGAGTTGGGCACGCCCCTCAATAGGCAGGCTGGCCCAGCTGTCCTGCTTGGCACAGACAGCGGCGGGGCCGTACACCTCGGTCAGTCCGTAAACATGGGTCAGCTCAATGCCAGCGGCCTCGCAGGCTTCGAACACCGCTGGCGGTGGCGCTGCACCCGCAATCAGCCCATGCACGGTGTGTTCAATGCCCCAACGCAACTCGGCTGGGGCATGGACGAGCATGCTGTAGACGATGGGCGCGCCACACATGTGGGTGATGTGGTGTTCGCGGACCAACGGGTAAATCAGCGCTGGGTCCACCCGGCGCAGGCACACGCTGGTGCCCGCAATCAGGGCCATGGTCCACGGGAAGCACCAGCCATTGCAATGGAACATGGGCAATGTCCACAGGTAGGTGGCGTGGTGCGGCAACTGCCACGAAATGACGTTGCTGGCCGCATTCAGGTACGCGCCCCGGTGGTGGGTGACCACGCCTTTGGGGTTGCCTGTGGTGCCCGAGGTGTAGTTCAGCGCAATGGCATCCCACTCGTCGGCGGGGCGGTGCCACGCGAAGGCCGGGTCCCCTTCAGCCAGCAGAGCTTCATAGCTGAGCTGACCCAGGTAGCTGCCCGCCGGCGCCTCGTCATCTTCCACCTCGATGACCAGCGGAGCCTCTTTGCCCAACATGTCCAGCGCCTGCGCCACGACTTTGGAGAACTCGCGATCGGTCAGCAGCACCTTGGCTTCACCGTGGCGCAGCATGAAGGCAATGGCCTCTGCATCAAGTCGGGTGTTCAGGGTGTTGAGCACCGCACCGGTCATGGGCACGCCGAAGTGTGCTTCCAGCATGGCGGGCACGTTGGGCAGCATCGCGGCCACGGTGTCGCCCGTTCCCACACCTCGGCGGGATAGTGCCGATGCCAGCCGGAGGCAGCGGGTGTAGGTTTGGACCCAGGTTTGCTGCCGTTCTCCGGAGATGATGGCGGTGCGTTGGGGATAAATGCGCGCCGTGCGTTCGATGAAGCTCAGCGGCGACAACGCCACAAAATTGGCGGCGTTCTTCTCCAGCCCGGACTGGTAGGGATTGATGCGATCCATGCTTGTCTCCGTGTTTTCCCATGCTGAACGACCTGTCGGTCAACCGGGCAACCTGTTTGTGGAGCGCATCATCCGAGCGCATGTTTGCAGCAATCCGCGCCGAATGTGACGAATGTTTGCAAGGTGCAGGGCTTTGGCTCCCCCGCTCCTAAAATTTGGCCATTCACAAGACCGATCGCCCCTGATTGGCAGGAGACAAAACGTGACAAGTACGGACCCGTGCAGTGGCGGGGTCGATGCCCGGCGCAAAGATTCGTTGCAGGCGGGCCTGGACTTGATTGACCAGGGATTCACCCTGATCGACGAAAACTTGCGCCTGGTGGCCTGGAACCAGGCCTTTTTGAACCTGCTGGGGTTTCCGCCCGAGATGGGACAGGTGGGCAGACCCTTCGAGAGCTTCATGCGCTACAACGCCGAACGGGGCGAGTACGGCGATGGCGATATCGAGGGCTATGTGCGTGAGCGAGTGGAAGCGGCAAAAGCGTTCAAGACCCACGACATCGAACGCACCCGGCCCAACGGCACGGTGCTGCACATCCGCGGCGTGCCCGGTCCCGGGCACGGATTCGTCACGCTCTACTCGGACATCACGCGGCAACGGCAATCGGAGAACCTGATTCGCGAGCAAAACGCACTGCTCGAATCCCGTGTGGCCGAGCGCACGCGCGAGCTGATGAGCACCAACGATCAACTGCGAGAAGCACTGCGCCTGAAACGTCAATTTGGTGAGTCTCTGGAGCGCAGCGAAGCCCAGATGAGACTGATCACCGACTCCATTCCAGCGCTCGTGGCCTACTTTGATGCCACCTTGGTGTATCGCTACATCAACCGCGGTTACCACGACTGGTTTGGTGTCGATCCCAACCGCCCCGAACAAGTCAGTGCCCGAGAGTTTCTCGGGATCGAAACCTACACGCGGATCAAGCCCTTCATCAAGCAGGCCCTTCGCGGTGAACGGGTGACTTTTGAATATGAAGCGGCAACGCTGGCTGGGGGCCGGAAGCTGCTGCGGACGACGCTCATTCCGGAGTTGAAAGAAGCCGGTCAGGTCATCGGTTGTTTTGAGTTGACCTTTGACATCACCCAGGAGCGGAAATCCCATGAAATGCTGGTCCAGGCCCAAAAAATGGAAGCCTTGGGGCAGCTAACCAGCGGCCTGTCTCACGATTTCAACAATATCCTGACCGTGGTCTTGGGCAACCTCGCGGCACTGGCGAACCAGCCGGACGTGAAACACCATCTGGACGAGTTCATTTCACCCGCCATTGAAGCCGCAAGAAGGGGCTCAGACCTGATCAAGGGACTGCTCGCTTTTTCGCGTCAACAGCCCATTGAAAGCTCGGAGGTGGATATCGATGCTTGCGTGCACAAAATGGACAAGCTGGTACGACACACCTTGCCTGCAACCCTCAGTTTGACGTTCGATCTTCAGGCCACACCCGCGCACTGTGCACTGGACCCGCACCAACTGCAAAACGCCCTGCTCAATCTCATTCTCAACGCCAAAGACGCCACCGAATCGAGAGGGCATATCATCATCCGAAGCGAAATCCAGACGCTGGATTCCCTGCATGCACAAAGGCTGAATCTGCAACCTGGACCGTTCACCTGCGTCGCTGTCAGCGATGACGGTTGCGGCATGGACGCGCTCACGCAGTCGCGCGTGTTCGAGCCGTTCTTCACCACCAAACGGGTGGGCCAGGGCTCTGGCCTTGGCATGGCCATGGTGTACGGTTTTGCGCGGCAGTCCGGTGGCAACGTCGAAGTCTCCAGTGAGCCCGGCATCGGCACCACGGTGCGGCTGTGGTTGCCGTTGATTCCGTCACCCTCACCGGTGGGTCTGACCCCCGATACAGCCGATGCTGCCGTACCTCCAACCGAGGAATCCCAACCGTCTTTGGCCTTGCTGGTTGAAGACGATGTCAGCGTCCGAAAGGTGGTCAGGCGACACCTGCTGGAGCTGGGCTACTCGGTGATTGAAGCAGAGAACGGACAAGAGGCGCTCGATATCCTCGCCAAGACCTGCGACCTGAAACTGGTCTTGTCCGATCTGGTCATGCCAGGTGGGATTGATGGGCAGCAGGTCATTCGCCGCGCCAGCGAGCTCGAACACATCGCCAAAGTGGTGCTCATGAGTGGCTACTCAGCCAGCGCTCATCCGATCAAAGGCGTGCCTTTGATTCAAAAGCCCTTTACCAAGGAGCAACTCCACGAGGTGCTTCATTCGATTCGCGACTGATCGCCATGTCCAGCCACTGCGTGCCCTCCCCGAACCGTCATCTCATCTATCTCGTCGAAGACGAAGAAGAGGTGGCACGGGTCGTCATGCGGGTCCTGGAGGACTTCGAGTTTCTGGTGGAGTGGTTTCGCGATGGTTCTTCCCTGCTGAGTCGACTCAAGACCGAGCAACCCGATCTATGCATCCTGGACCTGGGCCTGCCAGACATGGACGGAGTGACACTGATCAAACAGGTCACCGCTCTGCACCACTGTGGGCTGCTGGTATTGACCGGTCGAGGTCATCCCTATGACCGCGTCATGGGTCTGGAAATGGGCAGCGATGACTACGTCGTCAAGCCTTTTGAGCCCCGTGAACTGGTGGCGCGTGTGCGAAGCATCCTCAGACGCAGCAGCCCGGTAGGCAGCACCAGCCACAGCAAGCCGCGCAGGTACGCCAGCTTTTTGGGCTGGACACTCGACTGTGCTGCCAACACCCTGACCTCACCGAGCGGCTCTGAGCACCTGCTCAGCACCGCGGAAACCCAGGTATTGCGCGAATTTGTGGAGCGTCCCCATCAAATTTTGACGCGTGAGCAATTGATGGGGCAGCGGGACCTCTCACCCATGGACCGCAGCATTGACGTGCGTATCTCGCGTATCCGCCGCAAGATTGAAGAAGACCCGCAGAACGCCAAGATCATCAAGACCGTTTACGGCGCCGGATACATGTTCGTGGCCCACGTGACCTGGTCTTGACAGAAATGATGTCCACGGTCTCACCAACAGCATTCTGCTTCTAACTTTTTCGATTTCTCCTTGTCGACACACCCATGAGCCCCCAAGACATCCTGAACACCTACGGCCCACGCGAAGCCATGGAATACGACGTGGTCGTGGTCGGCGGCGGCCCCGCCGGCCTGGCCACCGCCATCCGCCTCAAACAGCTCGCCGCCGAGAAGGGCAGCGAGTGCAACGTCTGCGTGCTGGAGAAAGGCTCCGAGCCAGGCGCTCACATCCTCTCGGGCGCGGTCATGGACCCCAAAGCCCTCACCGAACTCTTTCCCAACTGGAAGGAACTCGGTGCTCCGCTGAACCAGCCCGTGACCGGCGATGACCTGCTGGTGCTGAGTGAAACCGGCGCCACCCGCACACCCGACTGGCTGATGCCGCGCAACTTTGACAACCACGGCTGTTACGTCATCAGTCTGGGTGCGGTGACCAAGTGGCTCGGTGAACAGGCCGAAGCCCTGGGTGTGGAGATCTTCCCTGGCTTCAGCGCCGCCGAAGTGCTCTACAACGACGACGGTTCGGTCAAAGGTGTCGCCACCGGCAACCAGGGCGTAGGCAAAGACGGCGAGCCCATGGAGAGCTTCCAGATCGGCATGGAGCTGCACGCCAAGTACACCGTGTTCGCCGAAGGTGCGCGCGGCCACCTGGGCAAACAACTGATCGCCAAGTTCAAGCTCGACGAAGGCAAAGACGCCCAGACCTTCGCCATCGGCATCAAGGAACTGTGGGAGGTCCCGGCCGACAAGGCCAAGCCTGGCCTCGTGGTGCACACCGCCGGCTGGCCGCTGAACGACGATGCCTTCGGCGGCGGCTTCCTCTACCACCTCGAAGGCAACAAGGTCACGCTGGGTTATGTGATCGGTCTGGACTACCAGAACCCGTGGATGAGCCCGTTCGAAGAGATGCAGCGCTGGAAGACCCACCCCAGCATCAAGGCCCACATCGAAGGCGGCAAGCGCCTGGGGTACGGCGCGCGCGCGCTGAACAACGGCACGCCCCAAGCCCTGCCCAAGCTGGTGTTCCCGGGAGGCGCCATGGTCGGCTGCAACGCCGGCTTCCTGAACGCTGCGCGCATCAAGGGCAGCCATGCGGCCATCAAGAGCGGCATGTTGTGTGCCGAAGCGGCGTTCGAGGCCGTGGCCGCCGGGCGCAGCAGCGACGAGCTGAGCGCGTTCGAGACCGGCTTCAAGACCAGTTGGCTGTTTGAAGAACTCTGGACCTACCGCAACTTCAAGAACTGGTTCAAGAAGAGCCCGCTGCTGGGCAAGCTCATGACCGGGGTGGAACACTGGTTCCTGCCCAAGGTGGGCGTGAGCAACCCGCCGTGGACGCTGCACAACACGGTCAAAGACCACACCAAGCTGCGCCCGGCCGCCGAGATGCCGCAGATCAGCTACCCCAAGCCGGACGGCGTGATCACCTTCGATCGCCTCTCCAGCGTGTTCGTGTCCAACACCAACCACGAAGAGCAGCAGCCGGCGCACCTGACGCTCAAGAACGCGAGCGTGCCGGTGCAGATCAACCTGGCCAAGTACGCCGGACCCGAGAGCCGCTACTGCCCGGCCGGCGTGTACGAGTTCGTGAACAAGGACGGCGCGGACCAACTGGTGATCAACGCGCAGAACTGCGTGCACTGCAAGACCTGCGACATCAAGGATCCGACGCAGAACATCGTGTGGGTCACGCCCGAAGGTGGCGGTGGCCCCAACTACGCCGGCATGTGATGCGGCAACCCAGTGACCCGCCTCCCATTCGTACGCAGCAGAAGTAAGAGAACTCCACAATGGGCCGATACCGCCAGTCCGGATGGTCGGAAAGCGGTCAGAAACGCGGTGCCAGTCGTGTCACAGAAGCTCCAGGACCGAAGTACCTTGTGCAACCGCCATTCCAGCCCGTGCCTTTCGCCGTGCCAACAGCCGCTTCGTTGCAGTCAGAGAGAGTACGCTTGGTAGAACGCACCGGTAGCCGCTGCTGAAAAGCCGCACTGGGAGATTTGAGGGTCGCGTCAAGGCTGCTTGCTGTCGGTGACCTTGCACTCCTGACTATCAGCCGCCGCGGCCACCAGTCTTTCGAGGATGGAAAGGTCGAGCGACCGCCGCCCATAGCTGAAGTTGACCTGCAGCGTCGAAGGCTGGTGGAGCCCCTCACAATCAAGACCTGCCCCCCGCTTGTTCGAGATGCCCACCTTTCATCATGGATAAATTCTTGTTGCAGCAGCAGGTGCTGGAACGCCTCGCCGAAGACCTGCTGCAAGCCGAACAGGCAGCGCGGGCGGCCCATGAAACGGCGACTCACGAAGAAAACATCGCCGAAAACAAATACGACACATTGGGACTCGAAGCCGCCTACCTGGCCACCGGCCAAGCTCGTCGCGCCGAAGCCATCCGCCAGGCGATGGCCAATTGGCGCCAATTCCGCCCGCGCCCCTACGATGCCAGCAAAGGTATTCAGCTCGGCGCACTGGTCTGCCTGATCGATTCCGACGACAAGGGGCAACAGCTCTTTCTCGGCCCGCATGGGGGCAGCATGAAGTTGGTCAGCGGCGCTCAGCTTGTTCAGGTCATCAGCAGCGAAGCCCCTTTGGGCAGGGCCATGCTGGGTAAATGCGAGGGGGATGAGGTGTCGATACAGGTCGCGTCCATCCGACAGCAGTTTGAGGTGCTGAGGGTTCATTAACCCGCAAGCAAGTTCACGCCGAATTGATCAAAAATTGCCCGCCCCGCACCCTCAAATACGCTCTGCACAACTCCTGGCGAGCTATGCGGAGTTCGTTCGCTCTCTCGGCCTCGCGTACATCAATTCACTTCGGTGGCACTGACCGCGAGGCAGGTCAGTGTCGGCAATACCAACTGGTGCCCGAGGTCAGCAGTACTTCGAAACCGGCCATTGGGTCCGAGATTTCACGGATACCTGGATGACAGTTGTGAGGCCCAGACCGAGAACTCAGGGGGGCGACATCACCGGCAGCCACCGCTGCGGACCTGCCGGTGACCGCGCGGTGTGCACCCGCTTAAGGCTGAACTGAGTCACTCGCGGATGGCGGTCCGAACGGCAGGGATGGTCGTCAGCGGCCATGCAGCGATCGACCACGCCAGTGACCGCTTCCCCGTCAAGACCGGGTACTCGCAAGTGGATGGCACCAGGCCCTCGTTGAAGGACCGGTGTCCCATGGGCGAAGTGGCACTCCCGACCCTAAGCAGTCATGCGACCCTATAGGCCGACCTGTGATCGGGGTCCGTTTCTTCCACCTCACTATCGTTTTCAGGTTGATTTCATGGCGCGCAGAAAGCGTTGACTATTTTGTATTGATCGACGGACAACCTTTGTCGTTGTGGCACTTCCGTGCAGAACCTGGCCCATAATGCTTTCTTCTATTCAAGGTAAAAGATTGCACCATCAAAACTTGCGATCAAACAACTAGGGCCTGTTAACACAACCGCAGACCATCAGCGACGAGCACGAAGCTGATGAAGCCCAGGAAC
>NZ_JBLYYB010000086.1:0-14710 GCF_048549895.1 Hydrogenophaga sp.
AGGTTGGCCACCATCTCGGCCGGCGGAATCACGCGCAGCTGCACGTCGGTGTCCGGGTTCAGACCGGCCTCTGCCAGGTAGTAGCGCAGCAGAAAGTTGTGGATCGAGTAGTCGAACGGAATGCCGAACTTGAAGCCCTTCCAGTTCTTTGGATCGCGGTTGTTCTTGTGCTTCAGGGCCAGCGTGATGGCCTGACCGTTGATGTTCTGGATGGTCGCCACGTTCATCGGCACGGCGTTGCTGCCCAGCCCCAGGCTGATGGCCAGCGGCATCGGCGAGAGGAAGTGCGAGGCGTCGTATTCCTTGTTGATCATCTTGTCGCGCACCAGGGCCCAGCCCGCGGTCTTGGTGACTTCGACGCTCAAGCCTTGCTTCTGGTAGAAGCCCAGCGGCGCGGCCATGATGAGCGGCGTGGCGCAGGTGATCGGGATGAAACCGATCTTCAGGTTGGTCTTCTCCAGCGCGCCTTTTTCTTGCGCCATGGCCTGCAGGCTGGCCACCGGCAATACGCTGGCAATGGCCGCCATGGCCGTGCCCTTGCCCACCGCGCGCAGGAAGCGGCGGCGCACCTCGTCGTGCGGGAACAGCGCCTTGACCAGCGTGGCTTCAATGAACTCGTTGCTGTAGGCCTCGAACTCGGCGGTCTCGCTGCGCCGGCGCAGCTCCACAGCCGCGCCGTCCGCGGCCACCTCGGCGTGGTGGTCGGCGATCGTGTGGTCGCGTCCGCAGCTGCACTTGAGCATGAGCGGGCGATCGGCGTTGTAGGGATCGAAGAATTCGGACATGGCGCGCACCTCGTGGGTTGATGGACGAGGAGGTCATTGCAAGCACCGGGCCAGATGCGGTGCTCGCGGCGCTCAGGGCCGCAGGGGTGCGCAAGTCGCGGGGCGCCGACCGACGCTGTGTAGGGCCAGCCCTACAAGAAGCGGCTTTTCAGGGTGTCTTCAGCCGGGTTTGGGCGCGCGCGCGTGGCGTTCGGCGTAGAGCGCGAGCTCCACGTCGTTCTTCGCGCCGGTCTTGTCCAGCACGCGTGCACGGTAAGTGCTCACCGTGTTGGCCGCCAGGCCGAGTTGTGCACCAATTTCGCTCACGGTGCGGCCCTGGGTGAGCAGGCGGTAGACCTGGTACTCGCGGTGCGAGAGGGCCTCGGGCCCGGTCTGCGCGGTCGCGTTGCCCACGGCGGCGGCCAGCGCTTCGGCCGTGGCCTGGCTCACAAACACCGCGCCGCCCGCGGCTTTGCGAACTGCGGCAATCATGTCGTCGGGGTCGGCGCTCTTGTTCAGGTAGCCGCACGCGCCCAGGCGGATGCAGCGCACCGCGTACTGTTTCTCGGGGTAGGTGCTGAGCATGAGCACCGGCAGGCGCGGGTGCTCGCGCTTGATCGCCTGCAGCACGTCGAGCCCGTCCAGCTCGGGCATGGCGATGTCGAGCAGCACGAGATCAAGCCCATCGCTGCCGTGAAAGGCCTTCACCACGTCGAGCACCTCGGGGCCGGTCTGCGCCTCGGCCACCACCTGCACGTCGGGCGCGTCGGCCAGGATCTGTTTGAGCCCCTCGCGCACGATGCGGTGGTCGTCACCGATCAGCACGCGGATGGTTTCGGTCATGAGGTCGAACTGCGTATTCAAACCACGTCTCCAGGGGGCAGCGTCACCGTCAGGCCCATGCGGGTGCCCTGTCCTGGTGCGCTGTCGATGTGAATGTCGCCGCCAAAATGCCGCGCCCGCTCGCGCATGCCCATCACGCCGTAGGCATCGGCCGCTTCAAAGGCCTGGGCCGGCGCGCCCACGCCATTGTCTTGCACGGTGAGTTGCAGCGAGGTCCCGCGCACGACGATGTGCACGCCCAGGCGGTCGGCGCGCGCATGCCGCCCCACGTTGCTCAGCATCTCCTGAAAGATGCGGAACACGCCCATGGCCAGCGGCTCGGGCGGGTCGGGTGCGTCGTCCACCTCCATGCACCAGTTCAGGGACATCTCGGCCGACTGCACGAACTCCTGCGCCTGCCATTCGAGCGCGGCCCACAGGCCCTGGTGGTCCAGGATGCTGGGGCGCAGGTCGGTGATGATGCGGCCCACGTTGTCCACCGCGGTCTCGATCAGACGGCTCATGTTCTGGCACTTGCAGCGCATGCGCGCGCGCATGTCGCCCGCGGCCTCCAGCGTGCGCTGCTCCTGCTCGGAGAGGCGTTTGTCCAGCCAGTTCACGTCCATCTTCAGCGCCACCAGCAGGCTGCCTAGCTCGTCGTGCACCTCGCGGGCGATGCGGGTGCGTTCTTCCTCGCGCACGGCTTCCGAACGCGCGGCCAGCTCGCGCACCTGCTTGAGTGCCGTGGCCAGCGCGAGCGTGCGCTCACCCACGCGCTCTTCCAGCTCGTCCTTGGCGCGCTGCAGCGCGTCGGCCGCGCGCTTGCGTTCGGTGATGTCGACAAAGGTCACGACCGCGCCGCGCACGGTGCCCTCGTCAAGGATGGGGTGGCTGGAGTACTCGACCGGGAAGCTGGAGCCGTCGCGGCGCCAGAACACCTCGGTGTCGATGCGGCAGGGCAGGCCTTCCAGAAACGCCTTGAAGATCGGGCAGTCTTCCACCGGGTAGTGCGCGCCGTCGGCGTGCGAGTGGTGGGTGAGGTCGTGCATGTTGCGGCCCAGCAGCTCGTCGGGCTCGAAGCCGATCATGCGGGCGCCCGCGTGGTTGATGAACACGCACAGGCCGTCCAGGTCGATGCCGAACACGCCTTCGCCGGTGGAGGCGAGCAGCAACGCCAGCGGGTCGCCCCAGGCGCGGGTGTTGGGGGCGGGTGCGTCGGTCTGCATGGGTCGACCGCACGCAATGAATGTGCCAAAGCGGTGCATGGCGGGCAACCTGCAACAATGGCCCGTCCCATCCCCGCAGCCCACCGGTATTGCCCATGGCCCTGTTCGACACCTTGTTCGGCGAGCGCTACACCGCCGCCCGTGCGCGCAAACGCCGACACCAGCGGGTGGGCATTTCCACCACCGCCCACCGAGCCGCCGAGCTGCTGCGCTCCACGCACGCGCTGATCCAGTTGAGCGAGGCGGAGGCGCTGACGGTGGTGGCCTACATGGAGCTGCGGCGCTGCGCCGAGGGCGAAACCATCATCCGCCAGGGCCACAGCGGCGGCGAAGACGGCTTCATGGCGCTGGTGATCGAAGGCGAAGTGACGGTGGAGGCCGTCACGGTGAGCCGCACCGAGCCGCACACGGTCAATGTGCTCGGCCCGGGCCACCTCATGGGCGAGATGTCGCTCATGGACGGCGAAGCGCGATCCGCCACCTGCACCGCCAGCACCGAGGTGCGCTGCGCCGTGCTCACCCGCGCGGCCCTGCAGACGCTCATTGCCGAAGAACCCACCACCGCCGCCAAACTGCTCAGCGCCGTGGCCCAGCGCCTGAGCCAGCGGCTGCGCGAGAACGACACCAAGCTGCAGCTCTACGGTCAACTCGTGCTGTCGATGCAGCAGGAGATCGACCGATTGATTCCCGAGCCGCGTTAGGTGTTCGGAGCCGTTTTGGAGCTCCAGATCATGGTGATGGCGAGGATGGCAAGCACCACGCCGAGAGAAACAGCCACCGGAATCTTGAACACGTCGATCAACAGCATCTTGCTGCCGATGAAGACCAGGATGACGGCCAGGCCGTAGTTCAGCAGGTGGAAGCGGCTGGCGGCGGCCTGCAGCAGGAAGAACATGGCGCGCAAACCGAGGATGGCGAACACGTTGCTGGTGAGCACGATGAACGGGTCCTTGGTGATGGCGAAGATGGCGGGGATCGAGTCCACCGCAAAGATCACGTCGGTCAAACCCACCAGGCAGATGACCATGAGCAGCGGCGTGGCGATGCGTTTGCCGTTCTCCACCGTCCAGAATTTCTCACCGTCGAAGTTCTTGCTCACGGGCAGCACCTTGCGCAGCAGCTTGAGCGCGGGGTTGTCGTCCAGGCTGGGCTCCTGGCCGGCGGCCCACCACATCTTCACGCCGGTGAGCAGCAAGAAGGCGCCGAACACGTAGAGGATCCAGTGGAACTCCGAGATCAGCCAGCCGCCCACCAGAATCATCACCGTGCGCAGCACGATGGCGCCCACGATGCCGATCATGAGCACGCGTTTCTGGTAGGCCGCGGGCACGGCGAAGTAGGTGAAGATGAGCAGGAAGACAAAGATGTTGTCGACCGCGAGGCTCTTCTCGATCAGGTAACCGGTGAGGAATTCGAGCGACTTCTCGTTGGCGATCGCGCTCGACCCGGTGCTGTCCTTGATGGCGAACCAGAACAGCGCGTTGAACACGAAGCTCAAGCCCACCCAGACCAGCGACCAGTTGACCGCCTGCTTGACGCTGACCTCCTGAGCGCCCTGCTTCTTGAGCACGACAAAATCGACAAACAGGGCCGCGACGACGAACGCGACGAAGACGACCCACAGCCACAACGGGGCAATGCTTTCCATGAAAAACCTCAGGTTTGGTGTTGAAGGAACACCCCAAGGTCTTGCCATGGCCGCACGGTGTGCGGTTGGGGGTTTCCGGCGGCTGTGACACCGCGTATTGACGAAAACCCCACCCGCCGAGGCCCGGCTGTGTGCCGGGTGGCGGGCTGACTACTCCCCTTGAAGGGAAGCGCGATTGTGGTGGCGAAACGCAGGTTTCACCAGCTGAAAGACCTTCAGGTTTTGCCTGAAGGTCCTGCGTGGATCAAGCGGCTTCCTTGTAGAAGAGCTCTCGCTTCAGGCTGCGCGGCGCCAGCGGCTCCACGCTCTGGTGAATGGCCGCGATGTGCTCCGGCGTGGTGCCGCAGCAGCCGCCCACGATGTTGACCAGGCCTTCGGCCGCGAACTCGCGCAGCAGGCGGCTGGTGTCCTCGGGCGTCTCGTCAAAGCCGGTGTCGCTCATGGGGTTGGGCAGGCCGGCGTTGGGGTAACAACTGATGAAGGTGTCGCCCGCGACCTTGGCCAGCTCCTGGATGTAGGGGCGCATGAGCGCGGCACCCAGCGCGCAGTTCAGGCCCACGGCCAGCGGCTGCAGGTGGCGCACGCTGGCCCAGAAAGCGCTGACCGTCTGGCCGCTCAAAATGCGGCCGGAGGCGTCGGTGACGGTGCCGCTGATGATCACGGGCAGGCGCTCGCCGCTCTGCTCGAAGAACTCGTCGATGGCAAACAGCGCGGCCTTGGCGTTGAGCGTGTCGAAGATGGTTTCCACCAAGAGCACGTCGGCCCCGCCTTCAACCAGCGCCTCGATCTGTTCCAGGTAGGCCGCGCGCAGTTGTTCAAAGGTCACGTTGCGCGCACCGGCGTCGTTCACGTCGGGGCTGATGCTCGCGGTCTTGGGCGTGGGGCCCAGCGCCCCGGCCACGAAGCGTGGTTTGTCGGGCGTGCTGAACTTGTCGCAGGCCGCGCGGGCGATGCGCGCCGAGGCCAGGTTCATCTCGCGCGCGAGGTGGCCCATCTCGTAGTCGTCCTGCGCGATGGTCGTGGCGCCGAAGGTGTTGGTCTCGATCAGGTCGGCCCCGGCGGCCAGGTAACCCTCGTGGATGTCGCGGATCACGTCCGGGCGCGTGAGGCTGAGCAACTCGTTGTTGCCCTTCACGTCCTTGTGGAAGTCCTTGAAGCGTTCGCCTCTGTATTGCGCTTCACCCAGCTTGAAGCGCTGGATCATGGTGCCCATCGCGCCATCGAGGATGGCGATGCGGTGTTTCAGGATCTCGGGCAGCGCGATGGCGCGGGTGTAGGCGGGGGAAGTCATGCCCGGATTGTAAGAAGCAGCCTGTGCCCGAGGGCGCGGCCTGCCGGGCGGCCTCAGGCTTTCCCCGACAATAGGCGGCATGAAACACCTCTCGCCCACACAGGCCTGGGCCTGGCTGCAGGCCGAACGCGCGCAGCGCGAAGCCCGGGGCGAAGCGCCACCGCTGTTTGTGGACGTGCGCATGGAAATCGAATCGCTCTACGTGGGCCGCCCGCCCGGCGTGGAGAACATTCCCTGGTACGAATACCCCGACCTCACGCCCGACCCGGCGCGTTTTGCCAACGCCGTCGAGCAGGAAGCCGGCGACAAACAGCGCCCGGTGCTGCTCATCTGCCGCAGCGGCAAACGCACGCTGGACGCCGGCAAAGCGCTGGAGGCGGCGGGATTCACCGAGGTGGCGCACGTGGTGCACGGCTTCGAGGGTGAGCTCAACGAAGACTTCAAGCGCTCCAGCCTGAACGGCTGGCGTCATGACGGCTTGCCCTGGGAGCAGATGTGATCGACATCGCGCCCGAGAGCGAAATCCTGGAAGCCAGCGTCGGCGTTCTGCAAGAGGTCTTCGGGTTCGACGCCTTCCGTGGCCCGCAGGCCGAGATCGTGGCGCACGTGGGCGGCGGTGGCGACGCGCTGGTGCTCATGCCCACGGGCGGCGGCAAGTCGCTGTGTTACCAGGTGCCGGCCATCGTGCGCGAGCGCAGCGGCCAGGGCCTCACCGTGGTGGTGTCGCCGCTGATCGCGCTCATGCACGACCAGGTGGGTGCGCTGCTGGAAGCCGGCGTGGCGGCTGCGTTTCTGAACTCCAGCCTCTCCAGCGAAGACGCGCAGCGGGTGGAAAAAGAGATGCTGCGCGGCGAACTCACGCTGCTGTACGCGGCGCCCGAGCGCCTGACCACGCCGCGTTTCCTGGCCCTGCTCGACTCGCTCAAGGAGCGCGGCAAGCTCGCGCTGTTTGCCATCGACGAAGCGCACTGCGTGAGCCAGTGGGGCCACGATTTCCGCCCCGAGTACCGTGGCCTGGTCGTGCTGCACGAGCGTTTTGCCGGTGTGCCGCGCGTGGCGCTCACCGCCACCGCCGACGACCTCACGCGCGCCGACATCGTGGAGCGCCTGCAGCTGCAGGACGCACGCACCTTCATCAGCAGCTTCGACCGGCCCAACATCCGTTACCAGCTGGTGGAGAAAAAAGACGCCACCGCGCAGTTGCTGCGCTTCATCCGCGACGAACACACCAGCGGTGACGAGCACGACGCCGGCATCGTGTACTGCCAGTCGCGCCGCCGGGTGGAAGAGGTGGCCAAGCTGCTGTGCGACGCCGGGCTCAACGCCCTGCCGTACCACGCCGGCCTGGACGCGGCTGTGCGGCAGAAGCACCAGGACCGCTTCCTGCGCGAAGAGGGCCTGATCATGGTCGCCACCATCGCGTTCGGCATGGGCATCGACAAACCCGACGTGCGTTTTGTGGCGCACCTGGACATGCCCAAAAACATCGAGGGCTACTACCAGGAAACCGGGCGCGCCGGGCGCGACGGTGAACCCGCGAACGCGTGGATGGCCTACGGCCTGCAGGACGTGGTGAACCAGCGCCGCATGATCGACGAGAGCCCCGCGGCCGACGAGTTCAAGCAGGTGATGCGCGGCAAGCTCGACGCCTTGTTGACCCTGGCCGAAGCGAGCGACTGCCGCCGCGTGCGCCTGTTGTCTTATTTCGGAGAAGAGAGCGAGCCCTGCGGGAATTGCGACAACTGCCTGCACCCGCCGCAGCTGTTCGATGCCACCGAATCCGCGCGCAAGTTGCTCTCGTGCATCTACCGCGTACAGCAGTCCAGCGGCATGGCGTTCGGCGCCGGCCACATCATGGACATCCTGCGCGGCAAGGTCACCGAGAAGGTGACGCAGCACGGGCACGACAAGCTCTCCACCTTCGGCATCGGCGCCGATTTGTCGGAAACCCAGTGGCGTGCGCTCTTGCGCCAGCTGATCGCCCGCGAAGCGGTGCAGGTGGACGCGGCGCACTACAACACCCTGCACCTGCAGGACGCAGCGCGTGACATCTTGAAGGGCCAGAGCGCGGTGTGGCTCAAGTCGCTGGCCGAGAAAGCCGCCGGCTCCGGGCGCGTGAGCCGCCAGCGCAGCGCCCGCGCCGCCGTGGCCGACGACGGCCAGCCGCTGACGCTGGCCGCGCGCGACGCCCTGGACGCGCTCAAGGCCTGGCGCGCCGGCGTGGCCAAAGAGCACAACCTGCCCGCGTTTGTGATCTTTCACGACGCCACCCTGCGCGCCATTGCCGCGCGCCAGCCACGCACGCTGGCCGATCTGGACGGCATTGCCGGCCTGGGCGTGAAAAAGCGCGAGGCCTATGGCGACGAGGTGCTGCGGGTGGTGAGTGCTTTCGGGTGAGCGCCGGGTTGGGCTTCACGCCCCGACCAGCACCATCGCCTGACACGCCCGACCGCTCATCGCACCAGGGGACTTGACCCCCTGCCATCGCTCAAGAAAGCCGCCCATCTGACGATGCTCAAGATGTACCCGGGGAGTTGTCCCCTCACCCCGACCATCTCGAACGGAGCGTTGCATGTTTTCCTGGCTGCCCTGGATTGGCAAAAGCAAAAGGGTTCAGTACCACGACACGCAAGTCCTGGAGCTGGACTTTCTGGTGGACGAGTTCCACGCCGCGATGGCCGACATCCAGGACCCGGTGCGCGTGCGCATCCACGCCGCGCTCCTGTCTTGCCAAAGCCCCAAGGACCTCTGGTTCCTGCGCAGCAAGCTCTTTGCCCTGATTTCCAAGCACCACTGCGAGAGCGTGGCCAACACCCGCATCGCCCGGCTCGACCAGAAACTGCGCTTCTTTGTGGAACACCACCCCGACTACTCGTCGGACGAATTGCCCAGCAAGCCCATGATGCTGGTTCATTGAACCTCCCGCGCCGCCTGCGGCGTCACCCCCCAGGGGGCGGCAGCTGTGGCCCGTCCTGAGCATGTCGAAGGGCGGTTCCACGCTGCCCCGGATGAGAAAAGGCCACCTCGCGGTGGCCTTTTCATTGGGCATGCACCCTCAGTGGACGAACCCCATGCCCCGCGCCTCGCGCACCTCGGGTTTGATGCGGTGCTCGGCTTCCAGCTGGGCGATGAACTCTTCCGGCGCCAGCGCTTCGGCGAGGATCTCCACCTGCCGTTTCACCGCCGCAAAGTCGCCCGGGCACAACTGGTCGAGCTTGCCCAGACGCGCAGCGTGCGATGCGTCCAGACGCGACGCATCGCCCCCCAGCGCCTCCACCACAAACATGGTCTCGCGTTGCCCGGCCGTGAGCGGTTTGAAGCGGATCTTGAAGGTGAAGCGGCGCAGCGCCGCCTGGTCGATGCTGTCCATCAAATTGGTGGTGCAGATGAAGATGCCGGCAAAGCGCTCCATGCCCTGCAGCATCTCGTTGACCTCGGTCACTTCATACGTGCGCTGCGCGCCGCGCCGGTCCTGCAGAAAGCTGTCGGCCTCGTCCAGCAGCAGCACGGCTTTCTCGGCCTCGGCCTCGCGGAACATCGCCGCCATCTGCTGTTCGGTCTCGCCCACGAACTTGCTCACCAGGTCGCTCGCGCGGCGGATCATGAGCGGGCGCTCCAGTTGCTGGGCCAGGTGCTCGGCCAGCGCGGTCTTGCCGGTGCCGGGTGCACCATGGAAACACAGGCAACCGTGGCCGCGCGCCTTGAGCGCAGCGATCACGCGCGGCAACTCGTAACGAGACTCGACGTTGAGCATGTCCAGGCTGTACTGGGTGACACTGGGGCGCTGCACCAGGTCGGGCTTGCGGCCCAGCGCCAGGTCGGCGTTCTTGAGTTGCCGTTCGATCAATTCGTCGAGCAAGGGCGCGGCTGCCGCGCGCGACTTGGCGCTGCGGCGGGCCGCCGGTTTGACCGGGCTGGCGGCCAGCTCGGCGAACCGCACGGCGGTGCGGATCTGTGCCGGCGTGAGGCCCTTGCGCTCGGTGAGCCGCGCCACCAGACCGTCGGACACGGGTGCACCTTCGAGCGTCTTGCGCACGAGTTGTTCGCGTGCACCAGGCGGCGGGCTCTTGAGTTCGAGGTGGTAGGCGAAACGGCGGCGGAACGCCGGGTCGATCTGTTCGATGCGGTTGGTGACCCAGATCGTGGGCACGGCATTGGTCTCCAGGATCTGGTTGACCCAGGCCTTGCCGCTCACGCTGCCGGTGTGCGAGGCCGCCACGTGTTCGGCGCGCGCCATGATCTGCGCCGCCTCGCTGGAGATCGGCGGGAACACGTCTTCCACCTCGTCGAACAGCAGGGCGGAATGCGCCGTGCCTTTGAGGAACACCTGCGCAATCTGCAGCGAGCGGTAGCGGTCGCGGCCCGAGAGCGCGTTGCCGTCGCGGTCGGCGTATTCCACCTCGAAGAGTTCGAGGCC
Source organism: Hydrogenophaga sp. (assembly GCF_048549895.1). Classification (GTDB taxonomy): domain Bacteria; phylum Pseudomonadota; class Gammaproteobacteria; order Burkholderiales; family Burkholderiaceae_C; genus Hydrogenophaga. The sequence continues at coordinate 10,169 of NZ_JBLYYB010000086.1, forward strand.
GGCGGCCTGCGCCACCACGCGCGCGAGTTCGGTCTTGCCGGTGCCGGGCGGGCCGTACATCAGCACGTTCACACCCGGCTCCTTGCGCGCCACGGCTTCGCGCAGCAGGCCGCAGAGCAGGCGCACGTCTTCGCCCACGTAGTCGAAGTCCTTCGGGCTCAGCGCAGAGCGCGCGGCCGGGCGGGTGAACACGGCCATGAGTTCGCTCTGCGTGCGGTACTCGCGCATGAGCACCGGCGGCAGTTTTTCACTGACCTTCATGAGGTCGGCCAGGTCGGTGATGTTGTGCTCGGAGATGAGGTTTTCCACCATGCCGATGCGTTCCAGCCGCGAGCCGGCGCGCAGCGCCTCACCGACCTCGCTGGCCTTCACACCGGCCACGTCGGCGATGGCCGCATAGGCCTCGGGCGCGTTGTTCACCTTGAACTCCACCAGGATGGAGCGCAGGTCGCGCTGGTAGCGCGCGAGCGTGCCGTAGAGCAGCAGCGCGCGCTCGGCGCGGTTGAGCTGCAGCAGGCCAGCGAGTGCGTCGATGTTCTTCTCCACCAGCGTGGATTGTTTCTTCAACGAGTGGCTGAGCCATTCGCCGGTGACGGCCAGCACCGAGAGCAGGTCTTTGGGCGACTCCTTGGCGTACTCGTCGAGGTAGAAGAACAGGGTGCCTTCTTCGTACGGGCCGCGCCAGACGCCGTAGCGCTCCATGAAGGCGTTGGTGGGCAGCTTGTCGTGGCCGCTCCAGATTTCGTTGTCCTTGCAGCGGCGCTCCAGAAACTCGCGCAGGCGCGACAGCACGGTGAGCGGCCACACCAGGTGTCGACCAGCGAGCGAGAGCAAGGTGTTGAGGTCACGGCGCACGTTGAAGCGTGGGCCCTGGCGAGCCGCCAGGGTGAGCACGAAATGCGAGCACATGAGGTCGAGCACGGGAGCCTGGCGCAGGCCGTGCGGCACGAACACACGCCCTTCGCCCACGAAGGGCGCCCGGCCCTCGCGCGGGTCGCTCGGGATGCGACCTGCAGTGGCTGCGGGCAGCATGGAACGCTTGCTCATCCAGACACCTCCAGAACGATTTTTCCAGTGACGCCGCGCCGGGACATCCGGCATCCAAATGGACCATAACCCAGCTTGATGAATCATGGAAGCGAGTGATGGGCGGTGTTTGTGGGATTTGTCCGGCTTTACGACGGTGGCCGTGCGGCGTGTCCGGTTCACAATCTCGCCATGCTGGAACTCCAAGACATTCAAGCCGCCGCCGCCCGCCTGAGCGGGCAGGTGCTGGACACGCCCTTCGTCGAATCGCGCACCATCTCGCAGCTCACCGGCTGCCAGGTGTTTCTCAAGTTCGAGAACCTGCAGTACACCGCCTCGTTCAAGGAACGCGGGGCGTGCAACAAGCTCGCGCAGCTCAGCGCCGACGAACGGGCGCGCGGCGTGATCGCCATGAGCGCCGGCAACCACGCGCAGGGCGTGGCTTACCACGCACACCGCCTGGGCATTCGCGCGGTGATCGTCATGCCTCGCTTCACGCCCGGTGTGAAGGTGGAGCGCACGCGCGGCTTCGGCGCCGAGGTGGTGTTGCACGGCGATTCGCTGGACGAGTCGCGCACCCACGCACGCGAGCTCGCGGCCCGCGAGGGTCTGGTGTTCGTGCACCCCTACGACGACGAAGACATCGTGGCCGGCCAGGGCACGGTGGCACTCGAAATGCTGCGCGAGCAACCCGATCTGGACACGCTCGTGGTGGCCATCGGCGGCGGCGGCCTGATCGGCGGCATGGCCACTGCGGCCAAAGCCATCCGCCCCGACATCGAAATCATCGGCGTGCAGGCCGAACGTTTCCCGGCCATGGTCAACGCCATCAAGGGCACGCACCTGCCGCAGGGCACGAGCACCATCGCCGAAGGCATTGCCGTGGGCACGCCGGGCGTGATCACCGAGGCCATCGTGCGCCAGAAGGTGGACGACCTGCTGCTGGTCGACGAGGGCGACATCGAACAGGCCATCGTGATGCTGCTGGAGATCGAGAAGACGCTGGTGGAAGGCGCGGGTGCCGCCGGACTGGCCGCACTCATCAAACACCCGCAGCGCTTTGCCGGTAAACGCGTGGGCCTGGTGCTGTGCGGCGGCAACATCGACCCGATGCTGCTGGCCTCCATCATCGAACGCGGCATGGTGCGGGCCGGGCGGCTGGCGCGCATCCAGGTCAATGCGCGGGACGTGCCGGGCAATCTGGCGCGCATCACCGCCACCGTGGCGGATGCGGGCGCCAACATCGACGAGGTGCACCACCAGCGCGCCTTCACCTTGCTGGCGGCGCAAAACGTCGCCATCGAACTCGTGCTCCAGACGCGCGGGCGCGAGCACATCGCGCAAGTCATCGAACGCCTTCAGCAGGCGGGTTTCGAGACCTCGCTGTTGTGAGCTCCGGTCCCGGGCGCGGTTGACGCTGGCGACGGCGCTCTGCATCATGGCCCGGGCCTGACACACGCACCGGAGGAACGCCATGAACACCAACGCCCTGTGGGACTCGCTGCAAAGCAACCTGGGCACCCACATCCCGCAGTTGCTGGGAGCGCTGGCCGTCTTCATCCTGGGCTGGCTGATCGCGGTGCTGGTGCGGGCGGCGGCGCGCAAAAGCCTGGGCTTCGTCGGCGTGAACCACCGCTTCGGCAAGCTCACCGGCACGGGGGTGGACATTGAAGGTGCGGTCGCACTCGCGCTGTTCTGGGTGGTGATCCTGCTCACGCTGGTGGCGGTGTTCAACTCGCTGAACCTCGCCATGGTCTCGGGTCCGTTCTCGGCCTTCACCACCCAGTTGTTTGAGTACGCGCCGCGCCTGCTCGGCGGTCTGGTGCTGGCCTTGGTGGGCTGGCTGGTGGCCAGCGTGGTGCGGGCGCTGACGCAAAAACTGCTCGACAAGACCACGCTCGACGACCAGCTCTCGGCGCACGCCGGCATGGCGCCCATGAGCGAAGGCCTGGCCGGCGCGTTGTTCTGGCTGGTGATCCTGCTCTTCGTGCCCGCCATCCTGGGTGCGCTGCAACTCGAAGGCCTGCTGGACCCCCTGCGCAGCATGGTGACCAAAACCCTGGACATGCTGCCCAACGCGGTGGCGGCGCTCGTGATCGGCGGCGTGGGCTGGATCCTGGCCACGGTGCTGCGCAAGCTCACCACGCACCTGAGCCGCGCAGCGGGCATCGACAAGCTGGGCAGCCGCGCGGGCCTGGCCGAGGCGGTGCAGCTCTCCGGCGTGGTCGGCCTGCTGGTGTTCATTGCGGTGTTCCTGCCCTCGCTCGTCGCAGCGCTCGACGCCCTGAAGATCGAGGCCATCTCCCGACCCGCCACCGACATGCTGGGCAAGCTGATGCTGGCCGTGCCCAACATCGTGGCCGCCGGCCTGATCCTGGTCATCACCTGGCTGGTGGCCAGTTTCGCCAGCCAGTTGCTGGCCAGCCTGCTGGCCGCCCTGGGTTTTGACACCCTGCCCGCGCGCGTGCAGCTGGCACACGCGTTCGAGAAGACCAGCGCGTCCCGCACCGTGGGCCGGGTGGTGCTGTTTTTTGCCATGCTGTTCGCCACGGTGGAGGCCGCCGCACAACTGGGCTTCGCCCAGGTCAGCGACATCGTGGCCAGCTTCATCCGCTTCGGCGGCGACATCCTGCTGGGCTCGGCCATCCTGGTGATCGGCTTCTGGCTCGCCAATGTGGCCCACGACGCCATCGACCGCGCCAGCGGCGCGCGCACGCAGGGCCTGGCGCGCATCGGGCGCTACGCCATCCTGGCGCTGGTGATCGCCATGGGTCTGCGCGCCATGGGGATTGCCGACGACATCGTCAACCTCGCCTTCGGGCTCACGCTGGGCGCGGTGGCGGTGGCGTTTGCGCTGTCGTTCGGCCTGGGCGGGCGCGATGCGGCTGGCAAACTCATGGACCACTGGCTCGCCCGTTGGCGCAAAGAGGATTGAATGACCCCAGCTTCGTCGCCCCCTGTGTCTGTTGAATCGTTGCAAGGCTTGCTGGCCGCGTGGTTTGCGCCCTGGGTGCAGGCCCTGGGGCTGCAGGTCGAGTCCTTCGCCGATGGCGAAGTCACGCTGCGCCTGCCGCAGAGCGACCAGCTCTCGCGGGTGGGCGGCATGCTGTGCGGCCAGGCCATGATGTCGGCCGCCGACACCGCCATGGTGCTGGCCATCGTCACGCAGCTCGGTGACCAGCGCCCCATGACCACGGTGCAACTCAACACCAGTTTCCTCAAGCCGCTCGCGGGCCAGGACGCCCGCATCACAGCGCGCGTGGTCCGCGCCGGCAAGAACCTGGTGTTCGGCGAAATCGACATCACTGGCGCCACCGATGGCCGCAGCGTGTGCCGCGCCAGCACCACCTACGCCCTGCTCTGATGCGCGTGCCCTTAAAATCGCAGGAGTTTTTTTGATTCACCTCGCGGAGAGCCCCATGTCCCAGCACGATCACCACACCCCCAGCGACCAGCCCGAAGACGTGGTCGAGTCCATCGTTCCCATGATGCCCATCGTGCTCCCCATTGCCGGCG
>NZ_JBLYYB010000087.1:0-7999 GCF_048549895.1 Hydrogenophaga sp.
ATCTGGCTGGCCAAATAGCCGCGCTTGGCGCGCCGCATGGCCACCAACAACACGGCACTGGCCGGCAAGGCGATCAGCACGCCCACAAAGCCGAACAGGTGGCCAAAGGCCAGCAGCGCAAAGATGACGGCGATCGGGTGCAGGCCGATGCGCTCACCCAGCAGGCGGGGCGTGAGGTACAGACTCTCGATCAACTGGCCCAGCAGGTACACGCCGCCCACCAGCGCCACACCCAGCACGGTCTGGAACTGCAACAGCGCAGCGAACAGCGCCATCACCAGGCCCAGGCCAAAACCCAGGTACGGCACAAACACCGCGAGGCCGGTGAACACGCCGATCGGCAGCGCCAGGTCCAGCCCCACCAGCGCCAGCGCCACGGTGTAGAGCACGGCCAGCACCGCCATCACCAGCAGTTGCCCGCGCAGGTACTGGCCCAGCACCTCGTCGGTCTCGTTCAGGAAGCTCTGCACGCTTTCGCGCCAGCGGGGCGGGATCAGGCCCTTGGCCCGGTTGATCAGGTTCGTCCAGTCCAGCAGCAGGTAGTACGCCACGATGGGCATGAGGAACAGGTTGCCGATCACCGCAGCCAGCGCACTGCCGCCGATGCGCAGCGACGACAGCAGGCCGTTGATCAGCTCGCTCTCGTTGCCCGTGATGAGGGTGCGCAGCCATTCGCGCACCTGGCTCACGTCCACCTGCAGGTTGACGCCGAAGCGGTTGGCCAGCGGCAGCAGCACGTCGTTCAGGCGATCCAGCAGCAGCGGCACCTGCTCGCGCAACAGCGGCACCTGCTGGGTGATCACCGGCACGATGAGCAGCACGACGGCCAGCAGCACCAGCATGAGCAGCGCGATGGCCAGGCCGGCGCCGAGCCAGCGCGGCACGCGGCGGGCGTGCAGCCGCTCCACCAGTGGGTGCAGCGCGTACGCCAGCACGGCAGCCAGCAAAAAGGGCATGAGCACCGGTGCCAGCAGGGAGAGCAACAAAGCACTCACCACAGCGATCAGGGCCCAGAGCAAGGCGCGGATCTGGTTGGAGGTCAGTGGCATGGAGCGCGAGGGTCGATGAGGCCGCGAGGGCGACCCCTTAAAATCTGGGGCAAATTCTATCGGGCCACTCTCAGGGTACCCGAAAGCCCCCCACCCGCCCAGCGTCCCGCTCCAACGACCGCCCCGCTTCCCGCCGGGCCAGCCCGCACATGACCTCTTCCACCACCCCCCTTTCGTACAAAGACGCCGGCGTTGACATCGATGCGGGCGACGCGCTGGTCGAGCGCATCAAGCCGCTGGCCAAAAAAACCATGCGCGAGGGCGTGCTGGCCGGCATCGGCGGCTTTGGCGCCCTGTTTGAAGTGCCCAAGCGCTACAAGGAACCGGTGCTGGTGAGCGGCACCGACGGCGTGGGCACCAAGCTCAAGCTGGCTTTCGAGTGGAACATGCACGACACCGTGGGCATCGACCTCGTGGGCATGAGCGTGAACGACGTGCTGGTGCAGGGCGCCGAGCCGTTGTTCTTCCTGGACTACTTTGCCTGCGGCAAGCTCGATGTGGACACGGCCGCTGCCGTGGTCGGCGGCATTGCGAAGGGCTGCGAGCTCAGCGGCTGCGCGCTGATCGGTGGCGAGACCGCCGAGATGCCGGGCATGTACCCCGCCGGCGAATACGACCTGGCCGGCTTCTGCGTGGGCGCGGTTGAAAAATCGAAGATCCTCACCGGCCAGAGCGTCAAGCCCGGCGACGTGGTGCTCGGCCTGGCCTCGCACGGCGTGCATTCCAACGGTTTCTCGCTGGTGCGCAAGTGCATCGAGCGCGCGGGCGCCGATCTGCCAGCCACGCTGGACGGCCTGCCGTTCCGCGACGCGGTGATGAAGCCGACGCGGCTCTACGTGAAGAACGTGCTCGCCGCCCTCGCCGCCCACCCGATCAAGGCACTGGCCCACATCACCGGCGGCGGCCTGCTGGAAAACATTCCCCGCGTGCTGCCCGAGGGCACGGCGGCGCATCTGGTCAAAGGCAGCTGGCCTCAGACCGAGCTCTTCGCCTGGCTGCAGAAGACCGCCGGCATCGACGACATCGAGATGAACCGCACCTTCAACAACGGCATCGGCATGGTGGTGGTGATCGACGCCGCCGAGGCTGCGGCCTGCGTCGCCACGCTGCGTGGCCTGGGCGAGACCGTTTTCGAAATCGGCCACATCGCCGAGCGCGGTGACGGTGCTGCGGTGGTGGTGGCCTGAGCCCTTACAGCAAGGCTTCCGACGGCAACACGTGCACGCCGGGCGCTGCCACCAGGGCCGCCTGCAGCAGGTGGTGCGCAATGCGCTCGGCCGGCACCACGCGGTAGCGCCTGGGCAGCAAAGGCCGCACCCAGCCTGAAACCGCGACGGCCAACTGCTCGGCCGGGCGGCTTTGCTCCCGGTGCCCCCCGATCAAGCCCGGACGCACGAAGGTCAGCGAGGGATAACCCACCGCCTGAAGGTCGCGCTCGGTCTCGCCCTTGGTGCGCGAATAAAACACCCGCGACGTGGCGTCGGCGCCCAGCGCTGAATTGAAGGCAAAGGCGCGCGCTCCGTGGCGCCACGCCAGGTACGCCACCTCCAGCGGGTGGTCGTGGTCCACCTTGTAGAAGGCAGCCTGGGAGCCCGCCACCCGGATGGTGGTGCCCAGCGTGCAGACCACCGCGTCCATCGCCCACCAGTCGGCGTCCTCGGGCAGGCGTTCGAAATCGACCAACGGATTGAGCAGCTTGGGGTGCGGCACCAACGGCTTGCGCGTCGGCGCCACCACCCGAACCACGGCCGGGCTGGCCAGCGCCTGTTGCAACACATGCCCACCAACCAGCCCGGTGGCCCCCACCAGCAGCAGTTGCTTCACGGCGATTTGCGCGCAGCTGCCGGCGCACGTTGTATGTCCAGCAGCAAGGCCTGGTAGGCCGGCAGACGCGGTCCGCCAATCGCAACGGCCCGCTCGGCCGCCTGCCTCGCGGCAGACAGCTGGCCCAGCTCCAGCCGCACCTGGGCCAGGTTGTTCCAGGCGTCGGCGAACTCGGGATAGGCCTGGGTGGTGGCTTCAAAGGCCTTCGCAGCCTCTGCGCGCTGGCCCAGCGCGTAAGCGGTGTTGCCCAGACCGAGCAGGCTGATGCGGTGCTGCGGCCATTTCCGCAAGCCTGTGGCATAGGCAACGCGGGCTGCCTGCGGGCTGGAGCGCTCCAGCGCAGACACGGCCACCGCCCAATCATCGGGCTGGGCGGTCACCGGCAACTGGTCGGGTGAACTCACCCGCACCGCCCAGCGGGACGAGCGTGCCCAGGTGTTTTCAAAAGTGCTCATCGGCACGGCGAGGCGCGCTGTGGTGCCCGAGTGAAGCAACACCTGCTTCTCGGCACGGTCATAACCGACCACCACCGCGTAATGCCACATCGGCGAAAACGGCAGCGAGAGGTTTTGCAGCACCAGCACCGGGTGACCACTGGCGACTTCGGTCAACACGGTCTGCAGATCGGGTGCCAGCGGATAGGCCACCAGGCCCTGGCGACGCGTGGCGGCCAGCATCTCGGTCTGCAGCGCACCCTGGCGACCGGGCAGGTAGACCTGCGGCGTGAGCTGTTCGGGCGTGACGCGGGAGCCAGCGGCCTGCGCGACCATGGCCAGCGTGGCGGGGCCGCACAGCAGGTCTTCCTGCGGATGAAACGGCACCCGATCGAGCAGCACCTGCTGCGGCAGCTGTGTCGGCCAGGTGCGCTGAAGCTCGGCCGACTGCGGCGGCGTGGCACACCCGGTCAAGAGCAGCCCACAAAGAACAACCCCCGCCAGGGCGGGGGTCGAACAGCGAAGTCGCCAGGACTTCATCGAATGCTGCGGGTGAACGGGAACACCGTGGTCAGGCCCAGAATGTCGGTCACCAGCAGGATCAGGAACACGGTGAACAACACACCGATCACACCGGCACCGGCGGGAGCCTGGTCAACGCGGTCGGCCAGTTGGGCCACTTCCACGTCGGACATGGCTTTCACGCGTTCGATGGCATCGTTGGCGTCCACGCCTTGAGCTTGCAGTGCGGTCTGCACGTCGGCGCGGGAAAAGAAAGCGCTGACATGATCGCGGTCGGCGTCACCCGCAGCGGTCACCAGGGCCTGTTCGGTCGACACCATCGCGGCCTGGGCCGTCAGCGGCACACCGGCGAAAGCCATGCAGGGAATCAGCGCAGTTGCAATAAGGCGTTTGATTGTTTTCATCATGATGTTGATCTCGAATGTAAAAAAACACGGCAGTGAAAAACTCACTGCCTGCCTTTGATCCTCACAGCGGACGCAGAGTGCGTCAACCGGCTTTACATGGCGTCACACACCCGCCACAGCCAAGGCTCTCTGTGTGCGCCAGAGAACAGACAGCTTCAATTGAGCGCGCGCCTCAACTCCTGCACGCGTTGCGAAATGGCCTCGCGGTCCAGGGTGTCGTCGGTGTGCTCGACGTAAATTTCGAGGTCGTTCACCGCCAGTCGCAAGTCGCCCATCTCGGCCCAGGCCAGACCACGGTCGCGGTACTCGGACCAGGCATCCGGCAAAAGGATGAGCAGGCGGTCCTGCACCGCGATGAGCCGCAACCAATCTTCTTGCGTGCGGTGGATTTCCTTCAGGTTGCGCAGCAGCCGGGCCACGATGTCGCGCGGCGTGGCGGCCTGCAGGTACAACCCCACCGGCACATCGAAGTCGTCCACCAGACCGTTGCGCCGTTTGTACGGCTCCAGCCGCTCGGAGAGGTCTTCGCGGCTGAGCGACTGACCGGTGAAGGGGTCGATCACCACCTGGCCATTGGGCAGGTTGACCTTGACCATGAAGTGGCCGGGAAAATTGACACCCCGGGCCTTCAGGCCCAGCCCCTGCGCCAGCTCCAGCCACAGCACCGCGAGCGTGATCGGAATGCCGCGGCGCGTGCGCAGCACGGCGTTGATGTAGCTGTTGTCGGGGTCGTAGTAGTTGTTGACGTTGCCGCCAAACCCCATGTCGCGGAAGAAGAACTGGTTGAGCGTGCGAAGCCGCTGCAGTGGGCCAGCGTCTGAATTGCAACGCCGTTTCACGCGAGAAAGCATCTGGTCCACGTCGCCCAGCACCTGTTGCACGTCCAGGTCCGGGTACTCGTCCTGGGCGATCGAGGCTGCTGCCTCAAACAGCGGAAACGCGTCTTCTTCTCCCACCAGGGTGGAGAAGTAACCCAGTGGGGTGGGCGGCGGAAAAGCGTAGGTGGATGGCATGACGAGCGGGCCCGATGAAGCCGCAGATTACGTCATTTTCGAACGAACTGGCGCAAGTTCAAACCCGCGAGCAGCAGGGTAAGAAAATAGACCAAAGCACCGCCCAGCACGCACAGCGTCAACAGACCCACGCGCTGCAGCGCCTGCCCCTCGAATCCGAGCCAGTTCACACGCGCGGCGACCCACATCAGAAACACCGCCAGCAGCGCGCTGGCGGCCACCACTTGTGAGCCAAAACGGGCCCAGCCAGGCGAGGGTTTGTAGGCCCCGCGCCGCATCAGGCCGATCAGCAGAAACAAGGCATTGACCATGGCACCGATGCCGATGGCCAGTGCCAGTCCGGCATGGGCCAGATGCGGCACCAGCAGGTAGTTGAGCACCTGCGTGAGGATCAGCACGACGATGGCGATCTTCACCGGCGTGCGGATGTCTTGCCGCGCGTAGAAGCCCGGCGCCAGCACCTTGATGGCGATCAGGCCGATGAGGCCAGCGCCGTAGCCCATGAGCGCCGATGCGGTGCGCCCCACATCGGCCGCCGTAAAGGCGCCGTAGTGGTAGAGCACCGCCACCAGCGGCTGCGCAAAGGTGAGCAAGGCCACCGCGCAGGGCACGGCCAGCAGTACCACCAGGCGCAGGCCCCAGTCGAGCAGGCCGCTGTAGCGCGCGGTGTCGTCGGCCGCCTTGGCCGCGGCCAGTTGCGGCAGCAGCACCACGCCCAGCGCCACACCCAGCATGGCCGTGGGGAATTCCATCAAACGGTCGGCGTAGGTGAGCCAGCTCACACTGCCGGTGGCCAGGTGGGACGCGATCTGGGTGTTGATCAGCAGCGAGATCTGGGCAACGCTCACGCCCAGCAGGGCGGGCAGCATCAGCGTGGTCACGCGGCGCGTGCCCGGGTGCGCCCAGGCCGCCTTCAGGCCCGACCAGCGCAGGCTCACACGCGGCAGCATCCCCAGCTTGCGCAGCGCAGGCAACTGCACACCGAGCTGCAGCGCGCCGCCCAGCAACACGCCGCCAGCCATGGCAAAGATTGGCTCGATGCCCTGCGCGGCGAACCACGGTGCGCCCCAGTACGCGGCGGCGATCATGGCCACATTGAGCAGCACCGGCGTGGCCGCCGGCACGGCAAAGCGACGCCAGGTGTTCAGAATGCCGGCCGACAGCGCCACGAACGACATGAAAGCGATGTAGGGAAACATCCAGCGCGTCATGAACACGGCGGCGTTGAAACCTTCGTCGCTCAAACCACTGGCCATGGCCCACACCAGCACCGGGGCTCCCAGCACCCCCAGCACGCAGGTGAAGGTGAGCGCCCAGGCCAGCACGGTGGCGATCTGGTTGACCATGGCCCGGGTGGCGTCGTCGCCCTCCTTTTCGCGCACCCCGGCCAACACCGGCACAAAAGCCTGGCTGAAGGCACCTTCGGCGAACAGGCGGCGCAGCAGGTTGGGGATGCGGAAGGCGACGTTGAACGCGTCGGTGAGCGCGGTGGCGCCAAAGGTGGCCGCCATGAGCAGTTCGCGCACCAATCCCGTGATGCGTGAAGCCAGGGTGAGCAAGGAAACGAGGGAGGCGGACTTGAACAGGGTCACGGCGCGAGTGTAACGACGCCCCGTCCGGCCTCGCACACCCGTCTTGCCAGTACTTGGGCCCGTGCTAAAATCGTGGGCTTTGCTGGCATCATCCCCAAACATTGAAGGAATCACACCATGGCAACCAAGCCGAAGAAAAAGAACCCCCGTCTGGCGTCTGGCCGCAAGCGCGTACGCCAGGACGTCAAGATCAACGCAGCCAACACCTCGCTGCGCTCCAAGTACCGCACCGCTGTGAAGAACGTGGAGAAAGCCGTTCTGGCCGGTGACAAGGACAAGGCGACCGAGCTGTTCGCCAAGATGCAAAAAGTGGTGGACATCGTTGCCGACAAGGGCATCTTCCACAAAAACAAAGCCGCTCGCGACAAGAGCCGCCTGTCGACCAAAGTCAAGGGCCTCGCAGCAGCCGCTGCCTGAACCCCACCGGTCTGGCCCCGCCAGACCACCAGCCCGGGCCAATTTCGGCCTGCCGTTTGAAACGGGTGCGCTGCCAGCAAAAGCAAAAAAGCCGTCGCAAGACGGCTTTTTTGCGTCTGTCAGCAACGCAACGAAGACAAAGAACTCAACCCGCGTCCCGCAAAGACTGCTGCCGGGCCCGCCAGGCGCCGAAGATCGCGATGAAACCGGGAATGAAAATCATGGCCCAGATGATCTTGCTCAGGTTGGTCTGCACCCACGGCAGATTGCCGAAGAGGTAACCCACCCCCACCAGCCCCACCACCCAGATCAGCGCACCGACCACGTTGTACGCGGTGAACTTGGTGCGCGTCATCTCGGCCACACCCGCCACGAAGGGTGCAAAGGTCCGGACGAAGGGCATGAAGCGCGCCAGGATGATGGTGATGCCGCCATAGCGCTCGTAGAACGCATCCGCCTGGTTGAAGGCATTGCGGTTGAAAAGCCGCGAGTTCTCCCACTGGAACACCTTCGGCCCGAAGTAGCGACCGATCGAGTAGTTCACCTGGTCCCCCAGGATGGCCGCCACCACCAGCAGCCCCATGGCCACCGGCAGGCTCATCAGACCCGCGCCACACAAAGTGCCCACCACGAACAACAGGGAGTCACCCGGCAGAAAGGGCATGACCACCACGCCGGTCTCGGTGAAGATGATCAGGAACAACAGCGCGTAAACCCAGGCACCGTAGTTCTGCACGAAGG
>NZ_JBLYYB010000088.1:0-7645 GCF_048549895.1 Hydrogenophaga sp.
CCAAGCTCCCCTCCCGCACCAATTACGTGGACGAGGTCTACAAGGTGTTGCTGGACGCCATCAGCGACGGCTCGTTGGCCCCGGGCACCCGCGTCACGCAGGAAGAGCTCGCCGAGCAGCTGGACGTGTCGCGCTCGCCTGTGATCCAGGCCCTGCGCCAGCTCAAGACCGACGGCCTGGTGCAGGACGCGCCCGGTCGCGGCGTGCTGATTGCTCCGCTGGAGCCGCAGACCATCGGCCACGTCTACAAGATTCGCGGGGTGCTGGACGAACTGGCCGCTGGGCTGGCGGCCGAACGCCGGGCAAAGATCGACCCGGACGTGATCCGCAAAGGCCGCGAAATCGCCGCGGGCGATGACGTGCGCGCCATGATCGACGCCGACATGGCGTTTCACCGCGCGGTGTACCAGGCCAGCGGCAACCCGCTGATTGAAGACAGCTCGCGCATGCACTGGGTGCATTTGCGCCGCGTGATGGGCGGGGTGATCCAGCTGCACGGCCTGCGCCGCCCGATCTGGGACGAGCACCAGGCCATCGCCGATGCCATCGAAGCCGGTGATGTGGCCCGGGCGCGCGAACTCGCGCTGCAGCACGCCGAGCGCGCCAGCGAAAACCTGCTGGCCCGCCTGGGCGCCTGACGGGGCCGCGCCTTACACGGTGCGGCGCAGGGCCTCGAAGAACAGCTCGGACTGCAGGCGCTCGCTCTGCATCTGGCCGGCCACGCGCGCGGCGGTGGCGGCATCGGCCGGCATCAGCGGGCGGGTGGTGGACTGCGCCAGCACCTGCGCCATGCAGGCCCGCTCCAGGTAGTAGAGGTCGTCAAACGCATGGTCGATGCGCGCGCCGCACACCACCACGCCATGGTTGGCCAGAAAGGCGATGTCGGCCGTGCCCATGGCGCGCGCGATGCGCTCGCCTTCGCGCTGGTCCAGCGCCAGGCCGTTGTAGACCGGGTCGATCGCCACGCGGCCATGAAAGCGCATCGCGTTCTGCGACAAGGCCGTGTCCAGTGCGCGGTCTTGCGTGAGCGTGAGTGCTGTGGCGTAGGGCATGTGGGTGTGCAGCACCACGGCCTGGCGCGCCAACCGGTGGATGCCGCTGTGGATGTGCATGGCGGTGGACTCCACCGGGTGCCGGCCCGCCAGGGCAACGCCTTCGGTGTCCACCATCACGATGTCGTCGGCCTGCACCTCGCTCCACAACAGGCCGCGCGGGTTGAGCAGGAAGCGGCCAGAGCCGTCGGGCAGCTCGATGCTGAAGTGGTTGCAGACGCCTTCGGACAAGCCGAAACGGGCGGCAGCGCGCAGGGCCAGCGCGAGATCGGCGCGGGCCTGTCGGCAGGGCGCACTGTGAAAGTCGGCTTCGTGGTTCATGGGGCGATTGGGGGTGTTCGGGAGCGGCAGAGCGTTGCATTCTGCCGGGATCACCCACGCGCGCGCTAACGCTCGCGAAACGCGGGTGTTTGTGCGAAGGCCAGGCCGGCGCTTTGTGTTCGCTGGTAGTTGGCCTCGCTGACCTGCGGGCTGCTGCGCCACTTGCGCACCACGTGGATGCTGCCCAGCCGGTCCACCAGGCTCAGGCGCGGATACACCGCAGACAGCACCACGAGCGCGGCCTCCTTGGGTGTGAGCTGCTCGCGCATGGCCAGGGCCAGCACCTCGTCGCGGAAGTCGGGATTCAGTTCGGTGGGTTCGATGCCCAGTTCGAGCAGGGCGGCGTTGAAGGAGCGTCGGTACCAGTATTTCTTGAGCATGGCTTGAGTAGATGCCCTCAAGCCGCGTCGGTTCCATCCTCAGGAGGTAACGGAGTGGGTCAGCTGTTCCAGCACATCACAAACCGCAACACCCGTGACCGCGCGCAACGCGCAACAGCAACCAAAGCTTCACAGGCGCGTGCGCAACTCGGTCTTGAGCACCTTGCCGTAGTTGTTCTTGGGCAGCTCGCGCAACATCACATAGCGCTTGGGTCGTTTGAAGCGCGCCATCTGCGCCAGGCAGTGCGCATCGAGTTGCTCGGTGCTCACACTCGCGTTGCCTTGCACGACCACGAAGGCCACCACCACCTCGCCCCACTCGGCATCGGGTGCGCCCACCACCGCCACCTCGGCCACGCCCGGCGCGGTGAGCAGCACCTCTTCGACCTCGCGCGGGTAGATGTTGGAGCCGCCGCTGATGATGAGGTCCTTGCTGCGGTCCTTGAGGGTGAGGAAGCCGTCGGCATCCAGGCAGCCCACATCGCCGGTGAACAGCCAGCCGTCGCGCACCGCTGCGGCCGAGGCCTCCGGGTTCATCCAGTAGCCCGCCATCACGCTGTCACCCCGGATGAGCACCTCGCCCACCTCGCCCGTGGGCAGGCTGCGGCCCTGCTCGTCGGCCACCCGCACCTGCACCGGCGTTTGCGCCACACCCACCGAGGCCATGCGCTCGGCCCAGCGCGGGTGCGTGGTGTCGGCCAATTGCTGGCGCGAGAGCGCGGTGCCCACCATGGGCGTCTCGCCCTGGCCGTAAATCTGCACGAAGCGCGGACCCATCACGCGCAGGGCACGCGCCATGTCGGCCGCGTACATGGGCGCGCCGCCGTACACGATGGTCTTGAAGGCGCGTGCCGAAGCGTCGGGTCCGATGCCGTGTTGTTCGGCGTGATCCACCAGGCGTTTGACGATGGTGGGCGCGGCAAACGTGGACAGCGGCCCCAGCGCCTCACCGAGCGCGAACAACTCCGCCGCGTCCACACCGCCCGAGGCCGGCACCACGTGGCGCGCACCGGCCATCAGGTGCGGGATGGCGTAGAGGCCCGCGCCGTGCGACATGGGGGCTGCGTAGACGATCACGTCCCCGGCCGCCACCGGGTCCACGTCGATGGAATAGGTCAGGCCCATGGTCATGAGGTTGCGGTGCGTGAGCATCACGCCCTTGGGGCGACCGGTGGTGCCGCTGGTGTAGAACAGCCAGGCCACGTCCTGTGCACCGCGCTCGACCACTGGCACCACAAACGCGTCGTTGACCGGCGCGAGCAGCGCGTCGCATTCGCCAGACGCCACATCGATCTGGCGCTCCAGACCCGCCAGCGACTCGGGCGCCACGTCGTGCGAGACAAAAGCCCAGCGCGCGCCTGCGTTGGCCACGATCCACTCGGCCTCGCGCGGATGCAGCTTGGCGTTCACCGGCACCACCACCAGCCCGGCCCACCAGGCGGCCCACAGGATCTCCAGGTAACGCGGGTGGTTGTGCATGAACAGCACCACCCGGTCGCCCGGCACCAGGCCGCCTGCCACCATGCGCTGCGCCAGGCCCGCGCTGCGCTGCGCCCACTCGCCGTGCGTGGCCCAGGCCTGGGTGCCGTTGAAGATGGCGGGGCGGTCGGGGTTCTGGCGCGCTTGGCGCAGCAGCAGGTGAACAAGGCTCATCGTGTCTCCGGATCGGGGGTGCGCTGGAGCACAGACCTTACACGCAGCGCAAGGTAGCTTCGAAGGCACTGCGCTGTGCGGGACACACGCACCCAACACAAGGAAACACCATGAAAAATCTCACCCACTCTCTGGTGCGCACCACATTGGTGGTCGCCTGTGCCTTCTCTGCGGCCGGCGTCTGGGCGCAGACCACCTACGAGCAAGACCGGGCTGCCTGCCTGCGCAGCGATTCGCAGCACGAACGCAAGAGCTGTTTGCGAGAAGCCGCAGCGGTCCGCACCCAAAGCAAAACCCGCACGCCCATGATGAACAGCTCACCCGAGTCGCGCCTGCAGAACGCCATGAAGCGCTGCACCGAACTGCCTCCCGAGAACAAAGCCATCTGCGAGCGCATGGTGCGCGGCGAAGGCAGCGTGAGCGGCTCGGTGGAGGGCGGGGGCTTGATCCGCGAACTGGTCACCCCGGTACCGGCGATCCCGCCGATGCAGCCCATGCCGCCCGCACCTGTGGAGCGTTGAGCACCGAATCGAGGTATGGCTACATCTCTCGGGTGACTTGCGCCACCAGGTACCGGAAGTCAGAACCTCGGTGTTGGGCGCTTGCCCAAATGCGAGGTTGCCCATGAGGCGCATCTGCTCCTCAATCTGTTCGGCCGTGTACCTGCCCCCGCTCTTTCGAGCGAGGTCCCTGGTGAGTTCGCGCTCGCTGGGGTGCAGTTGGCGGTTGTGGGTGTCGATACCGAAGGCAGCGGCTGCACCCGCTGTGTTTCCGGCGAGCGCGCCCAGCGTGGTGCTGGCCACCATGCCCAGGGCCTGTTTCACCGGGGCGGGCAGGTCGGCGTCGTTGATGAGGTGGCCGATCTCGGGCATCAGGGTGGCGCTGGTCAGGGCGCCGGCAGCCCCCGAGACGCCGCCGCCCAGCGCGCCCAGCAGCAGGTGACCGGCGGTGCGGTAGGTGCCGCCTTCACCCCAGCGCTCGGCTTCGATGGCGTCGCCGCGCGCGAGGGCTTCTTGCTGTTTCTGCCCTGCGTGGTCTGCCCAGGCTTTTGGGGCCTGTTGGAAGAAGGCGGCGGTGATGGTGATCTGGGCGTTGACCTCGTCTCGCACACGCTCCCGGTCAAAGATGGGCGCGATGCCGTTCTCGGCGTCGCCGGTGCGGTTGAGTCTCAACGCTCTTCCGACTGGTTCGCGTCCTGTGGCTCTTGATAGGTCTTTTTGGCTTTGCGCCAGCCGAGGGGGTCGTTGGTGAATGGAGCAGAAAAACCGAAGGTCTTCGCCAACCCGCCGTAGGCTCCAACGTAGCCGAGCACGCACCCCACCGACATCAATACCCAAAAAGGCACTCCAGACCAGCTATCAAAGAGGTAAGCAGTTCCCCAGATGATCGCAACCCCTACGATCCCTAAAGCATCGGCACCTCGACTTGTCAAATGTCCTCGCTCAAATAGCAGTCGAACCAGCTTCATTGGAGTGCCTCCTTAATCTCATTAATGAGCGGTGCATAGAGCGGATATCGTCTTGTCAAGACATCTGCAGGTGTCCCAAAGATTAATTGCTCCCGGATAACCTGCTCCATGTCGGGCCGAACTACCTGCTCAATCGCATCTGCTGCAGTGCCAATGGCAGTTGCACCTACGGCAACGGCACCTGCAATAGGCTTTATCTGAGGCGAAGCAGACGCCCCTACAGCCGTTGCCCCCGCAGCGACCACTCCGGCGGCGCGACCGGTCGAAGCGATTCCATCCGCAATCGCCTCTTTGGCTTGCTGCGTCAACGGCGCACTTTGCTGCTGGCCCACCCCCGAGATACAGGCCAGATCGCCATTGGCGCAGCGCGCGGTGGTGGTGGCCGGGGCGGTGGTCCCGAAAGACGCTGATGGACCATTTGTCCTGCTGCCCACATAGGGCGAGACGCCCGGGATGTAGTTCGCGCCGTTGGTGCTGTTGCCGATGATGAACTGCTGGATGTCGGCGTTGGCCTGTCCCGGTATTTCCACCACCACCCGGCCATCGCTGGTCTTGGGCATGCCTGGGTCTTGTTTGATGTTGTGGGCAATGGCCTCAGGCGTCGTCAGCACTTCTGTCGAGTTGGGCGCTGCGTCAAATGCCAGGTTGCCCATCAGGCGCATCTGCTCCTCGATTTGCTCGGCGGTGTACCTGCCACCACTCTTGCTGGCCAGTTCCTTCGCAAGCTTTCGCTCGCTGGGGTGCAACTGGCGGTTGTGGGTGTCGATACCGAAGGCAGCGGCTGCACCCGCTGTGTTTCCGGCGAGCGCGCCCAGCGTGGTGCTGGTCACCATGCCCAGGGCCTGTTTCACCGGGGTGGGCAGGTCGGCCTCGTCGATGAGCTTGCCGATCTCGGGCATCGCGGTGGCGCTGGCAAGGGCGCCGGCGGCACCTGAGGTGCCACCACCCAGCGCGCCCAGCAGCACGTGCCCGGCGGCGCGGTAGGTGCCGCCTTCACCCCAGCGCTCGGCTTCGATGGCGTCACCTCGCGCCAGGGCTTCGCGCTGCTTCTGCCCTGCATGGTCTGCCCAGGCTTTGGGCGCTTGTTGGAAGAAAGCGGCGGTGATGGTGATCTGGGCGCCCACCTCATCCTTGACACGTTCCCGATCAAAGATCGGGGCGATGCCGGTGCCGGCGTCGCCCGTCCGGGCCTGAGTGTCGCCGGCGATACCCGAGATCGCCGCTGTGGTGACCGACGATGCGAATCCCTTGTCCGTGCCGATGCCTGCGCTGCCCCCCGGCCCGCTGGCTGCGGCGGCTGACTTCTTCTCCTCAGCCGTCTGAGCAGTGCTCTGGTCGCCCAGCTGGCCGCTGAGGGAGGCATTCACCGCGTAACCCTCGGCCTGGTGTGCAGCCTCGTTCTGAAGGTCGATGAGTTCGAGTCCGCCCTGGCTGTCGAAGCGGTTGGCGCCTGTCTCCACCGCCGCCTGCGTGCTGGTGATGGCGCCGCCCACGAGCGTGGTCTTGCCCTGGGTGGTCACCTCGAAGCCACCGTCGCCTGCGCGGATGGCGCTTTGGTCCCGCACGCTGGCGTAGCTGCTGTCGATGTCTGTCTGGCCAACACCGCCGCTGATGCTGGATGCGCCGTAGCACAGGGGCGGGATGCAAAGACTCACGCCTGCGCTGGCGCTCTCGCTTTTCTCGCTGTAGGTGGCGCGGTCCTGCAGGCTTTCGATCAACAGCTCGCCGCCGATATTCGCCCGCACAGTGGGTGCCGACACAATGGCGCCGCGCAGCGTGTCAACGACTATTTGTTGGCCTGCCTGAACCTGTGTGTTGGTATGGGCGCCTTCTTCGCCCGTGCCCCGGCCTTTGCTGCGGCTGGCGCCTGCGTTGAAGCTGACACCGCTCTGTGCTCCGCCAGCGTTGAAACCCATGCCGATGCTGCCGCTCTTGCTGCTCTGGCTGTTGTTTTCGCGGGTGGTTTGGGTGGCGGCGCTCAAGTGGACGTCGCCCTCGGCTGTGAGCCTTGCGGTGTTGCCGGCTTTGATGGTGCTGCCCTGGACGAGGATCGAACCCGGCTCGGGATGCCCTTCGACTGGCTCAGGGCGAACGGAGGGAGCGGTGGTTACCAACGTCACATCACTCGCTGCTACCACGCGGGAGCCGTGCGCGCCTTCGCGCACGACTTCGCTGTTGCTCTGGCTCTTGCTGGAGCCCAGACTGATGTTGATGCCGATGCCTGCCGCCGCAGCCGGGTTGCTGGCGAGGGATTTCGCTGCGTCGACCAGCTGTTTGCCTTTCAGGGCCGCCACTGCCAGACCCAAGGCCTGGGTTCTGGCGTCCCCGGTGTTGCCCAACGCCTCGGCGGTGTTGGCCACGCCTTGCAGCGCGTCGATCACTGGGCTGGACAAACCGACCGACAGGCCGCTTTGTTTGAACTTCTGCTCGGTTGTGTTGCGCTCTGTGACCCGCGCCTCGGTGATGGCGATGGACTCGGCCTGCACGGTGATGTCGCCAGCCGGGGCGAGCACAAGCCAGCGTGCGGATCGGGCGAAGTGTTGTAAGCGTACTGACCTGCGCGCTCCCATTCCTGCCAGACCAAGCTGCCCACCGGAATCTGGGTCGCGCTGCCGCTGGGCTGGATCAGGCTCAGTGCGAACGGTCCCTGCACCTGCACAAGCTGCGTTTCGAAGTGGTCGTTCGCGTTCACCAGCACCGGCGTGGTGATGCTCAAGTTGCCCAGCGCCTCGATGCTGGCCGAGCGGTTCTCGATGCGCTCGCTGGCGGAG
>NZ_JBLYYB010000089.1:0-14864 GCF_048549895.1 Hydrogenophaga sp.
CCCTCATGCAGTTGCGCTTCGCTTCGTTCGCTGTGATCAACTTACGGGAGGACTTGCACCTCCGAGAGAGCGCCCGTGCCGGGCGCACCAAAAAAAACCCGGCCAGTTGGGCCGGGTTGGGAAGCCTTTTTGCTGTCACACATAAGGCACCCGCTCAGGGAGGAAAAGCGGGGAGCCGCCTTGCGGCAGCCCGCCGAAATGGTACACCAATCAAATCGGATATCCAACTTTGACCTGTCAACTTTGACATTGAAACCGTGAAAAGATGCTGTAGGGACAGCCGACTACATCATCTTGGCCAGCTCGAACATGACCGCCGTGCCCAGCGCTTCGCGGATGTTGCCGCGCCCGACCTTGGCCATGGACAACTCACCAAAACCCGACATGTCGAACGAGCTGTCGTCTGGAGAAATCTCGACAAACGGGAACTCGAAGACTTCGCGCAGCAGTTCGCGGCGAAACAGATCAAACTCATCGCCCTTGATTTCTGCATCCACCACGATCAGGTTGGGCATGCGGCTGCGCACCGCCTGGCGCGCCTGCTCGAAGTCGACCACGCTGTCGGACATGACACCGATCTCACGCAGGGCGTCGCGCACGTCGGCACGGATCTGCAGGGTGGGCGAAATCGTCAGCACATAGATGCCCGAGAGCGACTTGAACATCGACGAATGGTCATCGGAGAGCTCCACGGCGGAAATACCGTCCACGGCCTGAACGGTGCGCGTGAACATGGCGGTGAAGTTCACACCATCGTCGGTGGTCTCGCGGTCGATCTCGATGCCACCGGCCGTCTGCGCGATCTGGCGGATGAGCACCCAGCTCAGGCTGTCCATCATGGCGGTGCTGGAGGGCGGCAGGCCGTCGTTGGAGACGCGAACCTGCAGGCGTGCGTGCTTGGGCCACGCGTTCATGTCCATGCGCACGTCGATGCGGTTGCCGAAGGGCAGTCCCCAGTCGAGCACCGCGTTGACAAAGGTGTAAGCCACCGTGGGGTCCACCAGCACCTCGACCGACTTGAGCTTGCGGCGCAACTCGATGCCGAGCACACCGAGTTCGTTCTTGCGCTCTTGCAGGATGCCCTCGACCAGCTGCGCCATGTCGACCTTTTCGTGCGACTGGCGAATGCGGCCACCGTAGAAGCGGTTGATCTGCTGCGCACTGACCCCGGCCACCTTCAGGCGCTCGGTGGGAATGCTCAGCGCCCGGTGCTCCAGGCGCGTGATGCGCTCCTTGGCCAGCAAGAGATCGATGCTGTTTTGAAGCGCGCTGATGCCTTCGGTGATCTGGTCGGCCAGGCCGGCCACCAGCGCGGGCCAGTGCTCGTCCAGCGACCAGGGCAGGTCGGCTTTGGCGCCTGGCTTGGCGGCGACAGGCGCGCTGGCAATGTTCTTTTTGACTGAAAGCATGATCGGTGGATTGAAGCCGCCCAGAGGGCCGCAGGGGCTGAGCCCCAAAATTATCACCATTGGATTGACGCCAACCGGCGGCAGGCATCAATCATTTCTTCTTACTGTGGAGTTCAACACAATGCTGCGGACTTTCGGCCCGCTCCAGCCCACACCCGGACACGGCTCGGGGACTGGGGCGACACACGCAACGGGTTTGCGTTTGCCACAATAGGCCGATGCACAACCCCGCCCCCTACCCCCTCAGCCGCCCCCGCCGCCTGCGCCGGGACCCGTTCACCCGCGATCTGGTGCGCGAGCACCGGCTGACGCCAGCCGATCTGATCTACCCGGTGTTCGTGCTGGACGGCGCGGGTCGGCGCGAAGCGGTGGGTTCCATGCCGGGCGTGGAGCGGCTGAGCCTGGACCTGCTGCTGCCGGTGGCCGAGGACTGCGTGGCGCTGGGCATCCCGGTGATGGCGCTGTTCCCGGTGATCGACCAGTCGCTGAAGACACCGGACGGCCTGGAAGCGCTGAACCCCGACGGCCTGGTGCCGCGCGTGGTGCGCGAATTGAAGAAGCGCTTCCCCCAACTCGGCGTGATGACCGACGTGGCGCTGGACCCCTACACCAGCCACGGCCAGGACGGTCTGCTCGACGAGCACAACTACATCCTGAACGACCCGACGGTGGAAATTCTGGTGAAGCAGGCGGTGACGCAGGCGCAGGCGGGTGTGGACATGGTGGCGCCCAGCGACATGATGGACGGGCGCATCGGCGCCATCCGCGCGGCGCTCGAAGCCCATGGTCTGGTGCACACGAAGATCATGGCCTACAGCGCCAAGTACGCCAGCGCCTTTTACGGCCCGTTCCGCGACGCGGTGGGCTCGGCCGCCAACCTGGGCAAGGCCGACAAGAAGGTCTACCAGATGGACCCGGGCAATTCCAATGAGGCCCTGCGGGAGGTGGCACTGGACCTGGCCGAGGGCGCCGACATGGTGATGGTCAAGCCCGGCATGCCTTACCTGGACATCGTGCGGCGGGTGAAAGACGAGTTCGCCGTGCCCACCTTCGCCTACCAGGTGAGCGGCGAGTACGCCATGCTCAAGGCCGCTGCCATCAACGGCTGGCTGGACCACGACGCGGTGATGATGGAGAGCCTGCTGGCCTTCAAGCGCGCCGGCGCCGACGGTGTGCTCACCTACTTCGCGCGCGACGCAGCCCGCCTGCTGCGCGGCTGAGCCTCCACACCATGCGCGTGTTCCACGTCCTGCCGGGCTCGGTGAGCGAGTCCACGAGCCTGCCCATGGTGCTGCCCGCCAAGGGCTATGTGTGGATCGCCTGCGGGCGGCGCGAATTCGAGCTGGAGCAAGGCGCGGTGCAATCCACCCTGCAAGTGATGACGGGCATGACGCTGGTGGACCTGCACATCTCCGACCTGCTCAACAACCAGTTGCCTTCGCACTACGACTACACCTCGCAGTACGACATCCTGGTGTTCCGCCGCCTCAGCACAGGCCACAGCGAAACCGACCTGGCGCACCCCGGCGCGGTGTTGACCCAAGCCCTCAAACGCGGCGGACCGCCGGTGCTGCGGCGCATCGACACCAGTCCGGTCGGGTTCGCGGTGTTCGACCGGGTGCTGCTCACCATCCACCCCGCGGGTTGCCAGGTGCTGGACCACTACGCCACGCGGCTCATGACGGCCACCACCGCGGCCTCGCGCGCCGCCGGCATTGCGCTGCCGCCCAGCCCGGCCGACCTGATGCTGCGCATCGTCAACCAGATGGTGGACGGTTACCTGGACTTGCGGCGCGAACTCACGCGCCAGCTCGACCACTGGCAAGGCGAACTGCTGAGCCCGCGCGCTCGCTTCAACAACTGGGGATCGCTGCTGGATGCGCGCATCTCGCTGCACCACCTCGACGAGATCTGCGAAGACCAGCGCTCGGCGATCCAGGACTGGATCGAGGCCCTGAACGCCTGGGAGCCCAACGAGCACAACGGCGGCCAGCGCGGGCTGGAGCTGCTCAAGGTGCGCTCGCGCGACGTGCTCGAACACATCGAGCGCGTGGTGCACCACGTGCGCCGGCTGGAGCAGAACGCCGAAACCGCGGTGCAGATGCACTTCTCGGCGCAGAGCAACCGCACCAACGACATCATGCGCACGCTCACGGCGCTCACCGCGATCTTCCTGCCGCTGAACCTGATCGCCGGCATCTTCGGCATGAACTTCGAGTTCATCCCGCTGACCCACCTGAAGAGCGGTTTCTGGTGGGCCATGGGCTCCATGGCGCTCACCGCCGCGGTGCTGGGCGTGGTGTTCTGGCGCAAGCGCTACCTGGCGCGCACGGCCCGCTGAGACCCCTTCAGGGTGGCGGCGTGGCCACACCAAACAGCTTTGCGCCGTTGTCCCAGGCGACGCGCCGAGCCACATCGGCCGGCAGGCCGCCAAGCCAGGTGCGGTAACCCTGCATGAGTTCGCCGTAGTACTGCCAGCGCTGGTTGACCCAGGTGTCGGAGCCGATCATGAAACGGTCGGGGTACTTGAGCAGCAGCGTGCGCCATTCGGGGCAGAGCTGGCCGTCGGCGCAGGCCAGACCCGGGCGGTAGGAGAGTTCACCCATCAGCTTCGGGTAACGCGCGAACAACGCGTCCACCCGCGAAGCTGGCGTGCCGCCAATGCCCGTGTGCGCCCAGATCAGCCGCATCTTCTGGCCCTTGGACGGCGTGTTGGCCATCAGCAAATCAATCGCCACATCGTCCACATGCGCCAGGATGGCGAGATCCTTCTCTTCGGCCATCGCCATCAGTTGTTGGGCCACCGGGCCGTTGGCGTTTGCGCTGTCGTAGAGGTGAAATTCACCCAGGCCACGGTAAGGCCCGGCGGGTGTGCCGCGCGCCAGCTCGGTGTTCACCATGTCCACGATGGTGGGGTCGCGGAACCAGTTGCTGTAGTCGGCGCGGTTGCGGTAGAGGCGCACGAAGGGCACCACGGTGACACCGGCCTTGCGCGTCTGTTCGCGCGCCGTGGCCAGGGCCTTGGTGCCATCGTTGGGCCGCGAGTTGGCGACGATGGCGCGCACACCGCTCTTTTGCATGCGCTCCAGCACGTCGGCGATGGGGTGCGGGCAACCCGGGGCCGGCGTGTCGTGGGTGCAGGCCTCGTCGTTGTAGTGCAGGTGCGCGTCAAACAGCGGGCCGCTGTAGTCGGCCGCTGCGGCGGCCGTGCACACCGCCATCAGACCACTGAGCAGGCCGGCACGTCGCATGGCCGTTCAGTCGACGTGCTTGGCGAAGAAGGCCAACGTGCGCTCGCGCGCCAGCTTGGCGGCGGCTTCGTTGTAGGAGCCGCGCTGGTCGCAGTTGAAGCCGTGGTTGGCTGCGTACACGTGCACCGCCACGGCGGGCTGGGCCTTCTTGAAAACCTCCACGGTGTCCATCGGAATCCAGTGGTCCTGGTCGCCGAAGTGGGCCATCACCGGCACGGTCGGTGTGCGGGCCGCATCGGCGGCTGCCGTCATGCCACCGCCGTAGTACGGCACGGCGGCCGAGAGGCCTTTGAGTGAGCACGCCGAGCGCCAGGTGAGCAGACCGCCCCAGCAGTAGCCCACGATGCCGACCTTGCCGGCCTGCGACGCGTGGTCGATGGCGGCCTGGATGTCGGCCATCACGCCGGGCGCGGGCAGGCCTTCAACAGCGGTCTTGAATCCGAAACCGGTGCCCATGTCGGCCTCGGTGTAGCCCAGCTCCACACCGGGCTGCACGCGGTGGAAGGTGGCGGGTGCGACCACGAAGTAGCCATCGGCCGCATAACCGTCGGCCACCGCGCGGATGTGCGAGTTCACGCCGAAGATTTCCTGCAGCACGACCACGCCGCCCTTGGCCTTGGGGTTGCCGGCGGGCCCTGCCACGTAGGCGGGAAAGGTGGTGCCGTCGGCGGACTTGAGTTCGATCATGTGTCCCATGGAGTGCTCCTGTTGTTGGTTGAAAAATCAGGCGCGCAGCTTGCGCGCCACGAAGTCGAGCCGGTCCTGGCCCCAGAACAGTTCACCGCCGATCACATAACTCGGTGCGCCAAACACACTGGCGTCGATCGCGGCCTGGGTCTGCTCGTCGTAACGCGCCTGCACATCGGGCTGCTGCGATTGCACCAGACGCGCAGCGTTCAGGCCGCATTCTGCGAGCAACTCAGCCAGCACGTCCATGGACGCGATGTCGCGCTCCTGCGCCCACACGGCGGTGGTCACCGCACCGGTCAGTTTCATGGCGGCATCCGCGCCATCGAGCATGGCCACTGCGGTGATCAGGCGCGCGGCCGGATCACCCGCCACCGGAAAGAAACGCGGTTCGGGGTTCAGCGGCACACCGAGCGCTTCGCTGAAGCGGCGCAGCTCCAGCAGGCGGTAGGCCTGGCGCTGCGGTGCGCGCTTGGGCAGCGGCAAGCCGCCCGAGAGCGGAAAAATCTTGCCCAGGTCCATGGGCCGCACGCGCACCGCTGAGCCGGTCTCGCGCACCAGGGCGGCAAAACGTTCGTGGCCCAGGTAGGTCCAGGGGCTTTGCGGGGCGAGGAAGTAGTCGACTGTGTGACGCATGGTGGTCTCCTCACGCTGTTGTAATGCTGGTCGGATGGCGAGCCCGTGTTGTACGCGATGCCACCACTTTCTGCAGGAGACAGGTTATGGACAAGGCGAGTGGTCGGGTGCTCCTGGTCACCGGCGGCGGGCGCGGCATTGGTGCGGCCACCGTGCGGCTGGCGGCATCCCATGGCTGGGCGGTGGCGGTGAACTACACCGCGAATTCGCTGGCCGCGGACGAGGTCGTGCGCGGCATCCGTGAGCTCGGCGGCACGGCGATCACGGTGCAGGCCGACGTGGCGGACGAAGCCCAGGTACTGGCCATGTTCCAGAAGATCGACGCCAAGCTCGGCCGCCTCACCGGGCTGGTGAACAACGCCGGCGTGGTCGATGTGAGCGCGCGGGTCGACGAGATGAGCGTGGCGCGCTGGCGCCGCATGTTCGACATCAACGTGATCGGCTCGATGCTGTGCGCGCGCGAAGCGGTGCGCCGCATGAGCACCAGGCACGGCGGTGAAGGTGGCGCCATCGTCAACGTGTCCAGCGCGGCGTCGCGCCTGGGCTCTCCCGGGCAGTACGTGGACTACGCGGCGGCCAAGGGCGCCATCGACGCCTTCACCATCGGTCTGGCCAAGGAGGTGGCGGCAGAGGGCATCCGCGTGAACGCGGTGCGCCCGGGGCTGATCGAGACCGAGATCCACGCCTCGGGCGGTTTGCCCACCCGGGTGCGCGATCTGCAGCACCTGGTGCCCATGCAGCGCGGCGGCACGGCCGACGAGGTGGCACAGCCCATCGTGTGGCTGCTCTCCAGCGCGGCGAGTTACACCACCATGAGTTTGTTGGACGTGTCTGGAGGACGCTAGCGATGACCCCTGAAATCAAGTACTGGTGGGAAGACCTGCAAGTCGGCGAAACCCGCGACCTCGGCACCATCACCCCCACAGAAGAAGAAACGATCGCCTTCGCGCGCCAGTTCGACCCGCAGCCGTTTCACCTGGACCACGACGCCGCCAAGGCCTCGGTGTTCGGTGCGCTGAGCGCCAGCGGCTGGCACACCTGCGCCATGGCCATGCGGCTGATGGTGACGAACTTCCTGAGCGAAAGCTCCAGCCTGGGTTCGCCCGGCCTGGAGAGCCTGAAATGGCTCAAGCCGGTGTTTCCGGGGGACACGCTGCGCCTGCAGCACACCATTCTGGAAAAACGCCCCATGAGCAAGCGCCTGGACGTGGGCCTGGTGCGCACCAGCTGGGAAATGTTCAACCAGCGTGGGGACAAGGTGTTGTTCATGGAGGGTTATGGCATGTTCCGCCGCCGTGAGCCGGGCCAGCCCGCAGAACCCGGCGCCTGAACGCTTCGACAAGTCCAGGTCAAACGGGCGGGGCTGGGCCACAATCCAGCATGGATTTCAAGCCGCTCATCACCCTGCTGGCCATCGTCAACCCGTTGGCGATCGTGCCTTTTTTCATCCACTACACGCAGGGCTTCAGCCGCAAACAACGCCGGCGCACGGTGATGATTTCGTCCATCAGTGCCTTCGCGGTGATCGCCACCTGCGCCATCATCGGCCTGCAGATCCTGGAGTTCTTCAGCATCTCGCTCGCCAGCTTTCAGGTCGGCGGCGGCATGCTGCTGCTGACCTCGGCGCTGTCCATGCTCAACGCGCAGCCGGCCGAGGCCAAGACCAACGAGCTGGAGGTGAACGACGCCTCGGCCCGCGCCTCGATCGCCGTGGTGCCGCTCACCATTCCGCTGCTCACCGGCCCGGCCACCATGTCCACCGTGGTGATCTACGCCGACCAGGCCAAGACCTTTTTTCAGCACGCCGCGCTGGTGGGCTACGGCGTGGTGATCGCGCTGGCCACCGCCATCTGCTTCACGCTGGCCGAGCCCATCGCGCGTTTTCTCGGCCAGACCGGCATCAACGTGATGACGCGGTTGATGGGGCTGATCCTGGCGGCCTTGTCGGTGGAGGTGATGGCCACCGGGCTGGTGAAGCTGTTTCCAGCTCTGCTGGGTTGAATGCAGACAGCACTCAAGCCACGCGCTTGAGCATGTCGGCGATCACGAGTTTTCGCACCCCGCGCAACAGATGGGCTTCTGCGCCCTGAATGGTGCGCATGGTTTCTGGCTGGGTCGACACCACCTTGAATGCCTCGAACTCGCGCTCCATCGCACTCAGAAGCGCGTCTGCAGCCAACGGCATTTGCTGGACCATCTTCGCCACCTCACGGGTCGCCGCAGCAGGCGCCAGGCCCAGCGCCACGCCGGTCTTGACCAGCTTGTCGCGCGTCACGTCGCCAAACACGGCAGCATCCACGATGGGAATCGCCAGCGGCTCGTCCGGCCAGATCGCGTGATCGCCCGCGTACATGCGGGCGTGGTACACGGCGGTGCACAGCAGGTCGTAAAACGGTGCGATCTGCACACCCTCGTGGCTCACGAGGAACGAGATGTTCTTGAGGTGGCTGTCGGAGTTGCCCACCAAGGTGTTGAAGAGCAGCCACCTGAACACCGCCATGCGCGCCGCCGCCTTCGAGCGGCACAGGGTGATGAGGCGGGTGAGCGTGTCCAGGTTGGCGTTGCTGTATTTGAAGACCGCAGGCTGGTCCAGCAACTGACAGGCATCGATGGCGTGCTTGCGCGCCCACGTCTTCGCTTCAGCGTCCCAGGCACGGTCGAAGCGCTCGACGATGTACACCGGCTCGGGCAGGTACAGGCGATGCACCACGGGCACGTTCAGGCCCAACTGGCGCGCCAGGCGCATGGTGAAGGTTTCGTTGACGACCGAATGCGGGTACTGCTCGGAGCGGCTGTTGGGCTTGAGGATGTGCGAAGAAGCGCTGGCCCTCAAAGGCTCGCGCAACTCGCCGGTCTCGGGATTGAACAGGACCACCATCTTGTGCTGGGCACCGGCCAGCGACATGCGTTTGGGCGACCTGGATGTGAGAGAGGCCCGCGGCAAGTTCTGAATCCGCGCTGAAAGCTCCTCAAGGGTCAGCGCCTGATCGCCCCGCTCGGGTTCCGGACCGCCTGGGGGCAACAACACCAGAGAGCCGGCCGACTCCGCGCCGAGCCGTTCCAGCAGGCCAAAGGCGTCACTGGCACCGACGTTTTGCTCCTGGCTGAGCAGCTCGCGCATCTGCTCCTCGGGCAGCAGGTTGTCGAAGTACCACTGCACCGTGCGATGCGTGGAGCCGTCGCGCATGTGCTGGGCCGACAGGGGCAGCGATGGCGAGAGCGGGAACGCGTCCGGGGCCTGGAGCCAGCTGTCTTCGTAGACCCACGTCCAGATGCCGTCCTGTTCCAGCAGCGAGCCGATCACACGGCCGTTGGTGGAAACAGTGAGGCTGCGCTCGGCGCTCATGCGCCCGTCTTTCCACGCCCTGGCAGGGGTTTCATGCCCTTCTCACGAAGCCCGTTGAGGCGATCCAAGGCCTCTGCCGGAATGTCGATGTTCAGCTGGATGCCCAACTCATCGAGCACCTTCAGCACCAGACCGAGCTGCACGGTCTCCTTGCCTCGCTCGACATCGCGCAGGAAGACATGACCCACGCCGGCACCGCCTGCGGTGTCGTCCTGCCGCAAACCTTGTTGCTTGCGCACGGCGCGGACGGCCAGGCCGAGGTCGGAGACGGAGCGGATGGGGAGTTGCATCGTGGCTTTGAATCGATTGGAACGAATCGATTTTGGCTGTAGAAACGCAGCCGGTCAAGAAATCGATGAGATCCCATCGAATTCATCGCAGAAGACGTTCAAACCCCGAGAATCGAATTGATCTGTTCGATTCGACCGGCTATTGACCCGGATACAGCCCCAGCGTCTGCGCCTGCAGGCGCGACAGACCCAGCAGCGCGTCGGTGAACGGCGTGGCCACGCCGGTGAGCTGGCCGAGTTCGCGCACCACGGTCACCAGCGCGTCGAGTTCCACCGGTTTTTTTGCCTGCACGTCCTGCAGCATCGAGGTCTTGAACGCGCCGAGCTTGAGCGTGACGGCGTGGCGGTCTTCGGGTTGTTGGTCGATCGGGATGCCGATCCTGGCGCCGATGTCTTTGGCTTCCAGCATCACGCGGCTGATGAAATCGCGCACGAGTTCGTCGCCCATGATGTGGTCGGTGGTGGCGCCTGTGAGTGCGCTCACGGGGTTGACCGTCATGTTGCCCCAAAGCTTGTACCAGACGTCTTTCTGGATCTGCGGCGACACACTGGCGTTGAGCCCGGCGCGCTGCAGCAGGGCGGCCAGGGCGGCCACGCGCTCGCTGGCTTCGCCCGAGGGCTCGCCGACGATCAGGCCGTTGCCGAAGTGGTGGCGGATGACGCCGGGCGCATCCACCGAACAACTGGCGTGCACCACACCGCCGATCACGTTGCGCGCGGGAATGGCGCGGTCGATCGTGCCGCTGGGGTCCACCGATTGCAGCCGGGTGCCAGCGCGCTCACCACCAAAGCCGTTGAAGAACCACCACGGCACCCCGTTCATGGCGGTGAGTACCACGGTGTGGCGACCGATCAGCGGCGCAATGCTGCGCGCCACCTCGGCCAGCGCAGGTGCCTTCACCGCCACGATCACCAGGTCTTGAACGCCCAGCGCCACCGCGCTGCTGGACGCTTCCACGGGCGCGCCGATGAGGCGCCCGTTCTCGTGCAGTTGCAGGCCCTCGCGCTGCAGCGTGGCGAGCGTCTCGCCCCGGGCCAGCGCGCTGACGATGCAGCCGGTGTGCGAGAGCAGCACACCCAGCCAGCCGCCGATGGCGCCGGCGCCCACGATGGCCACGCGCTGGAAATCCGGATGGGTCACGCTTTCACTCCAGGTAGCTGCTGTCCAGGCGGTTCACCTGCCGGACCAGCGCGTCGAACACGTCACGGCCTGCGCCGTGGTCGGGGCTGAACTGCAGTGCGTCGCGTGTGCATCTCGCAGCAATTTCTTCAGGCACCGGAATCGCCGCAGCGGCCCCGCCCATGCTGAACGTGGCGAGCTGGATTTCGCAGGCGCGCTGCAGCGTCCACAGAATGGCAAAGGTCTGTGGCACGGTGGCGCCCCAGGCCAGCAGGCCGTGGTTGCGCAGGATCACGGCAGGCTTGTCGCCGATACTTTGGAGCAGGCGCGGCGCTTCGTCGGCGTGGATGGTGATGCCCTCGAAGTCGTGGTACGCGAGCATGCCGTGCAGCTGTGCGGTGTAGAAGTTGGTCTGCTGCAAGCCGTCTTTGAGGCAGGCTACGGCCACGCCGGCAGTCGTGTGGGTGTGCATCACGCAGTGCGCACCCTCGATCGCATCGTGGATGGCGGCGTGCACCATGAAGCCGGCCGGGTTGACGCGGTGGGTGGAGCCATCCAGCACCTCGCCTTTGAGGTTGATCTTCACGAGGTTGCTCGCGGTCACTTCGCTGTAGTGCAGACCGAAGGGATTGATGAGGAATTGCTTCTCGCCACCCGCCACCGCATCGGGCAGACGCAGCGTGATGTGGTTGTAGATCATCTCGGTCCAGCCCAGCATGGCGAACACGCGGTAGCACGCGGCCAGCTCCAGGCGCGCGGCCCACTCATCGGGGTGCATGCCGGCCGGCAACACGGTGGTGGCGCTGAGCGTGGCGTTCATGGGGTCTCCTTCAGTAGGTGTTGGCGCCAGTGGCCACCGGGCCTTTGAACTGCGCGAGCAATTGCGAGGCGCCGGAGGCCAGCAGCATGGTGTCGGCCCCCACCGCCACAAACAGCGCGCCGGCGACCATCCACTGCTTCGCAACGGCTTCGCTGGTGGCCAGGATGCCGGGCGCCTTGCCGGCGGCGCGGATGCGTTGGACGCCGTCCGCAATGACCGCCTGCACCTCGGGGTGCGCGGCGTTGCCCGGGTGACCCATGGAAGCACTAAGGTCGGCCGGACCGATGAACACACCGTCCACCCCCGGCGTGGCAGCGATCGCGTCGAGGTTCTTCATGGCCTCCACGGTTTCGGCCTGCACCAGCACGCACACCTGGTCGTTGGCCTCGTGAACGTAGCGCGCGTGCGCCTGCCAGCGCGAAGCGCGGGCCAGAGCGCTGCCCATGCCGCGGATGCCGGCGGGTGCGTAGCGCGTGGCCTTCACCACCAGCTCGGCTTGCGCGGCGGTGTCGATCATGGGCACCAGCAGGGTCTGCGCGCCGATGTCGAGGTACTGCTTGATGAGGGCCACGCCCACATCGCCCGTGCCCACCGGCACGCGCACGATGGCGTGCGAGCGCGCGTCGCCAAACGCATGCTGTGCGCTGGCCACGGCCTGCAGCTGAGCCAGCGTGTTTCGCACATCGTTGGGCGCGTGTTCGCCATCGATCAGCAGCCACTCAAAGCCGATGCCGGCCAGCAGTTCGGTGCTGTAGGCGCTGGCCAACGCGGCCCACAGGCCGATCTGCGGTGTGCCGGCGGCGAGTGCTTGTTTGAAGGTGTTGATGGGGGTGTGCATGGTGGGGATCAAACGAACTTGAAATGCAGGCAACCCAGCAGGCCGTAGTCGGCCTCGAACAGGTCCCCTGCCTTGGCGGCCACCGGCCGTGTGAACGAACCGGCGAGAACGATCTGGCCTGGCTTGAGCGACTCACCCCAAGGCGCCAGCTTGTGCGCGAGCCAGGCGATGCCGATGGCGGGGTGGCCCTGCACGCCCGCAGCCAGACCGGTTTCTTCCACCACGCCGTTTTGCCTGAGCACGGCGCCGCACCACGGCAGGTCGGTGGTGAGCGGGTCGGCGCGGTAGCGGTCGTCGCCCGTGCCCAGCACGATGCCGGCGTTGGCCGCGTTGTCGCTGATGGTGTCGAACACCTTGCGCATGGCCTTGGTATGGCGGTCGAACTGCTCGATGCGCGCGTCGATGATCTCGATGGCGGGGGTCACGTACTCGGTGGCGTTGAGCACATCGGCCACCGTCACGCCTGTGCCTTCAAGCGGCGCCTTGAGCACGAAGGCGAGTTCGACCTCCACGCGCGGCGCGATGAAACGGCTGGCGGGAATGGCCAGCACCTGGCCGGCCGACGCGGTGAACAACATGCTCTGCAGCAAGGTGCCGAAGTCCGGCTCGTCGATCTGGCTGGCCATCTGCATGGCGCGGCTGGTGAGGCCGATCTTGTGACCGATGACCGGGTTGCCGCCGGCCACTTGCAGCGCGACCCAGGCGCGGCCAACGCGGTAGCCGTCTTCAATGGTCATGCCGGGGAAGCGTTTGGAGAACTGTTCCAGCGGCACGCGACTTTTTTCCGAGTGCTCAAGCTCGGCCGCGAGTTGCTGGATGAGGGTGTCGTCAAACACGTCTCAACCCCGGTTGAACAGCGGGTGGATGGAGCTGTTCTTGGCATCGAACACCTCGTGGCCCTCGTCCACCTGCACGGTGATGCCGATGGGGCGCGCGGTGAGCTGCGCCGCAAAGTTGGCTTTGACGCAGGCCTGCAAGGCATCGCCCACGCGCTGGTGCGTGAGTGCGCTGCGGCCCTTGGCCATGCGCACGTTCATGTAGACAAACGCGTAGTCGCGGCCCAGGCCGGCGGCTTCACCGGCCGAGCCACCGTCGGCGATGGCGCTGTGCGCGGCGGGGTAGGCGAGCACGCGCGTGCCGCCGGTGGGGAACACCTGTTTGTCCGCCTCGTCGCGCACAGAGAGCATGGCGTCACACAACGCACGGCAGAGGCGGCTCATGTCGATGCCGCCTTCCGATTCGGGTTGGTCAAGGTTGGGGGTGTAGAGGACGACGAGGTGGGGCATGGTGAGGTCAGAGTCGGGAGACGGATTGAAAGCCCTTCGCGGCCGAGGCCTGCGCGGCGGGAATGGCGGCGCCGGTCTGCGGCGTGACGGGGAAGACGGCGTTGATCTGGCCGGTACCGGAGGCGCCGAAGTAGGGCGTGATGACTTCGGCCTGGCCGTCGTAGTCGCTCCAGCCGAGCGCACCCAGCATCATCGCGGTGTCGTGCATGAAGCCTTCACCGTGGCCCTTGGCGGCGTACTCGGGCAGCATCTCGCAGAAGGCTTTCCACTCGCCCTGCTCCCACATCTGCACCACGCGGCGGTCGAGGGTTTCGAGGAAGGGGCTCCAGATTTTGAAGGCGTAGTCGGGTGCTAGGCCGTTCTGTGCAAAGCGGTGGCTGAGCGAGCCGCTGGCGAGAAACGCGACGGTGCCGTCGTAGTGGTCTTCCACCGCGCGCCGCATGGCCCAGCCCAGGCGCACGCTGTCGTTGAGGTAATGGGCCTGGCACAGCGCGGAGACCGAGATGGCCTTGAAGTGCTGGTCGGCGTTCATGTAGCGCATGGGCACCAGCGTCCCGTACTCGGGGCCGAGGGTGGTGGCGTCGTGGGCCAGCGTTTCCACGCCGTGTTCGTTGCAGAC
The DNA here is from genome assembly GCF_048549895.1 of Hydrogenophaga sp. Taxonomy (GTDB): domain Bacteria; phylum Pseudomonadota; class Gammaproteobacteria; order Burkholderiales; family Burkholderiaceae_C; genus Hydrogenophaga. The sequence goes on from NZ_JBLYYB010000089.1 coordinate 14,303, forward strand.
CTTCGCAAGCAGTTGCCCGAGCGCGGGGTTGCCCGGGATCTCGAACGGCAGGTTGCTGATGAAGTGCGGCAGTTCGTTGCTGGTGTAGCGGCCTTCAAAGTGCGGCGCGCAGTTGAGGTGGTAGCTGGCGTTGACGAGCCAGTGGGTGTCGAAGACGACGATGGTGTCCACACCGAGTTCGCGGCAGCGGCGGCTGATCTCCTGGTGGCCGTCGATGGCGTCCTGTCTCGTGCCTTTTCTGGGGCCGTCGAGTTCACTCAAGTACATCGAGGGGACGTGGGTGACTTTGGCCACGAGTGCTAGGTGTCCCATGTCTTGTTCCTCCGCTGTTGGTTGTTTGCTCCGTGGCATGAGGGCTTGGGGTGCCCACCTCCGCGAATGTCCCCCGGGGCCTTTGGCCCCTCCTCCTTGATTTCGCTGCGCAGAGCGCCCGACCTTCTCGATCTGAAGTGGCGCTTTGGCGCTCGTTCGTCCGCATGCGCGGTCCGCAGTGGCATGAGGGCGTGGGGTGTACACCGCAGCGAAATCAAGGAGGGGGGGCCAAAGGCCCCCGGGGACAATC
>NZ_JBLYYB010000090.1:0-6529 GCF_048549895.1 Hydrogenophaga sp.
CAACGGAAAAATTGTGGTGGTACAACACCGCCGAATTTCAGACCCTGAACTGGGTGGGCAATACACCATTAAACGCTACAAAAGCGAGAAGCATTTTGGTGACGACGGCGTGGTGAACAGCGTGGTTGTGTTGAAACCGGAATCGACAAATGACAAGCATGAAGCGATTGTACTGAGTGCTGAGGATGCAGAAGAAATGGTTGTGGTGGCGGAGTTTTTGACGGTGGTTTGAGTTCGCGAAATGTGTGTAGTGTTAGGACAATTCAAACCATTAGATACATCAGAATAGAAAAAGATCTAGTTTTTCAAAGGCATTATAGCCAGTAGCTGACGTGAGGAATGAAATGAGTACTAGCAAAAACCAGAAGGTTTTTTCGGCAAAAGACTTACTTGAAACACACAGGAGCCCACTTAACCCTACAAGTTTATTTAACGGCATGATTTTGGCGGGACTACTTGAAGAAAAAGAATATTTATCGTCCACTGGCAGTGGAGAAATTAAGTCGTATCTATCACTGACAAACCAAGGCATGAGATTTGGAGTGAATCGTGCATCTGAATATTCTCAGAAAACAGACATACGCTTTTATACATGTACATTTAAAGAATTACTAGTTTTGTCGTCAAAGGCCATCTTGAATCACTCAGAGAATATTGAGTAACACGTAAATATTCACATGATTTTTCTCGCGAACAAATATATATAAGAGAGAGTGTGCGATGCATATAGAATTCGTCGAGATATCGAATTTCAGAAAGCTCTTGTCAGCACGCGTAGATCTGTCGCCCCGGACGACCCTGTTCGTAGGTGCGAACAACAGCGGCAAGACCTCAGCCATGTTGGCCCTGCGTCGCTTCCTCACACCGCGCCGCTGTCCATTCGATATCCACGACTTCACGTTGTGCCACTTGCGAGCGCTCGTGGACATCGGCGAAGCATGGCTTCAAGCGCACCAGGCAGGTGGGGTGACAGACCTCACCCTGGATCCCTGGGTGCACGCTCTGCCGACCTTGGATCTGTGGCTACAGGTCGAGGAAGACGAAGTCCACCGAGTCCGAGATTTGGTGCCGCTTATGGAGTGGACGGGCGGACGGCTGGGAGTGCGACTGCGCTACGAACCCAAGGATCTGAACGCACTCTTCAAGGAGTTCATTACCGCGATCACCGAAGCCAATGCCATGCGCGCTGCGGCAGCGGCTGCGGCAGCTGCTAAGGCCGCCAGCGCAGCACCCGCTCTCAAGCTGACGGTCTGGCCCGAAACCTTGGTCGACTTCCTCACCAAACGGCTGAGCTCTACGTTCACGATCCGGGCCTACCCGCTCGATCCAGCGCTACTTGTCAACCCTGAAAGGCTGCGGGCCCTGCCACAGACGCTTCCGACGTCAGCAATGCCGATCGAAGGTGATCCTCTCAGAGACCTGATCAAGGTGCATGACATTCCCGCGCAGCGTGGCTTTGGCGAGATCCCGAGTAGCGTTGAAGAAGAGGGCGAACGGCAAACTTCGGCGGGCGGAACGCGCTTGTCGGAGCAGCTCAGGAGCTACTACGCCAAGCATCTGGATCCCGCTAAAGGGCCGGATCCCATGGACCTGGAGGCTCTTCAGGCCATGGAGGCTGCAGAGGACGCATTCGACGCTAAGCTGGCGGAGAGCTTCAACGAATGCTTCACCGAGGTGGCGGGCCTGGGGTATCCGGGCGTCAGCGACCCGCGACCGCGCGTATCAACACGTTTGCGTGCGATCGACGGTTTGAACCACAGCGCGGCGGTCAACTTCGAAGTCGACGTGGTGTCGGATGCGGGCGCGGCCACGCCTCTCCTGCTGCTGCCGGAGGGCAGTAACGGGCTGGGCTACCAGAACCTCATCTCGATGATCTTCCGGCTGATGAGTTTCCGCGATGCCTGGATGCGTGTAGGCAAAGCCTCCAAGGGTTCAGAAGCAGCAAGCATTGAGCCGCTTCACCTGGTGCTTGTGGAGGAGCCTGAAGCCCACCTACATGCGCAGGTGCAGCAAGTTTTCATCAAGAAGGCCTACGAGGTACTGCGCCAGCGCCCGGAGTTGGGAGAAAGCGCCGCCCTGCGCACACAGCTGATCGTCAGCACGCACTCGAGCCACGTTGCGCACGAAACGGCGTTCGCTAGCTTGCGGTACTTCCGGAGGCTACCGGCTGGAATGGTGGCCAAGGTTCCGGTGTCGACTGTGGTTAACCTCTCGCAGGTGTTCGGAGAAGGCACGGAGACTGAACGCTTCGTCACCCGGTACTTGCGTGCGCAGCACGCTGACCTGTTCTTCGCCGACGCAGTGATCCTCGTCGAGGGTCAGGCCGAGCGCATGCTCATCCCCAACTTCATTCGGGCTCACTACAAGGTTCTGCATCAGAGCTATGTCACCTTGCTGGAAATTGGCGGTAGCCACGCCCATCGTTTGCGTCCGTTGATTGAGCATCTGGGCTTGTTGACGCTGATCGTCACAGACCTGGACAGCCTGACAGCGACAGGCGGTTCATCAGTCCAACCGGCTTTGGGTGCCGGCCAAAAAACCAACAACGCTACCCTCAAGACATGGGTGCCAGCACTGGACGACATCGACGCCCTCATCGGCGCAAAGCCTGCAGCCAAGACGATTACAGATGCCAGAGACACGCTGTTCGCCGTGCGCGCGGCGTACCAAACGCCCGTTGAGATCACGATGCCGGGCGCTGCAGCCAAGGAGACCGCCTACCCCTACACGTTTGAGGACGCACTTGTGTTAGAGAACCTGGACTTCTTCGCAGCGTTTGCCGGCCCTGGACTGAACGCCAAGTTCCGGAATGCCATCGCCACGGGTGGCGGTGCAACCGCGGTTGGTGCCAGCATGTACACCGCGCTTAAGGGCGGCAAGAAGGCGGAGTTCGCCCTCGACGTCTTAATGGAGAACAACTTCAACAAGCTGAAGGTGCCACAATACATCGCCGAGGGTCTGGAGTGGCTGCTGGAACAGATGAAGAAGAAGCAAGTGGAAGTCTTGACGACAGCGACCACCACGGCGGTTACTGCAGCAACCGCCACGAGCTCAGGGCCGGGGGCGACACCATGACAGCAGCCGACGATCAATTCGACGCCGAGGCCGATACAACGATCATCGAGTGTCTTGACCTGGACAAGCCAAGAAGCTTCTTCCTTTACGCAGGCGCCGGATCAGGGAAGACGCGCTCATTGGTCAACGCCGTCAGAAGGACCATCGATGGCAAGCACGGCCGACAGCTAACTCTGACAGGCAAGAAGATTGGCGTCATCACCTACACCAACGCCGCCTGCGACGAAATCAAGCAACGTCTTGAGTTTGACCCTCGGGTAGAGGTCATGACGATCCACGCGTTCTCGTGGTCGCTTATAGAGGGCTTCAACGCCGACATCCGTCAGTGGGTCGCGAAGAACCTCGAAGAGGAGATTGCTGAGCTTGAGGAACTGCACAAGAAGGGACGACCCAACACGAAAGCGGGCGTTGAACGGTTACGGTCCATGGAGAGCAAGCGTCGCCGTATGGCGCGGCTGGATTCCATCGTCAAGTTCATTTACAGCCCGACCAGCGACAACCGCACGAGTGACTCATTGAATCATTCGGAGGTCATAGCCATGACAGCTGCCTTCCTGACCAGCAAGCCTGGGCTTCGGCGGATGTTGGTCAGCCGATATCCGGTCTTGCTCATTGATGAGAGCCAAGATACAAACAAGGTGCTCATGGACGCGTTCCTGCATCTGGAGGAGGAGTTCCATGGACGGTTCAGCCTAGGACTGTTTGGCGACATGATGCAGCGCATCTATTCGGACGGAAAAGAGCGGCTGGACAAGGCCATCCCGGCTAGGTGGGCCATGCCACGCAAGCGTATGAACCACCGGTGCCCTTCTCGCGTCATCGATGTCATCAACAGCATTCGCCACGATGTCGATGGCGAGGTACAGGTCCCACGCAGCGACGCTAAAGAGGGCGTGGTGCGAGTCTTCATCGCGCCCCAAGCGGGCGCCGACCCCTTCGCCATCGAAGCGGCGGTGCGCCAACGTATGGCGAAGTTGACTGACGATCCGGCCTGGCAGAACTCTGAAACGGTGAAGACGCTTGCCCTTGAGCATCTGATGTCTGCTCGGCGATTCGGCTTCGTGCAATTCTTCGAGCCGCTTTGGGCGATCGAGAGTCTCAGAACGAGCTTGCTCCAGGGCGCAGGCGCAGGTCTTGGTTTTTTCATTCGGGACGTGTTGCCACTAGTCAAGGCGCTTCGCGCAAACGACCGGTTTGGGGCCACAGCAATCATCAAGGCGACATCGCCGCTTCTGGACTGTGCAGTGCTTCAAGCGGCTGGATCAAATCAGGTCGCACAACTCGGCAAGGCCAAGGCGGCGTGCGACAGGCTTCTTGCGCTGATCACGGAATATCCTGAGATCACTGCTCAAGCGGTGCTCGAATTTGTTGCGGAGACGGGTCTATTTAGCATACCGGAAACGCTGGTTCCGTTCGTTCCCTGTGATACCAAAATTGTAGTGCCCGAGGACAACTCAGGTCATGGTGTTCAGATAGAGAGCGCCGAAGATACCCAAGCAGAAGACGAAGACACTAGTCCCGAGCTGAGCGCATGGAGCAAAGCGCTTGAAGCCCCTCTGAACCAGATCGAGCGCTACGATTTGTACGTGCGGGGACAGTCGCAATTCGGGACGCACCAAGGCGTCAAGGGGCTAGAGTTCCCGCGAGTGCTAGTTGTGATCAACGATGGCGAGGCGCGGGGCTTCCTTTTTGCCTACGACAAGTTTTTCGGCACCAAGGAGAAGTCAAAGGCGGATCTTGAAAACGAAGCCACTGGCCGAGAGACCGGGGCGGACCGCACCCGCCGTTTGTTCTATGTGACCTGCAGCCGAGCAGAAAAGAGCTTGGCTATCGTTTACTACTCGCCTGATCCAATTTTGGCTTGCGATGCCATTGTCCAATATGGATGGTTCGATCAAAATGAGGTTGAATTAATTAGTAGCTAACTCGCCCCTATTCTATAGACTCGTTGGAGGTCCGCTTCAACACACTGCACAGAAGAGGTATGCAATAAAGTTGAAGGACTTTTTCCACCAACAAGCCGCCCTTCACCTCAGCTCAATAAAATACTCCAATCATTTAAAACAGCCCTCTTGCTGTAGCCCACCTACCCATGCACCAGCTTTTTCACCGCGCCCAGTTTCAACGTTTCACCTCCCGATCTAATTCGAGCAAGTCTGCCCAGTGCCTCCGCTTCAAATTCAGCTGCTTTTGAATTTGCTTTCATCATCTCTACTCACCCTATTTGACATCACCACCCCAGCACTAAGCGAAATAAAAAACCTTTTTGACAAAACTACGCCATGCGTTTAACATCCGTCCTAAGGACGGATGTTAAACGCATGGCAAAAAATATTAAAGTAATTCAGCCCGAACATATAGCCACAGCCATTGCTGCGCAGCTAGCCAAACACACTGGCCCAGCTGTTACGCAGTATGAATTGGCTTGCCTGGTATATCAATGCCTGCCGAATAAAAAATCAACAACCCCAGCTACAAAAAAACAACTCGAAGAAGTCTTAGCGTTACTTCAACAATTCCACTTAATACGCCCTGTTGAACCCTTTGCTGAAACACGCGGGTTCCAGCTGTTTGGGTATGAACGCAGCACGGCAATTGAACTTGTATGTAGCCTGGATCCTTTCGCGTATGTGTCACACCTTAGCGCAATGGAACACTACGGCTTAACCGACCGCTTCTCGCAGTTGGTTTATTTAACACGGCCAAAAGCTTCTGAATGGGCAGCATTGGCCAAGGCAAAAATGAACCGCGATCTTGGGCAGCAAACTGAAAATTTTCTGAAGCTGGGTTATCCAAAACTAATTCGCCCTACTTTCAAAAAACTGTCTGGAATCACTGTGCATCTGCTTGAACGTTCAAACCAGGGCGCCTTTCGCACCGCAGCACACAGCAACCTGCGCGTCGCAACAATAGGCCGTGTGTTTCTGGACATGCTTCGCGAACCCGTCTTTTGCGGCGGCCTGCAACATGTTGTAGACATTTACAACAACCATGCAAAAAAATACTTGGCATTTGTTGTGGACGAACTGAACACCCACGGCGCACCGATCGACAAAGTACGGGCTGGCTACCTGCTTTCCGAGGTTTGCAAGCTTGACCACCCCGCTTTTGACGATTGGGAAAAGTTTGCACAACGAGGCGGGTCCAGAAAACTGGATTCCGAAGCCGAATTCGAACCCTTTTATTCTGAGCGGTGGAAGCTATCGATCAACCTGCCCTCTTTATTGAACAACGAGAACACTTTTGAATAAGCAGATTGAAACCCTGAATGTAGCCGAATGGGTTGCCAGCGCACCCCTACAGCAACAAGCTTTTCGGGAAGCTGTTCATATTGTGCTGTCGGCAATTGGTAGCAGTGCGCCCCTTCGAACGCAAATGGTGATGAAAGGTGGCATGTTAATGGCCATTCGCTACAACAGCACCCGCTTCACCCGCGACGCCGATTTTTCTACCA
>NZ_JBLYYB010000091.1:0-33398 GCF_048549895.1 Hydrogenophaga sp.
AAATCGTGGCCGAGGCGCGCCGCCTGCTGGTGGACGCCGACGCCTACGCCGCCATGTCGCGCGCGCACAATCCATACGGTGACGGCAAGGCCGTGGAAAGAATCATTGAGCACATTCAAAACATGAGAGGGAACTGAAATGGCACGAGAACTGCAAAAAATCATCGTCATGGGCCTGGGTTACATCGGCCTGCCCACCGCTTCCATGCTGGCCACCAAGGGACACCAGGTGCTGGGTGTGGACGTGAACGCCAAGGCAGTGGACACCATCAACTCCGGCCGCATCCACATCGTCGAGCCCGACCTCGACATCCTGGTGCGCTCGGCTGTGAACAGCGGCAACCTGCGCGCCTCGCTCACCCCCGAGGAGGGCGACACGTTCATCCTCGCCGTGCCCACGCCGTTCAAGGAAGAGGGCGGCAACCCCAAGGCGCCCGACCTGAGCTATGTGGAAGCCGCCACGCGCGCCATCGTGCCCTATTTGCGCGAAGACAACCTTGTGATCCTGGAGTCCACCTCGCCGGTGGGCACCACCGAGGTGATTGAAAAGATCATCGCCACCGAGCGGCCCGAGCTCGCAGGCAAGGTGCACACGGCTCACTGCCCCGAGCGCGTGCTGCCCGGTCATATCCTGCGTGAGCTGGTGGACAACGACCGCATCATCGGTGGCACCACCAAGGCGGCCATTGCGAAGGCCCGCACGCTCTACAAAACCTTCTGCAACGGCGCGATTCTGGAAACCGACAGCCGCACGGCAGAACTCTCCAAGCTGGTGGAAAACTCGTTCCGCGACGTGAACATCGCGTTTGCCAACGAACTCTCCATCATTTGCGATCGCCTGGGCATCAACGTGTGGGAAACCATTGCGCTGGCCAACCGCCACCCGCGCGTGAACATCTTGCAGCCCGGGCCAGGCGTGGGCGGTCACTGCATCGCGGTGGACCCCTGGTTCATCGTGTCCAGCGCTCCAGAAGAGGCGCGCCTGATCCGTACCGCGCGCGAAGTCAACGATGCCAAGCCGCATTGGGTGATCGAGAAGGTGCGTGCCAAGGCCCAGCGCTTCAAGGAGCCCGTGATCGGAGCCCTGGGCCTGACCTTCAAGGCCAACATCGACGACATGCGCGAATCGCCTTCCATGGACATCGTGGAAAACCTGCTCAAGTCGGGTATCGGCAAGGTCATGGCGTGCGATCCAAACGTGGCCAAGGACAAAGTTTCTTTCCCGCTGTACGACCTCAAAGACGTGCTCAAGGAAGCCGACATCCTGCTGCTGCTGGTGGACCACGCCGAGTTCACGGCCATCGACCCGCAGGTGATCAAGGACAAGGTGGTGATCGATACCAAGGGTGTGTTGCGTTGATGGACTGCGCACCCCGGTCGGCGAGCGTGCTGTCGTCAACAAAGGAGACCCCATGATCGAGTCGATTCTGTTTGCGCTGGATCTTCTGGTGGTGACCTATTGCTGCTGGGTCGTGATGCGCGTGAGCAAGAAGCCCAAGGTGGAGGCTTCCGACCTGGGTTTCTTCGCGTTCAAACAGAACAAGGAAGAAGTCAACAAATGAGAGATTTGTTGATGCTCGGCGTCTTGTTGGTCATGCTGGTCATGGCCTTCAGGAGCGGCTTTGTGGCGTTTCTGTTGTGGGTGTTTGCCACCGTACTCTCGCCCCAGCTGTATCTTTACGGGTTCATGCAGGAGTTCCGGTTTGTGTTTGTTTTTGCAGGCATCGCGCTGGTGATGCTCTGGATGGAGAAAGACAAGGATCGCGGGCAGTTCGCACCTGACGCCACCGCGGTGGTCATGGTTCTTTTCGTGTTTCATGCCATCCTCACGGCCATCTTCTCAATGCAGCCCAACCCTGCGGTCTGGTTCAGGCTGGACATCTTTCTCAAGGGCATCGTGCTGGCGTTCATGGCGCCCTTCTTCCTAACGTCCCGCTGGCGCATCCACGTGATGTTGATCGTGCTGGTGATGGGTTTGGGTTTTCACGGTGTGTTGGACGGCTTGAAGATGATCTCGTCAGGCGGCGGGCACAACGTGACCGGCATCCCCACCTCGTCCTTGACTGACAACAACCTGTATGCCTTGGGCATGGTGATGTTGCTGCCCTTGATCCTGTACCTGGCGAAGTACAGCGGCCACCGCATTGCCCGCTGGGTTGCGCTCATCGCCTTCGCCCTGTGCGTGATGACGGTGCTGGGTTCCAACTCGCGGGGTGGTTTTCTGGCGCTCGCCATTCTGGGCGTCTGGTACTGGATCACCAGTCCCAGAAAACTGTTGTCCACGGTGTTTGTTGCGATCGTCGCCGTGGGTGTGGTTCAGTTCGCTCCCGAGCGCTGGTTCGAGCGCATCGAGACGATCAAGGACGCTGCAGAAGACCAGTCGTTCCTGGGACGGGTGGCCGCCTGGAAGGTGAGCGTGAACATCGCCAATGACAACCCGCTGCTGGGTGGCGGCTTCCACGCGGGTGAGAGACAGTGGATCTGGAACCGGTACAAGGAAACGCCCAACTTCATCAACTACGAAATCCCCGAGATGGTTGCCAAGGCCGCTCACAGCAACTATTTCCAGGTGCTCGGCGACATGGGTTACCTCGGTCTGTTTCTGTTCCTTGCGCTGCTCGGCTCGGCGTTCGTCAACCGTTGGCGAATCAAAGCGGCTGCTGCCAAGACCAAGGGTGACACCACCTGGGCAACCGATCTCGCCACCGCCATCAACCTGTCGCTCGTGGCCTACATGGCCGGCGGGGCGGGCGTGAGCCTGGCTTACTTCGAGCTGGTGTACCTGTTCATCATGGTGCTGCCCGCCATTCACCGGATACTGATCCGGGAAGGCGCCAAGGAGAAGGCGCTGGCTTCTGCACTGCAGGGGAGGGTTGCCCATGTTTAAGCGCTTCTCCAACGGAAAGCTGACCACCCTCGTTTTCCACAAGATACCCAAGACCCACCACCCACTGTGCCCGGCCGAGCTGGATCTGGCCGACTTCACCACCGTGCTGCAAGCCACCATGCGCCGGTTTCGAATCTTGCCCCTCGACGAAGCCCTGGTGTCGTTGCGAGCCGGCAACCTGCCTCCCAACGCCGCGTGCATCACCTTTGACGACGGCTACCCCGACTGGGTCGGCGGCGTGGTGCCTGTGCTTGAAAAACTGGGCGTTCATGCCACTTTTTTCGTCACCTCTGGCCAGTACGACGGGCTGCCCATGTGGAACGAACGCATCTTGTACGCAGTGGCTCAAGCGCCAGCGGAAACCCCCGCGCTGGAGTGGCCTGGCATTGAACTCTTGCCGTCGAGATTCGACACACCCACCGAGCGGCAAAACACCATTCGCCGCCTCGACGATTTCTTGAAGTATCAGGAACCTGCTGAAAAAGAGCGGCTGCTCATGGCGCTTGAGCAGCACACCGGTTTTGAGCGCAACCGGGTGCCCATGATGGACGTGGCCGACTTGCGGCACCTGCACTCCCGGGGCTTTGGCATCGGCGGGCATTCGGTCACCCATCCCATCTTGAGCCGTTGCACCCCGGCGCAGGCCTATGACGAAATTGCCGGCGCGCGCGAGCAGATTGAAGCCATGATCCGCGGCAAGGTCACCGCCTTTGCCTACCCCAACGGCGCGCCCGGCAAAGACTTTGGCCCGGAACACATCGAGATGGTGCGAAAGGCAGGCTACCGGTACGCGCTCACCACGATGCGCGGCGTGGCGTCCTCCGACACCTCTCTCCTTCAAATACCCCGTTTCACACCTTGGGGCCCGACGGCCTGGCGCATGAACCTGCAGTTCATGCGCAACATGATGCAGCGCTCGCCCATGCTGAGCGAGAGCGCAACCAACGAAAAGCGGGCGCTCATGGTGGCGTTTCACTTTCCGCCCCAGGCCGGCAGCAGCGGCATTTTGCGAACCCTCAATTTTGTGAAGTACCTCCCCCAACAAGGTTGGGCGACTTCTGTGTTGGCAGCCACCCCCCGCGCGTTCGAAGAGCAGCGCAACGATCTGGTGGCTTCCATACCGGCGCAGACCACCGTGGTGCGGGCCACCGCACTCGACGCAGCGCGGCACCTCTCCATCAAAGGCAAATACCCCAGGCTCTTCGCCTTGCCCGACCGCTGGTCCACCTGGTGGCTGCCAGCCGTGTGGACCGGCATGAAAGAGATTCGCCGCGCGCGCCCACGCCTGATCTGGAGCACTTACCCCATCTCCACGGCGCACCTCATCGGCGGTAGCCTGTCCCGGCTCAGCGGCATACCCTGGGTGGCCGATTTCCGCGACCCCATGGTCAACAGCGGGTATCCCGCCGACAAGATGCAGCGGCGCCTGTGGCAATGGCTCGAAGCCAGCGTGCTGCGCCGCGCCTCGGCTTGCGTGTTCACCACGGCCAGCGCCGCTCAGGAGTACCAGCATCGCTACCCCGACCATGCCGGCAAATGCCATGTGATCGAGAACGGGTACGACGAAGAAGCGTTTGAGCAGGTGGAGCCCTCGCGCGAAGGCGTGGCAGACGGCACGCTGCTTCTGCTGCACAGCGGCCTGATCTACCCCCAGGACCGTGACCCGTCCACCTTCTTTGCCGCAGTGCGCAAGCTGATAGACGAAGGACAACTGGACCCCCAGCGACTCTGCATACGCTTCAGAGCCCCGCACCACGGTGAAGAAGTCATGGAGTGCGCCCAGCGGCACGGGGTGTCCGACTGCGTGGAAGTCGGTCCACCCATTCCGTACCACCGCGCCATCGCGGAAATGATGGGGTCCGATCTGTTGCTGGTTTTTCAGGGCAGCAACTTCAACACGCAGATACCCGCCAAGATCTACGAATACCTGCGCTCCGAGCGCCCCATCCTGGCTGTGGTCGACCCAGCGGGTGGCACAGCGGCCCAGCTGGACAAGTTTCACGCCGTCTACATCGCCGACATCCATGCGGAGGAATCCATACGCGCTGCGTTGCTGGCCACCCTGGACGCCAACGCAGACCGCGAGCAGGCAGACGCCTTGGCGCACAACAGGCAGATGGTGCTCCGCTACTCCCGAAGCGCGCAGACCGGCAGCCTGGGCCAGCTTTTTGACCGCGTGGCGCACGTTTCACCGTGAAGCTCGATGTCATTTCCGCGCGCCTGAGACCCGTGCATCCCGAGATGCTGGCGCACTGGTCAAACGCCAGCGGCTGCTGGTGCACACACGACCATTGGGCCTACTGGTTCACGTACGAAACCAGCAGCTTGCGCAAGGTCTTTCGCATACCGCCCAAGTCCAGAAGCGTCCAGGGCCGCGTCAAAGACTGGCTGGCGCGCAGCTGGCTCAAGCGCACGCTGAAGCCAGGTCCGGGCATTCAGGCGATGGTGGAGCTGCCCACCCGCGATGTGCTCGTCATCTACGACCAGATCTACCTGTATTCACCCACCCGCCACGGCACGTGTGCCGAAGTCCTGCCTGTGGACATTGACCCGCCCGTGGCCACACCACTGCGAGGTGGCGTGGCCGTGCATCCGCGCAGCCAATGCGCGTATTACGGTGAATACAACGACGACCCCGGCGGCTGCCGCGTTGCGCGCGTGGACGCAGCCAGGCGCAAGGTGGAGGTGTGCTGGAGCTTCGCGCGCAGTGAGATCAGGCACATACACGCCATCCACTACGACCGCTTCCGCGATCGCCTCTGGATCTGCACCGGCGACAGAGACCACGAGTCGTCGTTCTATTACACCGACGACGAATTCGCCACCGTTCACCGCTTCGCCGGAGGCGACCAGAGCTGGCGCGCCATCGCCATGCTGTTTGACGAAACCGGCATGGAATGGGGCATGGACGCCGGGAAAGACGCCCCGGCAGATGCCATCAACCTGATCTACCGCTACGAGTTTGAATCAGCCCGGCGCACCCAGTTGGCCACCATCGGCAACCCCGCCTACGCGGCGTGTGAGTTCACCGACGGCACCGCGATGATGCAGACAAGCTTTGAGCCGGGGCGCAAGCAAGACACCCGCGAAGAAGCAGCCCTGTGGTTTCGCGGACAAGACCGGCAATGGCGCCAGTGCCTGGGCTTGCCCTATGCGCCCAAGCCACGCCCTGGCGTCAGCCGCTACGGCTTCATCATGTTGCCCCAGGGCATCAGCCCGGCAGGGCGGGTGTTGGGCACACCGGTGAATTGCCGAACGGGGCACTACACGTTGGTGGAGCTTGCCTTGTCAGCCCAGCCGGATCAAGGCAAATGACCGTACCTCACGCCACCGGCAAACAGATCGCCAAGGGTGCCGCATGGCTCATGGGCTTCAAGTTGCTGGACAAGAGCATCGGGTTGATCAGCACGCTGGTGCTGGTGAGGGTGCTCACGCCGTCTGACTTCGGATTGGTTGCCATGGCCATGGCGGTGGTGGCATTGCTTGAACTCATGGGCGCGTTTGGCTTTGACTCGGCCCTCATCCAACGCCAGGACACCGCGCGCAGCCACTTCGACACCGCCTGGACCTTCAACGTGATCTTTGGTGTGTGCATCGCGCTTTTTCTTGTGGCCATGGCGATTCCTGCTGCAGCCTTTTACCGCGAGCCACGGCTTGAGCTGATGCTGCCGGTGTTGGCCATCGGCGCGGTGATCGGTGGGTTCGAGAACATCGGCACGGTCGCTTTCCGCAAGGAGTTGAACTTCCGCATGGAATTCATCTACCTGTTCATCAAGCGCATCGCGGCGTTTGCAATAGTGATCACGCTGGCGCTCACACTGCGCAGCTTCTGGGCGCTGATTTTTGCGACCATTGCCGGCAAGGCGATGACCGTGCTCATCAGCTACATGCTGCACCCTTACCGACCGAGGTTTTCATTGGCGGCAAGAGGGGACCTGTTCAACTTTTCGAAGTGGTTGTTCATTTCGAATCTCATCCAGTTTCTGCACAGCCGCTCTACTGATTTCGTACTTGGTCGCACGGTGGGAAGCTACGGACTTGGCATTTACAACTTGGCTGCGGAGATATCAGCCATGCCCTCCAGCGAACTCATTGCTCCCCTGAACCGTGCTGTCTACCCTGCCTATGCTCAACTTGCTAAAGCGCGGGAGAAGCTGTTGGTGTGCTTTTTGGAGGTGTATGGCCTCATCAATTTCATCTCGTTTCCAGTCGCTGTGGGGTTGTTCTGCGTCTCGGATCTGGTTGTCGAGCTGCTGCTCGGCCCGCAGTGGGTGGACGCGGTTCCCATCTTGCAGGTACTCGGTTTGTGCGGCCTGCTGGGGGCGCTTCAAGGGAACATGTACGTGGTCATGTCGGCGATGGGTAAACCAAAGGCCAACACAATGCTGTCTGCCAGCCTTCTGGCGGTATCTCTGCCAGCGGTTGTCTGGGCCAGCCTGCATTACGGTGCCTTGGGCGCTGCCTATGCGCACTTTGTCTCTGCTTTGATTGGGTTTGTTGGCATCGTGATGGTATTTACGCTTGTGACCGGCGCCACCAAAACTCAATTGGCTTTGGTAATGTGGCGACCAATGCTGGCGTCATTTTTGATGGCTGCTGTCGTCTTGAGTGCTGATCGACTCATGCAGCAAGTGTCCTTGTCTTTGCCATCCGCAGCTCATCTTCTTGGATTGGTCGGTCTTGGGGCGCTTGCGTATACGTTGTGCATATTGGTCTTGTGGTCGCTTTCCGGACGTCCGGAAAGCGCCGAAAAAGTGGTCCTGAAATTTGTCGGCGGACGGCTCTTTGTAAATCGTCGTTCCAATTGATGGCGGTCTGATATGTCCAATTTTTTCAAACACTCACATGCGCTTGTCGAAAGCGAGAGCATCGGCGATGGCACACGCGTATGGGCTTTCGCACACATCCTTCCCGGTGCCTGTATCGGTTCTGGGTGCAACATCTGCGACGGCGTCTTCATCGAAAACGATGTGGTCGTGGGCAACGATGTCACCATCAAATGCGGCGTGCAGCTCTGGGACGGGCTGCGGGTGGAGGACGGCGTGTTCATTGGCCCCAACGCCACGTTCACCAACGATGGATTTCCGCGCAGCAAGCAGCATGCGTTTGAGCTCAAACAGACGCTGGTCAAGGCGGGGGCTTCCATCGGCGCGAATGCGACCATCCTCCCCGGTCTCACCATCGGAGCACGTGCCATGGTGGGTGCCGGTGCAGTGGTCACCCGGGATGTGCCCGACGGTGCCATCGTCATGGGCAACCCCGCCCGAGTCACTGGCCATGTGGATGACGAGAGATCTGCATGACAACACGCCATTTTTTGAAAGCCGTTCATGTCAATTGACCTCTGCAAGGTGATGGACCTTCCCATCCACAAAGACCCTCGCGGCAACCTCACGGCCATTGAAGGTGGGATACATATCCCCTTCGAGATACAGCGGGTTTACTACCTCTACGACGTGCCTGGCGGTTCCGAGCGTGGAGGCCATGCCCACAAGGGGCTGCACCAGTTGATCATCGCCATGTCGGGCAGTTTTGACGTCGTGCTCGACGACGGCAAGGACAAGCGCAGGGTTCATCTGAACCGCTCTTACCAAGGCTTGTATGTGTGCCCCATGATCTGGCGCACCATCGACAATTTTTCCTCGGGGTCGGTGTTGATGGTGCTTGCTTCCAACAAGTACACCGAAGACGACTACTACCGCGAATACAGCGACTTCATGAGAGCACGGTGGCAGGCATGAACATTCCTTTTCTGGATCTGTCGGCCATGCACGACAGCATGCGTCCGGCGCTTGATGCCGCGTACCAGCGTGTCATGGGCTCCAGCAGTTTCATCCTTGGCAAAGAGGTCGAACTGTTCGAATCCGAGTTTGCGCAGTACTGCGAAACGCGGCATGCCATTGGTGTGGCCAATGGCCTTGATGCCTTGTTCCTGGTGCTCAAGGCCATGGACGTTGGGCCTGGTGATGAAGTCATCGTTCCGTCGAACACCTACATTGCCACCTGGCTTGCCGTGTCTTACGCGGGAGCAACACCAGTGCCTGTGGAGCCTGACCCACAGACGTTCAATCTTGATGTGTCGCGCATCGAGGCTGCAATCACGCCGCGCACGCGCGCCATCATGCCGGTGCATCTGTATGGCCAGCCTGCGGACATGGACGGTATCAATGCTTTGGCGGCCAGGCACGGACTGAAGGTGCTGGAAGACGCGGCGCAAGCCCACGGCGCGCGTTACAAGGGCCGGCGTGTGGGCGGCTTGGGTGATGCCGCAGGTTTCAGTTTCTATCCGGGCAAGAACCTTGGCGCCTTGGGCGATGGAGGTGCGATCACCACCAACGACGACGTGCTGGCCGCGAAGTTGCGGGTGCTGAGAAACTACGGATCAGAGCGCAAGTACCACAACGAGCTCAAGGGCTTCAACAGCCGACTCGATGAGCTGCAGGCCGCCTTCTTGCGTGAGAAGTTGCGCTTGCTCGACGGTTGGAACGTGGATCGGCGCCGCATTGCGGATGAATACCGCGCTGCGCTGGAAGGCAGCGGGCTGGGCGTGCCACATGTGCCGTCATGGGCTGAGCCGGTATGGCATCTGTTTGTGGTGCGCTCCACGCGCAGGGACGCGTTGGCCGCAGCATTGGCACAGCGTGGTGTCGGGACCGTGATCCACTACCCAGTAGCGCCGCACCGGCAGCCGGCCTATGCGGAGATGAACCTGGGCGTGGGCAGCTTGCCTGTGGCTGAAGCGATCCATGACGAGGTGTTGAGCCTGCCGATCTGGCCGCAGATGACCGCTCTGCAGCTAAACACTGTGATCTCTGCATGCCGTGACGCGGCAACTTCACTTTGACCTTAAGCGCGCTCTTTCTTGAACTCCGTGTGCGCGAGATCCAGGAAATTCAAAGGTGAGTGAAATCAAAGCTACGTCTGCGCCTGCAGTGACCGTGATAGCGCTGTGTTTCAATCACGCTCGATTTTTGATCGAGTGCCTTGACAGCATCGCTGCGCAGACATTTCAGAACTTTCAGCTGATCGTTACTGACGACTGTTCCAAAGACGGCTCTGCGCAGCTGATCGAAGATTGGTTGCGTGTGCATCGACCCGATGCCCTGTTTATCCGACACAGCGTGAACGTGGGTCTGTGCAAGACCTTGAACGAAGCATTGGCCAAATCCCAGGGTGAATTCATCAGCATGATTGCCACCGACGATGCTTGGGAGCCAGCCAAAATCGAGTGTCAGTTGGCTGTGGCCACTCAGTCGGGCGAGCAGGTGGCAGTCATTTATTCAGACGCCTCGCGTATGGACGAAGACGGCGCCCGGTTGGAGAAAAACTTCATCGATTCGCACGCACCCGATTGCACTCGTCCTTCGGGCGCGGTGTTTGCAGAGCTGGCTAACCGCAATTTCATTCCCGCCATGTCGACATTAATCCGACGGCAGGCTTTGGTGAATGTGGGCATGTATGACGAACGCCTTGCGTACGAAGACTACGACATGTGGCTGAGGCTGGCTTCAAAGTACGAGTTCGTTTATGTCCCCGCCACGGTGGCGCGTTATCGCATTGTGGCTACATCGATGGTGCGAACGATCTTTACTAACCCCTCACCACATTACATGTACACGGTCTATCTCATTTGCATGAAGTGGTTGCCGGGGCCGCTCTTGAAAGCCAGCCAACGCGTGGCTTGGAAAAACAGGCTGTGGGACGCAGCGTATGGCTTGTATGCGGTCAACGATCGGCGTGCCTCGGCTTGTTTGTGGCAGGCCGCTTGGTATGGGCGAAAACCTTACGCGGCCCTGCTCGCCCTGACCAACGCCATGGGTATTTCGCGAGACCGTGCCAGACGCTTGGTGGGGCGATCCTAATGAAATCCGGTCCTTGGAAAGTTGCATGAGCGACAAGGTGAAAATCGGCTTCGTGTTGCTCTCCAACACACAAAACGCCATCCCCAGCACCCGCATCGTGGTGTTGAACATGCTGCCATATCTGCGCTCTGCAGGGTTTGATCCGCACGTCGTGTTTGAGCCCGCCACCAGCACCAAGACGCCCGACGTATCGGGCCTCGCCGAGAAGATCAAGGCGGGCAATTTTCAGGTGGTGGTGTTGCAGAAAGTCTTTGGCGACAGCGTGCTTGAGCTGGCCCGTGAGTTGAAGCAGGCCGGGATCAAGACGGTGTTTGCCATCTGCGACTTTGTGAACCCGGCCATGTGCGACGCGACCGACGCGACCATCGTCGTGACCGATTACCTCAAGAGCCTGTATCCCAAAGAACAGCAGCACAAGGTGTCGGTGGTGCACGACGGGGTGGAGCGGCCAGCGTTGCACAAGACCGATTGGGGCACGCACACGGGTTCAAGCGCGAAGCCGTTGAACGCGGTGCTGGTCACTTCAGCTGCACTTGATCGGCTGCCGCTGCTCGGCAGGCCGCCGAGTTGGCTCAAGGTGACCATCGTCGGCCGTTACTCGCCTTCCGGGGCTCGCCTGCGCCGCTGGCGTGAGCACCAGTGGGCCATGGCGGCCAAGAGCGGTTTGGTCGAGCGTTGGCGATTTCTGCGTTTCCTGGCCGACGGTCGCATTGCGTGCGAGGCATGGGGTGCCGATTCGGTGTACCAGGCCATGCAGCGGGCGGACATCGGCATCATCCCGATCGAGGTGGACCCGGTGCGCGACCCCACGGGTGAGTGGAAGGTGAAGTCGGAAAACCGGCTCACGTTGAAGATGGCCATGGGCTTGCCGGTGGTGGCCACGCCCATCCCTTCGTATGAGCCGGTGGTGGAGCAGGGCATCAACGGCTTCCTGGCTCGCAGCACCGAGGAGTGGCTGCGCCATTTGAGCGCCCTGCGAGACCCGGCCTTGCGCATGAGCGTGGGGCAGCAAGCGCGGCAGACGGCCTTGACGCGCTATTCCATGGACCGCCAGGCCGAAAAACTGATCGCGGTGTTGCAGGGCGTGGTCGGGCGGCAGCCCGGTGCGGTGGCCAGCGCAGAACAGGCGAGGGCGTGATGCCGAGTCCAGACACCCGATACAAAACACCGGCCATCGTGGTCGGTGGTGGCCTGAATGCGCTGGGCGTGGTGCGCAGCCTCGGAGCGGCGGGGGTGCCGGTGTGGGTGCTCGACACCGATCCACGCTCACCCGCCATGCGTTCACGCTGGGGCCGTGCGCAGGTGGTGCCCACGGTGGAAGGGGCAGCGTTCATGGCCGAGCTGGAGCGCACTGTCGCTCCTCTGGGGCCGCGTGTGGTGCTCTTTCTCACCGAAGAGAAAGCCGTCAACACCGTTTCAGCGCTGCGTGCCAGCCTGCCGGCTTCGGTGTTGATCCGCCTGCCTGAGCACCAGCGCCTGATGCAGCTGATGCACAAGCAGGGATTCCAGGAACTGGCCGAAGCTGTTGCCGCGCCGGTACCGCGCACGGTGCGGCTGCAGAGCTCGCGAGACCTGCCGCTGGTGCGGGCGCTGAACTTCCCCTGCGTGTTGAAACCCAGCGAGAAGAGTTATGTGTACGGCGCCCGTTTCAAGAAGGCCTACAAGGTGGCCTCGGCCGACGAGGTGGATGCGCTCTACTACGAGATAGAACCGGTGCTGGCCGACATGGTGGTGCAGGAGTGGATCGAGGGCGGCGACGGCGACATCTATTTCTGTTTGCAGTACATCGGTGGGCAAGGCGAGGTGGTGAGCTCGTTTGCAGGCCGAAAGATCCGTTCGTGGCCGCCGCGCATTGGTGGCACGGCCAGTTGCACCGCCGCCTGGGAGCACGCGCAGGAGCTCACCGACACCACCGCCGTCTTCTTCCGGCAGGTGGGGTTCACTGGCATCGGCAGCATGGAATACAAGCGCGATGCGCGCGACGGGCGCTTCTGCATGGTGGAGCCCACCGTGGCGCGCACCGATTTCCAGGAAGAGGTGGCCACCCTCAACGGTTGCAACCTCCCTCTGGCGGCGTATTGCCACGAGCTGGGATTGGCCGCGCCCGCGGTGAGCCCGGTCAACCCGCCCCGCGTCTGGCGCGAATCGCAGATCGATCGCTGGTCGCAGCAGGAAAGCGGCGACCCGCCCGATGCCGCGTCCCGTTCGCACCACGTGGTTGATGCCTACCGGCGCTGGGACGATCCCATGCCGTGGATCGACCATGTGAGCTTCCGGCTGGCTGAGCGGCTCAGGCGCTGAGCTGCCATCCCATGGCAAACGCTCCCTTGAAGCGCCAACCCCTGGCTTTTGCAGACTGGTCGGGCAGCGAATACGCCGCCATGGCGGGCAGCTTGCTGCGCGGCCGCGTGCACCAGGGGCCCAACCCTGCTTTGCTGAAGCAGAGGCTGGCGCAGGTGTATGCGCCTTCCGAGGTGCACCTCGTCAACTACGGGCACCACGCCATCGAAATCGCGCTCAATGCCTTCAAGTGCCAGCGGCCCGAGCGTGTGGAGGTCATCGTGCCGGCGTACATCTGCCCGAGTGTGGTTCAGGCGGTGGCTGCCTGCGGCCTGCGGGTGCGCAGCGTCGATGTGCAGACCGACCTCAACCTGGCTCCAGCCGATGTTCAGGCTGCGCTGAATGCCGACACGCTGGCGGTGATCGCGCCGCACATGTACGGCTGCCCCGCGCGTATTCTCGAAATAGAAGCACTGTGCGACGCCGCCAATGTGTTTCTGATCGACGACGCTGCCCAGGTGGTGGGCGTGCAGCAAGACGGGCGGCTGCTGGGCACGTTTGGCGATGTGGGCGTGATCAGCTTTGCGCAATCCAAGACCATCGTCAGTGGCATCCGGGGCTCGGGCGGGGTGTTGCTGGTGAACCGGCCGGCCCTGGCGGACCAGCTCAGAGAAGCCTGTGCGAGTTTGCCTGCGGCCAGCGGCAGGCTAGGCCCATGGGCCGACTTTCTCTGGAACCATGTTGGCCATGTTTACACCGGCAACTCGGGCTACTACCTGAGCCGGGTGCTGACCGCGTTGGGGCGGGAGCCCCCCGTTGCCGCACCCGCCATGCGGATCAGCCATCTCGAAGCCGGCATAGCGCTGGCCCAACTGGGCCGGCTCGACGCGCTCGTCGCAGAGAAGGTGCGCATCTCCGAGGCGTATCACCGAGCCGTGCAGGCTTGCCCGCACTTGGAGTTTCCGCAGTTTGCGCCGGGCCGGTTTCTTGCACGCGTGATGCTGTTATTGCCCGAGGGGGCAGATTTGGACGACGTGCGCCGCGAAGCCCTGAGCTTCGGCGTTGAAACGCGCACCGGGTATTCCGCGTTTGTTTCGCCCGGAGCCCAGGCGTCACAAGCGCAGGCCATGGAGCAGCGGTTGTTGGGCGTGCCCTGCCGCCCGGGCATGACCCAGGGCGATGTGGAGGCTGTCTGTGCGGTGTTGGATGCGTCGATCCCTGGCGCGGTCCGGCGCTGAGTCGATGCATGTGGTCAACAGTGCGCAGCAGAAATCATTGGAACCTTGGAACAAGCATGGATTACAGGCGAGAGATTGACGGGCTTCGTGCGTTGGCGGTGGTTCCAGTCATTCTGTTTCATGCGGGCTTCGAACTGTTCGGCGGCGGGTTCGTGGGTGTTGACGTTTTCTTTGTCATCAGCGGCTACTTGATCACCAGCATCATCCTTTCAGAACTGGAGGCAGGTCATTTTTCTCTGATCAAGTTCTATGAACGTCGGGCGCGGCGCATCCTGCCTGCACTGCTGCTGGTGATGACGGTCAGTTGGGCGTTTGCGTGGGTGTGGCTGCTGCCTGCAGACATGAAGGAGTTCGCCAAAAGCCTTATCGCTGTGTCGTTGTTCTCGTCCAACGTGCTGTTCTGGCAAGACAGCGGCTACTTCGCCACAGCGTCCGAACTCAAACCTCTGTTGCATACGTGGAGTCTGGCTGTAGAAGAGCAGTACTACGTGCTGTTTCCGTTGTTTCTCATGGGCTTCTGGCGATGGGGGCGGAGGTGGACCGTGGCATCACTTGTGGTCATTGCCATCGCTAGCCTTCTGGTCGCTGAGTGGGGTGTTCGTGCCAATCCGTCGGGTGCTTTTTTCCTCTTGCCGTCGCGAGCCTGGGAGCTTTTGTTGGGCTCTTTCACCGCCTTTCACCTGGCTGGCAACCGCCATGTGGTTCCTGCCTTGTGGATCAAGAAGTTCGCCAGCTCTGCTGGCGTGCTCCTGATCTTGCTTGCGGTCTGTTTGTTTGATGAGAGCACACCCTTTCCCGGTTTCTATGCTCTGGTGCCGGCGGTGGGCACGGCCTTGGTGATCTTGTATGCGACGCCCCAAACCCCCGTAGGTCAACTGTTGGGACATCGAATCCTTGTCGGCATTGGACTTGTCAGCTACAGCGCATATCTCTGGCATCAGCCGCTGTTTGCGTTTGCGCGCCACCGCAGCCTTGATGCGCCTGGTCCCGCGCTGTATGGGGCTTTGTCATTGGCTGCGCTTGGCCTTGCGTACTTGAGCTGGCGATTTGTAGAGATGCCATTTCGTGACAAGACAAAAATTGGTCGCAAAGGTGTCTTTGCCTTTTCTGCAGTCGCCATAGCGGCGCCGTTGTTGGTTGGCGTCTATGGCTACACCTCAAGTGGCTTCTATGACCGCACTGAACTGCAGGCTCGCTTGGGCGAGCTTGAGGCAAGACTGACTGGCAACTACGGCTTGAACGAGGTCTGCGAAGGTGATTTCACTCTTTCGCCAAAATGCCGCACCAGTGACGCACCCGAGATACTGCTTTGGGGTGACTCGTATGCAATGCATCTCGCCCAAGGAATTGCTGCCTCCAACAAAGATGCAAGCTTCATCCAGATGACGATGTCGGTTTGAGGTCCATTTCTCGACGTAGCGCCAACGAACGAAAGGTACCCGCTCAGTTGGGCTGCCAAGTGCATACAGGTGAACGACAAAGTCGTCGAATGGTTGAAGTCCAACAAGAGCGTGAAGTACGCTGTGCTGAGCTCCCCTTTCACAACGTACATTGGAGAGAGCAACAAACTGATGCTGCGCAGCGGCGTCGTGGTCGCAGGGGCTGCTGAAGCGTTGCCACACTTCAGAGCAACCCTCCAGCGAATACGTGACTTGGGCATCACGCCTGTTGTGATTGCCACGACGCCTCAGAACGGCAAGGACCTTGGCCGCTGTATGGCGAAGATGGCCTTTCTGAATTCGTTGCCGGATGGCTGTTCTTTTGACAGGGCATTTGCGGATGCGCGACAAAAGCCCGTACTTGAGTTTCTGCGAGCAGTTGAAAAAGACACCAAGGTCATCTGGCTTGCGGATGGCATCTGCCCCGAGGGTAAGTGCCTGGCCGGCGTGGGTGATGTGATCGTTTACCGCGACAACGGTCACTTGTCGCGGGAGGGAAGTGCATATGTCGGTGTCCAGATGAACCTGTATGAGGCGATTACTTCATCCCGATGATTGGCTTTGGCAAGTTTTTCAGGGTAGTGTGAACCTAAATGCTTGGTACTTTTTTTGTTTATTGAAATCAGATGCCGCGATACAAAGTCATTTTTATTGACGATCCTTTGTAGCAACCGAATTAATAACTCAGTCAACCATTTGTAGGAATATTGTGTGATGGATTGGCAATCTTTGAAGCTCGGTCTGAAGCGGCGTTACTTTCAGCGCGAGTTTGATGTTTTCTGCCGTGCTGTGTTGAAGACGCCGGCGGTGGAACTGGACGAGTCCAGTGGTCTCGTGGTGCTCAGCCAGTCGTATCAGAAGGACTTGCTGATGTTTCTAATTGCCGCCAAGACATTTGCGCGGTATGTGAAGCCAGCCCGGTTTGTCGTTGTTGACGATGGCTACACCCCCGAAGACCAGGCCATCATTCGAGCCCACCTGAGGCGGGTGGATTTCATACCCAGGAAAAGTGTGTCGTCTCGCTTTTGTCCGGTCGGAGGAACCTGGGAACGCTTGTTGACCATTGCAGATTTGTCGCGGGATCACTACATCGTGCAACTCGACTCCGATACGGTCACGGTTGCTGACCCGGTCGAAGTCCGTGAGCACATTGCTGCAGCTGCTTCATTCACGCTGTCCACCAACGACGGCCGGCGGTTCGTGACGGTGAAAGAAGCCAGCGACGCCATGAAAGGCAGCCAGTCCGGTCACATTCAGGTGCTCGCTGAAAAGGCTTTGGACAGCATTCCTGAACTTGCGGGAAGTTTTTATATAAGGGGCTGTTCGGGTTTCGCGGGTTTTGCGCCCGGATCGATCGATCGCGACGATGTGGAACGAATTTCTCGCCTGATGTCATCAGCCTTGGGGAGCGGGGTCTGGAAAGCGTGGGGCAGTGAACAATTTGCATCCAATTATTTGATTGCCAACTCGCCTTTGAAAGCCTTGCTGCCATTTGAAAATTATCCCTACTGGATTTTGCAGGGGGACATGTCTCATGCCCGGCTCGTTCATTTCATCGGGGGTGATCGATTCACGTCTTCGGCCTACCGGAGCATGGCCATGAAGGCCATCAGAAGTCTGTGATGGTTTGATGATTCATTCGGTGAGTCGAGCTGAGAACATGTGTTTGTGGTGACTTTCCAAATGGAACCTTTTGAAAATATGGCTGCTGCGAACAAATCCTCTGAACTGGTCAAAGATGAAGTTGCCCCCCGGTTGTCAGACATGGCAGCCAACGAGCGATTTCGCGAGAAAGTGGTGGGTCTCTTGAGGGGAGATCCAGATTCGATCTGGAGCGGTGGTTATGTCGATCATGTTTGGGAGAAATGCAGGCATCCCTTGATGCGTTACCTGCAGCAGAGCGGGGCACGGCGTGTCCTGGAGTTCGGCTGCAACATCGGGGCGACGTCTGTGGTGTTGGCTCACCTGGGCGTGCAGGTGCAGGCCATGGATGTCGAACCTCGCTACATCGAGGTGGCCAAAGAGAATGCGGCGCGCTACGGTTGCAGCGACGCGATCACATTCACGTGCCACGCTGACAGCACAGCGCTGCCCTGGCCAGACGGTTCGTTCGACTTCATCACCTGCAACAGCGTGCTGGAGTACGTGCCGTATGCGATCCTTCCGGCGGTTTTGTCGGAACTGGAACGTGTGCTGGCCCCCGGCGGCATCCTGTTTGTGGCGGGCACTTCCAATCGACTCTCGCCTGTGGAGATCCACTCCCGGCGCTGGTTTGTCAACTACTTGCCAAGAAGCTTCGGGCCGGCGGCCTCCGATGTCGAGCGGGGTCTCTTTCCATGGGATGTTCTTCGAGGCTTTCCCCGCTACACACAGCTGGATGTGGAAGACAGATCGGGGACTTACTTTGACTGGAAAAAGGGCGCCGGCATGCCTGCGTCCAAACGGGCCGTTTTGCATGCTGTGGACGCACTGAGCCGGCCGTTCGGCTTTCCCGTTGCACTGCTGTTGCCGAGTTTTTCCACCGCGCTGCGCAAGCCTGCCTGACCCCCCGTCGGGCCTTGCGCTTCTGGGTGCAATACTGCACAGGGGGCTTGTTTACACATCGTTTCATTTCTAAGTTGTTGTCACATAATGGGAAAGGTGACAAATCCGGAAACAACGATGCTCAATGTGTTTTTTACTGTGGACGTGGAGATCTGGTGCAGTGGCTGGTCGGACCTGGACAGCAAATTCCCGGACGCTTTCAAGCGCTACGTGTACGGGCCCACGTCTCAGGGCAGTTTTGGTTTGCCCTATCAGATGGACCTGTTGAATCGACACGGTCTGAAGGGTGTTTTTTTTGTTGAGCCTTTGTTTTCACTGCGATTCGGTCAGGCAGCGCTGGACGAAATCGTGGGATTGATTCAAGAGCGTGGTCATGAAGTGCAGCTCCATCTGCACACCGAATGGGCCGACGAAGCTGCCCAGCTCGTGCTTCCAGCGGTGCCTGAAAAGCGCCAACACCTCCGCTATTTCTCCCGGGAAGAGCAGGCGATCCTGATCGCCAAAGGTCTTGAGCTCTTGAAGCGGGCCGGTGTGCAGGACATCACAGCGTTTCGCGCTGGCAGCTTTGCCTTCAACCGCGACACGCTCTTGGCGCTGGCCGATGTGGGTATCCCTATCGACAGCAGCTACAACGCGTCCATGTTCGGCTCAGACAGTGGTGTCATGCCGGGTGAGCGAATGGTCGAACCCTTCGAGCTGGACCGTGTGTACGAGTACCCCATGGCGGTGTTCGAAGATGGCACTTCTTCGATACGGCACGCCCAGCTCACGGCCTGTTCGTTCGGTGAGATGGAAGGCTTGCTGTGGCAAGCGCTGGAGCAGCAGCGCCAGTCCTTTGTGATCCTTTCGCACGGCTTCGAACTGCTCAACCGCGCCAAGGACCGGCCAGATGCGGTGGTGGTAGATCGCTTCCACAAGCTTTGCTCGTTTCTGGACAAGAACCGGGACAGCTTCAACGTGCGCGGCTTCCATGGCTTGACGCCAGTTCCGGTGGTGAAGCAACCCGCTCCGCTGCGCTCGCCGCTGCACAGGACGGGCCGGCGCATGGTCGAGCAGGTTTATCGCAAGCGGTACGGTTGAGTTTCAACGCCCGGTTCGCCCGGCGGCAGAACCGAACTCGCGCTCGTAAATGCCCAGCAGTGTCCGGGCCATGGCATCGACGCTGTAGCTGGCCCTGAACTTGGCGTGTCCCATCAGTCCCATGGCCTCGCGTCTTGAGGCGGAGTTCGCCAGGGTGTCCATGGCCTTGGCCAGCGCAGCGGCGTCGGCTGGAGCGACAAGATAACCCTCTACACCATCGGTGATGACTTCGGGCATGGCGCCGACCGTGGTGACCACCACAGGCAGGCGCGCGGCCATGGCTTCGAGCAGAGACATGGGCAAACCTTCGGCCAGCGAAGGAAGAACGAAGGCATCCGCGCGCACCAGCAATTTCGCCTTGGCATCTCCCACCACGGGTCCCAATACGGTGGCCCGGTGCGAGAGTTGTCTTTGCTGGATTTCGTTTTGGGTCCACGCCGTGAAGCCGGCGTCTTCGTCTCCGCCAGCAAACTCGAGCTCCCAATCCGCTTGCGCCAGTTCGAGGGCATCCAGCAGCACGGGAACACCTTTGCGCTTGCCCAGATTGCCGAGAAAAACAAACACGGGGCGCGGGTTGCCAGCTTTGACGTTCGCCCCTGTGGGCTCCGGCACGCCATTGGGCAACACGGCGATGTGGCTGCCGGGCAGGCGCTGGTGCAATCGCAATTTCCAGTCATCCGACAAGGCGATCACCACGTCGGCTCGCCTGGCCAGAAACCGTGCGATCGCCAGCATGGCCGGGTTGAGTTCGTCCAGAAAGGCGTCAAAGCGTGCGCCGTGCACGTGCATGACCACGCGGCAGCCTTGCCATTTGGCCAGCAGCAGGAGCGCGCCATCCAGGAAGAACGTGAAGCCGCTGCAGGTGTGGATGTGGGCAATGCTCTCGGGGTGCCGCCGCAGCAAGGCGCGCCAGTTCTTCATCAGTGTGAGGCGGGCCTGGATACCTTCCAGCATGGAGCGGTTGGCTCTGGTTTTCTTGCCGGTATCAAAGAGGATGAGGTCTGTCTGTGTGGCCAGGCTCGACTCGCTCAACGCGCCCAGGACAGATGCCATGCCACCGATCGCGGGTGGAAGGGGGCCGCTCATGACGATTCGGAATCGGGGGGATGCTGGTTTCATGGGGTCGCTGGTGGGGGGGCTGATGGAGCTCACTGGCGGTGAAAGATGTTGCGGTACTTCTGCATCACGCCGGTGAGGCCATAACGGTGGTTCACCGATGTCAAGGCTGTGGCTGCCATCGGGTTGCCTGGACCTTGCTGGAACTGTTCCAGCAGCTGCCTGGCGAGCGCTTGGGTGTTGCCCGACGGCACCAGCGCGCCACACGCGCCGTGCTCCAGCAGCTCGGCATTGCCACCCACGTCGGTGACCACGATGGGCAGGCCGGTGGCCATGGCTTCTTGCAGTGTGCACGAGGTCCCTTCAGAGAGGGAGGGGAGAACGAAGCAGTCCAGCGCACGGAGGATCTCGGCCACATCGCTGCGCACGCCGGGCAGCCAGGCCCGGTGTTCCAGGTCAGCGGCGCGCAAGCGTTCGCTTATCTCGCTTTGCATGGGTCCGTCGCCCACCATGGCCAGGCGCATGCGCTCGGTGCCGGCAAGGTCCGACTGGGCCAGGCTGATGAAGGCATCCACCAGCATCAAAGGGTTCTTGATGTGCACTTGCCGCCCCACGGTGCCGATGACCCAGTGCTTGTCGCGTTCGAACGGGAACCCCGGTGGCACCGGATCTTGGGCGCGGGCCGGGCGGAACTGCTGGGTGTCCACCCCGTTGGGGATCAGGTGCACATGAGCGGGTGACACACCCAGTTTGTGCTGCAGGTAGCCGTGCAGCGGCGCAGACACCGCAATGAACTCGTGCACGAAGCGCTTGTAGATCTTGCGCAGGGTGAGGTAGCGCGAGCTCTTGGTGTTGATCTCGCCCATGTCCATGCCGTGCTCGGCATGGACGCGCAGGGGAACGCGGGCCAAGGCCGCCATGGGCATGAATTCGAGCGCTGCCAGGTTGCAGGTGTGCACCACGTCGGGTTTGAGGCGGCGCAGCAGGCGGTACGTCTGGGGGTAGAGGGCAAAGGGTTGCCCCGGAGGCTTGTCGAGGCAGATCACTTCCACGTCGGTGCGCGCGATGCGCTTCACAAACAGGGGGTCCGCGTCGGTGATGGACACCACGGTGTGCCGGAACTCGCCGTGCGGCAGGTTGTTGATCAGCTGGACGACGACGTTCTCGAGCCCGCCGGTGGTGAAGCGGTAGATCAGGTGGACGACGTGGCGGGGGGGAGTGGGCATCACTTGGAACGGAAAGTACTCGGGGTTCTGGCGGTGTCGGGCTCATGAAGAAGCACCTGCCCGCGCAATTGTCACGTATCGCGGCAGCGAGTCCGGCACGGGTATCGACGCGCGGCCCTGCGACTATCATCTTTGGATGTTTCCAACCGCAGGCATCCCACATGACAACCGGCCTGGGCGGTTGTGGATGGTGCAAGTGCTCTGGTGGGTGTGGGTCTTGTTCGTGGTGTACGGCAGCCTGGTTCCGCTGGAGTTTCGTCACATCCCGCTTGAGCAGGCACTCGCGGGTTTTGCGAACATCCCCATGCTCGACATCGGCCTGGAAGGTCGAGCCGACTGGATCGCCAACGGTGTGCTCTATGTGCCTGTGGGTTTTTTGACCACGGCACTGCTGACCGGTCAGGGGATCGGGCGGCGGCTGTTGAGCAGCGTGTTGGCCATGGGCTTTGGCCTTGCTCTCGCCGTGGCAGTCGAGTTTTCACAGCAGTACTTTCCTCCCCGCACTGTCTCCATCAACGATCTGGTGGCTGAAGGGCTGGGCACGGCGCTGGGCGTTGTGCTGGCGTGGCGCGGCACGGCGTGGCTGGCGGGCCTGCAAACGGTGCTGCGCGGCCACTGGCGCGAGGTGGCCGCTTCGCTGGTGCCAGCCGGCGCGCTGGTGGTGTTGCTGATTTCCCTGTTCCCGTTCGACCTTCTGCTGTCGTCGAGCGAGCTGGCGGACAAGGCGGGCGGTTCGTTCTGGGGCTGGGTGGTGGCCCCCGTGTTTGTGCAGGAATCTGCTGTGCGTCAACTCGCTCGCTTGTTCAGCGAAGCTGCGGTGGTGGTTCCGCTGGGTGCCTTGTGGGCCCGCTCTGCACTGGTGTGGTATCCCGCTGCACATGCGCGGGTTTCGTTGCCGGTGGCTTTCTGGCTGGGCGCCAGTCTGGGTCTGGCGATCGAGATCGGACAGTGGTTCATGGCCTCCGGTGTGAGTCAGGGCATGTCGGTGATCACGCGCGGTGCGGGTTGGCTGCTGGGGGCGTGGCTGTGGAACCAGCGGCATGTCTGGGGCGTTGCCCAATGGCGGGTCGCGTTGCGACGGTTCATCTGGCCGCTGGTGGTGCTGCATCTGTTGGCAATCGTGGTCTTGAGCGGCCTGGGCAGCCGGGACTGGCGAACGCTCGGTGAGGCGATGGCCCGGTTGTTCAGCGGCGAGCTTCGCTTCGTTCCGTTTTATTACCACTACTACACCAGCGAAGCGGTCGCACTGCAGAGCCTGCTCACCGTCGCTTTCATGTACGCCCCCATCGGACTGTGGTGTTGGGCCTTGTCGCTGTCGGCACGCCATGCGGCCTGGTTGGCTGCTGGTATGGCACTCGCGGTGGAACTGGGCAAGCTGTTTCCCGAAACGAGCCGGCCCGACCCGACCAACATCTTGATTGCAGCGGCCGCAGCGGCGGTGAGCGCGCTTGTGCTGCACAGGTTTTTTGAACCGGGCAAGGAGGTCCTGCCGGGACAACGGTTGACCGAGGACGTTTCTGCGATGACCGTTTCGCCTGCAGCCGTGGCCACAGGACCGTCGCCCTGGTGGGTGCTGCCGGTGGTTCTGGGTGCTGGTGCCTGGCTGTTTCATTTTCCGGTGTTTCAACCGGGTGTCGGTGTCGTGCTGGCGGTGAGTGCCTTGCTGGTCTGGTGGCGGCCGGTGCTGTTGTTCGGCGTGGTGGCTGCGGCGCTGCCGACATTTGATCTGGCCGCTTTCAGTGGCCGGGAATATGTTGACGAGTTTGACGTGCTTCTGTTGATCGGCGTGGTCATCGCGTGGGTTCGCCAGCCTGCGGGCGACCCGACGCAGCCGCAAGACCGTTGGCTGAGCGCCGCCCTGGGCGCCTTTGCGCTCAGTGCTGCCGTGGCGGCGTTGGTGGCCTTGCGACCTTGGGACCTTGCCGGGTTGCAGCACCCCGATACGCCGCTGAGCCCCTGGCAAGCGCTGCGGCCCTTGAAAGGGTTGATCTGGGCTTTGTGCCTGTACCTCCTGGCACGGCGGCAAATGGCCAACCAGCTGCCTGTGGTGCGCTCGTTCGCCGTGGGGCTGGTGGTGGGCCTGGCCGGTGTTGCCGGCTTCGTTTTCTGGGAGCGCGCGGCGTTCGCTTCTCTGTGGGATCTTTCCACGCCTTATCGCGTAGCCGGCCCTGTGATGGCCATGCGCTTGGGCGGTGTGTATCTCGATGCCTTCCTGGTGTCGGCATTGTCTTTCGCACTCATCGGCGCCTTGTTCGGAAAATCGGTGGCCTGGCGGTTATTTTGTACCGCGGCTGCACTGGCGGGGGCTTACGCCATCGTTGTGACCTTCACGCGGACGACCCACCTGGCGGCGGTGGTGGTGTGTGCTGTCGTTGCCATCTTCGGACGCCGCGCGTTCCTGAAAAAGCGCGTGCGCACCTGGGCTTCGGCGGCCTTGTTGGTGGTCCTTGCCGCCATGGCATATCCGCTGGCCATCAGCCCGTTTGCCAGCGCGCGGTTGTCCATCGTCGGGCAAGACTTCCAGGTGCGGGTCGATCAATACAAGAACGTGGTCCGCATCGGTGGTGAGCGTGCCATGGCCATGTTGTTCGGGAACGGTCTGGGTCAATTTCCCGCCCGCACTTACTGGGATGCCGTGACACAGACCCAGGATGGCACGTTCAAGCCCATGCACCGGTTCGTGCGGCAGGAAGGCGTGAGCCAGTTGCAGTTGGGCCCCGGACCCGACCTGTACCTGGACCAGTTCATTGAGCTGGGTGGCGCTGCGAGCGTTGAACTGGCGCTGCAGGCGCGGTCCGTGGGAGGTGTCGGCTCGGTGGCCGCGTTTGTGTGCCAGAAATGGCTGCTCTCCTCTGAAGACTGTGTGGTGCGAAGGTTCGACCTCAAGCAGGGCGAGCCAGGCTGGCAGTCGGTGTCTGCGTCCATCCCGACGGCGACATTGCGCCCGGCGGAGGGTTGGCTGGGCCGACCGGTGCGGCTTGGTCTCCAAAACGCCGGTGGCGTGCGCGTCGATGTTCGGCAGATAACCCTGCGCACCGGGCAGGGCGAAGAGCTGCTGCGCAACGGCAGCTTCGAGTCGGGTGGCGACCACTGGAGCTACACCTCGGACGACCACCGTTCGTGGCGCGTGCTCAATCTGTTCCTTGCTGTCGGGTTCGATCAAGGCTTGTTCGGCCTGGTGGCCTTCGTGCTGCTGCTGGGTGTGGGCGTGGTTCGCGGTTTCAGCACCGCGTCGACCGGTGACCCGCACGCGCTGGCGTTGACCGCCGCGCTGGTCGGTCTGGTGGTGGTGTCGCTGTTCGATTCGTTCGTTGGCGAACCCCGTTATCTGTTGCTCTTGGTCTGCATGGTGTGGATGGCGGCGCTGGGCTCATTGCATCGCGCGGCAGGTGCTGCGGAGCAGGGTGCCGCTTTGCGAGGCTCGCGCGTGTGAGCGCGCCCGGCCATCTGTCCGCCATGCCGGCTCAAACGGATCTGTTCCAGACCCTGGCCTGGTTCGACAACCTGCGCGCGCACGGGTTTGTCGATCAACCCGTGTTCCTGTCGCTGGCGTCGCCGTCGGGTGCCGGCGGCCTGGGCTTTGAACTCATGCGCGTGCAGGCCGGCGGCCCTCTGCAGGCACTGTCGAACTTCTACACCTGCCTGTATGGGCCCCAAGGACCTGTGGAGGCAATGAGTGCTGACGATTGGGACTCCCTGGCAACCACGATGCGAGCACTCCCCGGCAGCGCGGTGGTCCAGTTGCAGCCGCTGGACGCCTCCAGCACCTGGCTGGCCGCGTTCGAGCAGGCCTTGCACACACAAGGCTACTGGTCCGATCGGTACTTCTGCTTCGGCAACTGGTACCAGCCCGTCTCCTGCGGTGGCTTTGCCGCCTACTGGGCGGAACGACCCTCTCCACTGCGGCACAGCGTGGAGCGGGGACGCCGCCGCCTGGACAAGGCTGGCCCCTGGCGTATCGACATCGCCACCAGCGCATCGGACGACCTGGACGCCGCCATCGAGGCCTATGGGTCCGTCTATGCCCAGAGCTGGAAGCAGCCCGAGCCTTGCCCCGGCTTCATGCCGGGGCTGATTCGCACGGCGGCGCGCGAAGGCTGGTTGCGCCTGGGTGTGCTCCGGCTCAACGGGGAGGCGCTGGCCGCCCAACTGTGGCTGGTTCACGCGGGCAAGGCCAGCATCTACAAGCTGGCGTACGTGAAAGGCGTCGAGAAGTTGTCGGCTGGCTCGGTCCTCACAGCGGCGTTGATGCAGCACGTGATGGACATCGACGAGGTCCAGGAGGTCGATTATTTGAGTGGCGACGATGCGTACAAGGCCGACTGGATGGCACTGCGGCGTGAGCGGGTGGGTTTGCTGGCTTGCGACTTGCGCCGGGCGCAAGGTTGGCTGGCGGCGGGACGGCACGTGCTGGGCCGGTGGAGCCGTCGCATGAAGGCGATGCTCGAAAGCGCCTGAGTTCGCATCAGTCGCCTGCGCTCAAGCCTGCGAGGCTGGCTCTTCGCTTGTGTTCAGCTGCGTCTGCATGAACTGCAGAATAGTCGCCTCGCGCGCGCCCAGCATGCGTTCCATCTCGGTGGCGCTGATGATGTAGACGCGGCGAGCCGGTTGAACGTTGGGATTCATCGGGCCCACCGCCACGAACGGGAAGCCCAGCCGGGTCAGCAACCGGCTGAAGAGGTTGTCCATGGCGGCCATGCAGTAGTCCAGACCGGTCTGGCGGCACAGCTGGTAGACCTCGCGGTACATGCCTAGCACCAGCTCGGGCTGGTGGTGGCGCACGCCTTCTGTCTTCAAGGTCATTTCACTCTCGGGGTCGCCCTGGATCGGTTTGCCCTGGTCGGAGTGGCGGCGGCGGAAATGGGGTGTTACTGCGAGTCTGGATATTTCCCCGATCTTGTCGGCGGTGGCGCTGGTGTAGGGCAGGGGATGGTCGATGACGTAGCGCTGCTCGACGTTGAGCCCGTGCTCGTTGGGCATGATGATGCGCATGAAGCCGGCCACCACACCGCTGGCTTTGTGGCGCGCAATGAAGTGCCGGCTGCACACGTCGTACGGGTCTGTTTCGATCGGATGGCCACGGCTGGAAAACATGCCGGGTGCATCCACCCGGCCAAGCTCTTCGCAGAACACCAGGTACCGGGCTTCCAGGTAGTCGTCAAAGTCCGCCGTGCCAGGGATGACTTCGTAGAAGGTGAAGTACACGGTTTCCATGGAACAGTCCTGGGGTGCGGGGCCTACGCGCGCTCACCGGACACGATGAACACGCCCGCTGCCACCAGGCGCCTGCCCGCGGCGACATCGGCCGACAGGTCTTCGAACAAGCGGGGCAGGTCGACCGTGTCGCCCAGCAGCGACGCCTTGTACCCCAGCAGGATGTTGAACAGAACGGGGAAGGGGAGCTCGCTGCTGGTGAGCATCATGACGCGCGTTTTCACGTTGGTGAATCCGGCGCGCTGCATCATCTCCTGCATCTTGCGGCCGATGAAACGGTCGCCACCCTGGCTGGCCTGGATGGCCTGCGCGCTGCCGAGCACATGGTCCACGCGTGGCTCTGGCGGGTGAAACAGCACCAGACCATCGTCGGAGTCCACCGCGCAGAAACGCCCACCCGGGCGGGTGACGCGAAACACCTCCTGCACCACAGCGTCGGGCTTGGGTACGTGCTGAAGCACGAAGCGGGTGTATGAGAAATCGATGCTTTGGTCGGCCAGCGGCAGGGCATCACCGTAGGCCTGGTGGGCAAACAGGCCTCGCGCGGGCTTGTGACGCACGTTGCCCTCAAGCTCGGCAATCAGGGTTGGGCTGGGCTCCACCGCGTGCAGGCTGCCCAGGGGTGCCAGCTCGGCCAGGAGGTCGGAAACGAAGCCGGGGCCGCTGCCGATTTCCAGCACGTCGTGCGCGGGCTGGATGCCGGCGCCGCGCAGAATGGCAGCTTCCATGCCGCGCACGGCCTGGGCTTGCTGTTGCAAGCGCTGGGTTTGAAAGCGCGCATCGTTGAGCGCTTCGAATTGGTACGAGCCGGTGCTCATGCGCGGTCGGCTCCGCAGCTGTCATGGTGTGAGGGCATCGCCTGTTTCCTCCTGGCGTTGTTGTTTATACGAAGATCGTATCGATTGATACCGGTCTGAAAACCCATGGTCAACCCTATCACTTCATTTTTGTGCCGATGGGCGTGATTGTGCCCGCCGGTTGTGTCGCGGTCAGATCTTCATCAGCGGGTGGCGCAGTTTCATGCGGCTCCACAACACCACCAGCGCGGGCAGCAGCAGCAGCTCCAGAAGCTGGCCCGAGATCAGGCCAATGGCGGTGAGCAGTCCGAAGCTGGCGGTGGGTACGAAACTGGAGGTGCTCAACATGAGGAACTGCGACACCAGCAGCACCGAGGTGGCCAGCACGGCCTTGCCGGACGCCTCGATGCTGCGCGCGATCGAGAACACGGCACCCAGCCCCTTGTCGCGGCGCTTCTGGTAGTTGTAGAAGATGTGGATCGTGTCGTCGACCGTGATGCCGAGCACCACACCCGCGATCAGCACCGTGGCCATGTCCAGGTAAATGCCGGTGGCGCCCATCAGCATGAACACGAAGAACAGCGGCGCCAGGTTGGGCAGCATGCTGATCACGGCGGCCGGCACGGTTCGCCAGAGCAGCAACATGATGATGAAGATCTGGCCGAAGGCGCCAGCGAAACTGAGCAGCTGCCCGGTGACCAGCAGGTCTTCCTGGTCCGCAAACAGGCGGCCGTAACCGGCCATCTGCCATTTGAGTTGCGGCGCATCGACCTTGGCCGTCAGCGCCTGCACTTTGTCGATCACGTCCTGGATCGCGTTGGCGCCGTGCACGTTCACGTTGAGCAGGATGCGCATGCGCTGGAACTCGTTGTTCACCAGTTCCTGCAGATCGCGCCCGTCGTAGATGAGCAGCAACTGGGCGAGCATGCGGTCATCGTCGGGCAGCGCCCGCAAGCTGGGGTCTTCCTCGTTGAAGGCCCAGTTCATTTCCTCGACGATGTCCATCATCGACAAGGTGCGGTCCACCTCGGGCAAAGCCTCCACCTGTGCCTGCAGGGCCTTGATCTGCTTGAGCAGCGCCACGTTCTTGAAGGCGTCGCGTCCCGGCCCGTCGATGACGATCTCCAGCGCCGTGACGCCCACCAGCGAAGCCTCAACGCGCGCGGTGGATTGCGTCAAGGGATGCGAGGGGCTGAAGAACTTGAGCAGGTCCGACTCGGCTTGCACCTTGAGCACCAGCGCCGTGCCCGCCACCGCGATGGCCAGCAAACCGCCCACCACCCAGCCCGCGTAGCGGATGCCGAAACGGGCCAACCCGAAGGACAGGCGGCGCGTCCAGCCAAAACCGCCGCCGTCTTTGGCCCAGGGACCATGGTCGTACTTCACCAGCAAGGGTGGTACGAGGTAGAACACCACGAAGTAAATCACCAGCACGCCCACGGCGCCCACGAAGCCGAACACCTGCACCGGTGGAATCGGCACGAGCACCAGGCTGATCATGCCGGCGGCGGTGGTCAGCACGTTGAACATCGCCGGCGTGTTGATTTCCTGGAGCGCAAACACGACACGCTTGGGGCGGTGGAACCCGGCGTCGCGCATGCGTTTGAGAGCGGCGTAGAAGTGCAGCAGGTTGGCTGCGGTGTAAGCCGACAGCAGCGTGGGCACCATGGCCGTGACCAGCGTGTAGGGTTTGCCAAGGAGGGCGATCAGCGCCACGCACACCACCACCGAGGTGCTCATGGCCACTGCGCCGATGACCACCGGAATCACGCGCCCGACCACCCAGTACAGCAGGGCCAGGCCCAAGCCCATCACCAGTGGCGTGAACACCAGGGAGTCGCGCACCATGGATCGCATCTCGGCAGCGTCCAGCGCCACCGTGCCCGCCACCGCGACCAGGTGGGTGTCCAGCTTTTGCGCCTTGACCGATTCGCGGAATGTGTCCTCGATCGACTGCCGCTGGCGGCTTTCACCGAGCTTCTTTGTCCGCACCACAATCGCGAGCGCCTGGCCGTCCGCAGACGCCAGCCAGCGCGGCATGAAGCGGTCACCGAGCACGCGGGCCTTGCGTTCCTCGGGTGAGTCCTGACCAAGCCGCGCCACATCGATCAGGGGTTCAACCACGAAGCCGTCGGCACTGCCGGCGATGTGGTCCACCCGGGTGACGGAAAACACCCGATCGACATCGGGGTGCTCGTCCATGCTGGCGGCCACGCGGTCAAGGGCGGTGAGCACCGGCGTGGAGTACACGTCGTTGCCCTGGAACAGTCCGATCAGGATCTCGTCGTTGGGAAACTCGGCGCGCAGTTCACGCTCGAGCACCGTGGCCGGCGCGTCGGCGGGGAAGTACAGCTCTGGCGCGTTGTTCAGGTTCAGGCGCAGCAACAGTGCCGCCCCCACCACATGGATCAGCACGATGATCCCGACCGCAGTCTTGCGGCGCATGATGCGGGGCTGCGTCACGCGCAGGAACAGTGCGCTTCTCGTGACGTTGAAGATGAAGTTGCGCAGCCGTTCGATCAAGTCCGGTCCTCGGTTGGTCAGAACTTGCCCTGCCAGCCGACCACCACCGTGTCGTTGCGCCGGTAGAACCCGCCGAGGGTGTTGGCGGCTCCGCTGAACAGGTGTGCCGCCAGGTAAATCTCTTGCCGGTCGATGCCGGTGTAGCTCAGGCGCGGGTTGATGTACAGATCGCGGTCGTTGAGGCCCATGGCGAAACGCAGGTCGGCGCGCCAGCGTCCGTTGGCAAACGGATGCTCGATCTCGCCGGTGAAGCTGTAGATGCGGGTGCGGTCCAGCACAGCCTGGTTGGTCATGATGCGTTGACCAGCGAGTTGCAGCGTCACCCGGGTTTCGCTGTCACCGGGGAAAAACTCGGCGCCGATCACAAAGTCGAGTGATGGATCGGTGCGGTACTGGAATGACTGGGTGGTGAGCGGCACCGCGCTGTTGACCGCGAGCTCCATGCGCCAGGTGGCGCCCAGGCGCTCGGTTTCGAATTCGGCGCCCAGCACCGTGCTGAACGGATGCACCGCCTGCAGCACCACCGGCGCACCGGGAACCACCCGGTAATACGGCTGAGACTGGCGAACACGTTGCACACTGAAACCATAGTCGAAGCCGTCGCCTTCGGCGGTGAAACGCAGGCCACCACCACCGGCGCCGTTGATGTCGGCCTTGAGCACGCGCGCACCCACGATGCCGGGCAGGCTCCCGATGCCCAGAATGCGCCCGTTCACCGTGTCCACCGGGTTCCACACGCTGCGGCTTTGCGGCATCACCGCTTCGTCAAACACGGGGAGCAAGACGCCGTCGAGCTTGAAACCTTCGCCAAAGTACTCGGCACGCACCGCAGGCACCGCGCGGCGCCGCTCGGGCAGTTTGTCGAGCACCGCCCGCGAGAAGTCCACCCGGCTCATGCGGTCGGTGGGCGAAATCTCGTCTACACGTCCCCACAACACGTTTTGCGTGCCCAGGGTCACGCGCATGTCTTCCCGTTGCCAGCGCAGGTAGTTCTCGGTGTAGTCCAGCCGCACGCGGTCGAAGTCCTGTGTGCCGTACTGAGAGTGGGCGTCCAGCCGTGCGCCCAGCGCGTAGCTCCAGTCGCCGGCGTCGCCTCGCAGGCTCAACGCGCCGTGCACCAGGGTGCTGCCGGATGCGCCGGGCTCGTCGGTGAACCCACCGACCTCCAGCCGCAAGGCATCCACCTTGAGTCCTGTGTCTTGAGCCTGCACTGGCAGGCCCGCCATCACCCCCAGCATCATCAGCCCGGACGTTGCCCAGGCGCTGCGCATTTGCCGACCCCTCATGGAAAGTTCTCCTGCTGCTTTGTGAATGTGTTGTCTTGAAACCGCGGCCACGACCAAACACTGGTCGATCTTTCAGGGACGGAATTCTTTCTCCATCCGTTCCTCGGCCAAGGCCCGGGAGGTGAACAGCGACTCTGGCAGATTTCGGTCGTACAAAACGCGTCCCACCGTCAAGCGGGTCTGGTGCCCGCTTGCAAGGTCTGTCAACGTGCTGTCCATCACCGTCCAGTAGCCCTGCACCTGCTCGCGTTTGATCACCAGCAGGCGTTTGCTGGGTTGGTCCGCGTTGCGTTCAAAGAAGTCGACGCGCAAGGGCAGCAGGCTTTTGGGATCGATCCAGCTCAACCTGCGCACATAGACCGAATTGGTGGCGTCCACCGGCACGCTTTCCAGCACGTCGGTGTCGGCGTCACCCAAGCGTTCGCGGCCCAGGAGCTTGTGGATGTCCATGGTCGGTTTGCGGTCGCGCAAATCTTCAAAGAAGTAGTCGGAATTGACGAACCGGCCACCCTTGCGGTTGGAGTCGACCCGGCGCACACGCTGCATGGCCGGGAGGTAAATCCACTGGTTGGAGACGCCATCAGCGCCGTCGATGGTCAGCAGCCCGGTGCCCTGGATGTCCGCGGGGTCGGTGAACCGGATCAAGGTGGAGACCTGGCTGGCGGGCGTGCTGGCGCGAAAAACCAGCATGCCGCGCGTCCGGGCCGGTTTGCCTTCCTCGGTGAGCGACATGGTCACCACCGAGGTGGAGTCCTTGCCGTCCGGGCGGTCATAGACACGTTGGGCCAGCTTTGCGCCATCGTCGGCCACGGCTGTGCCACACGCCAACGCAGCGAGCAGAAGCCCGCCACCCAGCCGTCTCCCCCAGGACCCGAGCCACGAAAACCTCGCCTTGTCCGCCATGCCCGCCCCTCTGTTTGACCGTCAAGCGGCCAGTCTAACGCAGGGTATTTGCCCGCAAGCCCGCAGCCCTGTCTCGAAAGGAAACATGCCCCAGTCAGGCGGTCGTCGACATTTTTTCCAGACGCTTTTTGGCAATGAAGCTTTTGAGGCGCTGCAGCGGGTTGCGGTTGCCCATCCACAGGCGGCGGTGGTGAAAGCGCGAAAGGCGCGCATCCAGGTAGGTGTACCAAGGCACACACTGGAGGTCTTGCGGGTGGAGCAGGGCAACGAGCGCCAGGGTGGTGATGAAGCCCGTGCAGAGCTTGCAGCCCGCTATGGAACTGGGCCCCTTGCGCGCCTTCAGGTTGATGGTCTTCGGATCAAGGTATTTCAGGTGGTGCAGTTCCGGGGCAAAGCCCAGCATGAACTGCACGATCTTCTCGTCGTCCGACATCTCAGGCTGGATGGCGAAATAGTCCGCATACGACATGCCCTTGGGCCCAAAAGCCAGCACGCCGGCACCCAAGCCCAGAGGCACTGCTGCAATGGTCGCCAGGCCACGGGCCGTTGCCTCGTTCACCAGCAGGGGGTGCATGTCCACCGCAAAGGCGTCGATCCCGTCCACAGCGAGGTCCACGCCGTTTAAAAAGGCGTCGATGTTGCCGGTGTTGATGCCCTCGCTGAACTTGGTGATGCGCAGCTCTGGGTTGATCGCCAGCGCCATCTCCACCATCACATCGAGCTTGCGCCGACCGATGGTGTCGACGTTGGCTCCGTACTGGCGGTTGAAGTTGAACACCTCGAACTCGTCAAATTCCGCCAGATGAAAACCACCGATGCCGGCACGAACGAGGCTGATCAGGTAGTCACCTCCCACGCCGCCCATGCCGGCAATGGCGACCGTGCAGTTGCGCAGGCGCTCGTGTTCTGGGGTGCTGACGACGCCGATGTTTCGGCTGAAGGCGTCTGGGTAGTTGAACGTGTCCATGTGTGCGACTCTTCAAAAAGGAAAATCTGATATTCGCTCAGGTTGAGCGCTGGATCGCCCCTCTGGCGGTTCGGCAGTGTCGGTTTTCTTTCCACTC
>NZ_JBLYYB010000092.1:0-13727 GCF_048549895.1 Hydrogenophaga sp.
CCTTGAGGGTCTCGATCTCCAGGAGCAGCGCCCGCTCGCGAGCCGACACCAGTGCCTCGGGTGGGTTCGCGTCAAGACGGCTGTCTTTCGGAGGGAAGAGAGCACTCATCCATCCAACTGTACCCCAGGGGGCACGGTGTTGAATGTGATATTTGACCCTTAGAAACGGGGGAGGTCGGGGTGCGCCAGACGCCCGCCGCGCACCAGCATTTTTCCGTACTCAGCACAACGTTGCAGGGTGGGAATCACCTTGCCGGGATTCAGTAGCGATTTGGTATCAAAAGCCCGCTTGACGCTGAACATCTGCTCGTTCTCCTCGGGCGAGAACTGCACGCACATGCTGTTGAGCTTCTCCACGCCCACGCCGTGCTCGCCCGTGACCGTGCCGCCCATGGCCACGCTGGTCTCCAGAATGTCGGCGCCGAAGAGTTCGCAGCGGTGCAGCTGGTCGGCGTCGTTCGCATCAAACAGGATCAGCGGGTGCAGGTTGCCGTCGCCCGCGTGGAACACGTTGGCGCAGCGCAGACCGTACTTTTTCTCCATCTCGGCAATCGCGAGCAGGATGTCGGCCAGGCGCTTGCGCGGGATGGTCGAGTCCATGCACATGTAGTCGGGGCTGATGCGCCCGCTGGCCGGAAACGCGTTCTTGCGCCCGCTCCAGAAGCGCAGGCGCTCGGCCTCGTTCTGGCTCACCGCGATGGCGGTGGCGCCGCAGCGCCGCAGCACTTCGCTCATGCGGCCGATCTCTTCTTCCACCTCTTCGGGCGTGCCGTCGCTTTCGCACAGCAGGATCGCCTCGGCGTTGAGGTCGTAGCCCGCATGCACGAAGTCTTCCACCGCGGCCGTCATGGGCTTGTCCATCATCTCAAGGCCGGCCGGGATGATGCCGGCGGCGATGACGGACGCTACCGCGTCGCCCGCTTTGCGGATGTCGTCGAAGCTGGCCATGATGCAGCGCGCCAGCAGCGGCTTGGGCACCAGCTTCACCGTGACTTCGGTGGTCACGGCCAGCATGCCCTCGCTGCCGATGACGAGCGAGAGCAGGTCGAAACCGGGCACGTCGAGTGCCTCGCCGCCGAAGGTGACGGGCTCGCCTTCCACCGTGAAGCCGCGCACCTGCAGCACGTTGTGCACCGTCAGGCCGTATTTCAGGCAGTGCACACCGCCGGAGTTTTCGGCCACGTTGCCGCCGATGGTGCAGGCGATCTGACTGCTCGGGTCGGGCGCGTAGTACAGGCCGTGCGGTGCAGCGGCCTCCGAGATGGCGAGGTTGCGCACGCCGGCCTGCACCACCGCCGTGCGCGAGCGCGGGTCGATGTTGAGGATGCGGTTGAACTTGGCCAGCGACATCGTGACCCCCAGAGCGTGCGGCATGGCACCACCCGACAGGCCGGTGCCCGCGCCGCGCGCCACCACCGGCACATCGAGCGCATGGCAGGCCTTGAGCACGGCGGCCACCTGGGCCTCGGTCTCGGGCAGCACCACCACCAGCGGGCGCTCGCGGTAGGCGGTGAGGCCATCGCATTCGTAGGGCACGGTGTCTTCGGATTGCCAGAGCAGCGCGTGGGCCGGCACCACGGCCTGCAGGGCGCGCACCACCTCGGCCTGGCGTGCGGCGCGCTGGAGCTGGGTGGCCTGGGCGGGAGAGGTGGGTGCGTTCATGGCGGGCTCGGGAGTGTCTGCAAAGTGGCCAAGTCAGTTTAGGACAACGCCACGCTGGTGGATTGAAGAAACTTGCAGCCCCCTTGAAATTTCCGGCGGCCAACATCAATTGAGGAGGACTGAGACCGCCACCTCGGCGGAACTGTTCAACCCTTTTTCAGGAGCATCTGCCATGAACCGTTTGATTGCCCGCAGCAACCTGTTCGACGACTTCTTCAAGGACGTCGCGCCCGGCTTTTACGTCAAGCCCCTGCACGGCGAAGGGCTGCCCGCGCAGATCAGGATCGACGTCAAGGAAACGCCCGAGGCCTATGCGGTGGAAGCCGAGGTGCCCGGTGTGTCGCGCGAGGACATCCAGGTCACCATCGACGGACCGGTGGTCACTTTGCGCGCCGAAATCCGCCAGCAGGACAGCCAGTCCGAGGGCGAAAAGCTGCTGCGCAGCGAGCGCTACTACGGTGCCGTGTCGCGCAGTTTCCAGCTGCCGCAGGACATCGACAATGCGACCTCGAAGGCGAAATACGAAAACGGTGTGCTTCAACTCACCTTGCCGAAGAAACTGCCGACCGCCGGGCAGCGCCTGACCATTGAGTGACTGTGCCCCCACGCTCCGCCGCTGCGCGGGTCGTTGCCCCAGGACCGGGAAGGGCCCCGGTCTTTGCCGGGTCCGGGGGGCTGATCCGGCTTGGGGCGGCCCGGCGCCGGATCGCTAACTGACGGCCTTCTTGAGCCACTCGGCAAACGCCGCGCACTCCCAGCGGTCCATGGTGCCGGTGCGCCAGCACAGGTAGTGCGCGTGCGGGCTGGGCACGTGGCGGCTGTACAGCGGCACGAGCGTGCCGTGTTCCAG
Organism: Hydrogenophaga sp.; assembly: GCF_048549895.1. GTDB lineage: Bacteria > Pseudomonadota > Gammaproteobacteria > Burkholderiales > Burkholderiaceae_C > Hydrogenophaga. Next base: position 2,513 of record NZ_JBLYYB010000092.1, read on the forward strand.
CCACGGTGCGGCGAGCTTGAGCCGCACCAGAGCCACGCCCATGCCGGCGGCAGCGCCGTCGCACATGAGTCCGATGTCGTTGAACTGCGAGCCCTCGTTGGGTTCTGGCCAATCGAGGTCGTGCGCGGCGAACCAGGTGCGCCAAGGCTCCAGCGGGCTGCGCAACAGCGGCACGCCCTCCAAATCTTGTGCTGAGTCGAAAGGACCGTGTTCTCGCACGAAGGCAGGTGAGGCCAGCGGCGTCACTTCGTCCTTCATCAGGCAGACGTGCTCCACATCGGCGTACCTCCCGGTGCCGAAACGCACGGTGAGGTCGGCGTCCTCGGCCACCACGTCCAGCAGCGGAATGCTCACCTGCAGCGTGAGGTCGATTTCGGGGTAGGCGTCGCTGAACTGTTTTAGGCGCGGCAGCAGCACCGAGCGCGCAAACGTAGGCGTGACCGCCACACGCAACTTGCGCCGCCCCGGCGCGGCCGCGTTGCTCGGAAACTTCTGCAGCGTGGCCAGGCCGTCGCGCACATGGGCGAGGTACTCGCTGCCCTCGGTGGTGAGCGAAAAGTCGGCCCTCCCAAACAGCTTGGTGCCCAGGATCTGCTCCAGCTGCTTGATGCGGTGGCTCACCGCACTCGGCGTCACATTCAACTCGTCCGCCGTCTGCGTCACGCTTCGCAGACGCGCCAGCGCCTCGAACGTCAGCAGACACTGGATCGGCGGAATCCGGATGGTCATGTGCGTCGACGCTGCAGGCGGCGAGACGGGCGAGACGCCGCCGGGCCGCTCCCAAGGCGGCTCAGCCCCCCCGGGGGGCAGCGACCCGCGCAGCGGCGGAGCGTGGGGGCCATATTCACTTGAAGACCACGGTCTTGTGTCCGTTGAGCAGCACGCGGTGTTCGCTGTGCCATTTGACGGCACGCGCGAGCACCTGACTCTCGGTGTCGCGGCCGCGCGCGGTGAGGTCTTCCACCGTGTCGGTGTGGTCCACGCGGGCCACGTCCTGTTCGATGATCGGACCTTCGTCAAGGTCGGCGGTGACGTAGTGGGCGGTGGCGCCGATCAGTTTCACGCCGCGGTCGTGCGCCTGGTAGTAGGGCTTGGCGCCCTTGAAGCTGGGCAGGAAGCTGTGGTGGATGTTGATCGCCTTGCCCGCCAGTTCGCGACACAGCTCGTTGCTCAACACCTGCATGTAGCGCGCCAGCACGACGAGCTCGGCGCCTTCGCTGCGGATGATGTCGAGCTGCTTCGCCTCGGCCTGCGCCTTGGTGGCCGCCGTCACCGGGATGTGGTGGAAGGGCACGTTGTAGCTGGCGGCGAGTTGGTAGAACTCGCGGTGGTTGCTGATGATGGCGCGGATGTCCAGCGGCAGCAGGCCGCTCTTCCAGCGGAACATCAGGTCGTTGAGGCAGTGGCCTTCCTTGCTGACAAAGATCACCGTGCGCACCGGCTCGGCCAGCGCATGCAGGCTCCAGCGCATGCCGAAGGGCTCGGCGAACAGCTTCAGACGCAGGCGCAGGTCGTCCTGCGTGAGCTGGGCGCAGGCGAACTGCACACGCATGAAGAACAGACCGGTGTCGTGGTCGTTGTACTGAGCGGCTTCTTCGATGTTGCCACCGTGCTCGAACAAGAAACCGGAGACGGCGTGCACGATGCCGGGGCGGTCCTGGCAGGACAGGGTGAGGACGTGGGTGTGGTTCATGGCCGGGCGATTGTCGCAGCAAGGGCGCCGGTGGGCCTGCGCAGCGCCCTGGCAGTGGAGCCCCCGGCATGTGGGTGCCGGTGCCACAATTCCCGCTTCTCATCTGTGCCGGAGTCACCCATGGCCTACAACGACCTTCGCATGGACAACCAGTGGTTGCCCTTCACCCCCAACCGCAGCTTTGCCAAGGATCCGCGCATCTTCGTGGCGGCCGACGGCATGCACTTCACCACGCACGACGGCCGCCAGGTCATCGACGGCATCTCCAGCCTGTGGTGCGTGGGCGCCGGCCACAACCGCAAGCCCATCAACGAAGCCATCAAGCAGCAGCTGGACACGCTGGACTACAGCACCGCCTTCAGCGTGAGCAACGACAAGGCGTTTCGCGCCGCCGAGATGATCGCCGCCATGGCGCCCGGTGATCTCAACAAGGTGCTGTTCTGCAACTCTGGGTCAGAGGCCGCCGACACCTCGATGAAGGTGGCGCTGGCCTACCACCGCGCGCGCGGCGAAGGCCACCGCAACATGTTCATCGGGCGCGAGCGCGGCTACCACGGCGTGGGCTTTGGTGGCATGTCGGTCGGCGGCATTCCGGCCAACCGCAAGGTCTACGGCACCAGCCTGCTGCCGCGCGTGGACCACCTGCGCTTCATCCACGACCCGGTCAAACATGCCTACGTGCACAACACCGAACCGGTGTGGACCGAAGACCTGCTGCTGGAGCTGGAAAACCGCATCCTGCCGCTGCACGACCCGAGCAACATTGCGGCTGTGATCGTGGAGCCGGTGGCCGGCAGCGCGGGCTGGTACGTACCGCCGCAGGGCTACCTGAAGCGGCTGCGCGAGATCTGCGACAAGCACGGCATCCTGCTGATCTTCGACGAGGTCATCACCGGCTTCGGCCGTCTGGGCACGGCCTTCGCGTCGGACTACTACGGCGTGCAGCCCGACATGCTGAACTTCGCCAAGGCTGTCACCAACGGCGTGTTTCCGCTCGGTGGCGTGGTCTGCACGGACCGCATTTATGAAGCCATGATGGGCGCGCACGGCAACGCGCCCGAGCACGCCATCGAGTTCTTCCACGGCTACACCTACTCGGGCCACCCGGTGGCGTGTGCGGCGGCCATCGCAACGCTCGATCTGTTCCGGGAAGAAGACCTGTTCAAGCGCGCTGGCGACATGGGCCCGGTGCTGGGCGACGCGATGCACAGCGCCTTGAAAGGCCTGCCCAACGTGATCGGCATCCGCAGCCTCGGGTTGGCGGCTGCGGTGGAGCTGGCACCCATCGCCGGCCTGCCGGGCAAGCGCGCGTTCGACGTGTTCATGGACTGCTACCACCACGGCGTGCTGGTGCGCAACGCGGGCGAGAACCTGGTGTTCGCGCCGCCTTTTATCGTCGAAAAAGCCCAGATCGAGACCCTGGTCGGCACGCTCGCCGACGCGATCAAACGCGCCGCCTGAGTGCCGAGTTCAGCGCTTGAACTGCTGGCGCAGTTCGGCGCAGTGGTCGCGCGGGGGCTGCGCGGGCGTGGGCCACACCGCATCGGCCAGCGGGGCTGTCTTGGCGGCACCGGCCTGCGCCATCACCACCCGGTGTGCCAGCGTTTGGGGCAGGTGCAGCGGCACCCCCAGGTCGCGCCGCACATGGCCGTTGCCGGCCACCAGCACCACCGTCTTGCCGGCACCCGCCTTCTCCACAGCGGCGGCAACGGTTCGTGCCATGGTGTCGTCGCGCGCGAGCTGGATGCGGGTCATCGGGCCGATCTGGCTCTCGGGCAGCAGGTCGCAGTGGCCTTCGCGGATGCCCTGGCGCTGTTCCTGCAGGGCCGCGCTGCCGACGCGGCTCTCCAGCGCGGCGTTGCCCATGGCGGCCGTCATCTGGCTGCGCGGCAGGTCGCCCCCCAGCACGGGCACGCCTGCGCGCACCGCAGCCATCACCACGGCGCTGTACACCGGCCAGGGCCAGCCACCTTTGTCGGTCCAGTTCAAGGCCTCGCGCACGCGGGTTTCGCTGGCATCCGCCGGCAGGCCGGTGGTCTGGCGGCCTTGTTCGGCCATTTCCATCACCAGCGCCCCCAGTTGTCCGCGCGCCGCCAGGGCCTGCACCACGTCGCGCTGCAGCGCCTGGTGCTCGGGTGCGTCGTGCTGTTCGCCGAGCATGAGCACCGGGGTGGGCATCACCCCGTCCAGCAAGGCAGGCACCGAAGTGGGCGATGGATGGGCGCAGGCGGCCAGCAGCGCCACGCTCAATGCCAGGGAGATAGCAGATCGACAGTTCATGGGCCGATACTAAGCGGCCTGCCGCGCGTGGCAGGTGCATCACACCCGTACCCGAGTGCCTTCCTTGCCCGCCTTTGGCTCTTTTGGCCCAGTTTCGTGGCCGCGTGTTCTCCTCACCCTGTTGCTCGCCCTGGCCGCCGCGCTCCTGTGCGTGTGGCTGCGCACGCCCATCCCCTGGATGATCGGCCCGCTGCTGGCGACCTCGCTGGTCTCGGTGCTGGGTGCGCCCACCGAGAGCTGGGCGCCGCTGCGCAACAGCGGGCAATGGGTGATCGGCACCGCGCTGGGGCTGTATTTCACACCCGCCGTGGGCGCGCTGGTGGCCAGCCTGTGGTGGGCGATTGCGCTGGGCATTGGCTGGGCGCTGCTGCTGGGTCTGGGCTTTGGCGCCTGGCTGCGCCGCTCGCACGCCGGGTACCTGGCCCACTTGTCGCCCGCCCAGTTGCTCAGCACCACCTACTTTGCCGGGGCGATCGGTGGCGCGTCCGAGATGACGCTGATCGCCGAACGCCAGGGCGCCCGCACCGACCTGGTGGCCGCGGCGCACAGCCTGCGGGTGTTGCTGGTCACGCTCACCATCCCGTTTGCGCTGCAGTTCTGGGGCGTGAGCGGCCTGGACACGCTCACGCTCGGTTTGCGCGAGGTGCGGCCCGCAGGACTGCTCGCATTGGCCGGGCTCACGCTGGCGGGGGCACTGGCGATGCAGTGGCTGGGCCGCGCCAACCCGTGGTTCATGGGCGCGCTGGTGGTCACCATGGTGGTCACGCTGTCGGGCGTCACCCTGTCCGCCATTCCGCAGCCGCTGTCCAACGCAGCGCAGCTCGTCATCGGCGTGAGCCTCGGCGTGCGCTTCACGCCCGCGTTTGTGCACACGGCGCCGCGCTGGCTGGCCTCGGTGGCGTTTGCCAGCTTTTTCATGATGGGCATCTGTGCGCTGTTCGGCTGGGGCCTGTCCCAGGCCACCGGCCTGCACCCTGCCACGCTGTTGCTGGGCACCGCGCCCGGCGGCATTGCCGAAATGGCCATCACCGCCAAGGTGCTGCAACTCGGCGTGCCCGTGGTCACCGCTTTCCAGGTCTGCCGGCTGGTGGCGGTGCTGGTGCTGGCCGAGCCGGTGTACCGCTGGCGATACCGATGCCGCCAAACGTGAAAAAGCCCGGTCAAACCGGGCATTGGAGCGAGGGGGTGTTTACCAGAACACTGCGGAACTGGCTTTGCCAGGCCGCAGGTGTTGCCCCTGAGGGGTGACGCGCCGCAGGCGCGGCGCGGGGGGAGCTCTAGTGCATCACGACGGGCATCTGGGCCAGCTCGGCGTAGCCTTCCAGCGTGTCTTCCACCTCTTCCTGCGAAGGGGTGCTTTGCTGCCATGCGGTAATCTGGATCTGGAACATTTCGGCCCAGGAGCCGTCGAGGTACACCTCTTTGCCCGAGCGCTTGTCCACGATCTCGAAGCCGTGGCGCGGGATTTGAGGGCCTTGTGCGGAAGTGTCTTCACCCTCTGCGGGTGCGTTGGCCAGGATGTGGACCACAGCGAAGGCATCCGAGTCGTAGAGCATGTTCATGACTGAAATTCCTTGTGTTGCGAAAGCCGGCTTCCGATCTCTCTTATATCGGCAAACCTGGGCAGGCTTGAAGCTCGGAGTGCTCTTTACATGGCAACGTTCAGTCTCATTTCAAGATGCGTGTGTTTTTGGGCACAAAAGGGGCTCGGCAGCCTAGGGCATTCGGCTGAGCTGCTGATCGGCGACATCGCCGTTGGCCTGGGTCACGCGCAGGCGCACCGGCAGGTGTTGCAGCCCGGGCGCCAGCCACATCTCCACCGTGCTGTCGAACTCTTTGCGCGGCAGGCGTTTGAGCTGGCGCGCACGCACCTCGCCCGCTGGCAACGCCAGCGTGACTTCGTCGCCCACCTCGAAGCGCCAGATGTCGGCGTCTCCTGTGCCAACCACCGGCATCTCGATGGTCTGCCCACTGGCGTAGGCCTGTGGTCTTGCCTGCAGCAGGCCGGCGATCTGCATGAACAGGCTCAGGCGGTCCTGCGCGCCGGGCAGCAGGGTGGCGTCGGGGGCGTTGTTGCTGAAACGGACGCGGCCAAGTGCGGCGTCGAAATGGGCGGCCTTTTCGCTGCGGCTTTTGTCGGCGAAGCGCTCGGGGCTCAGGCCGGCGGGGCCGACCCTGCCGGTGCTGGTCTGCACCCGGCTGCCGAGCAGGAACACCTTCATCTCCATGCGGGCGCTGTAGCGGCCGTCGGCCAGCGTCCAGTCCAGCCGGCCATCGGCGTTGTAGACAATGCCTTTCACACGGCCGGTCACGGCGTAGTCGAGCCGGGTGCTGGCGGGCAGTTGGGCGGGGGGCTGCGTGCGTGCGGCGGTGGCGGGTGTGCGTTTCCTGACCGCAGCAGCCGCCAGCAACTCGTTGTCGGGTGCTGCGGTGATGGTGGCCTCTTCGTCGTCCGACTTCACCGCTTGTGGCGCGGGCTCGGGGGTTTCAGCCTCGGCCAGGGGTGCGGTGGGTGGCTCGGTGGGTGAGCTCTCGGCAACCGCCGGCGGGTCCATCGCAGCCGGTGCTGCGGGCTCGGCGCGCGGTTGGGTTGGCTCCACGGCTTGCACAGGCGGCGGGGCTGGTGACCGGAGTTGGGGCGTGGTGCGCACCGGGCTGACCTGCACGGGTGCGCGGGCAGGGGGTGCGGCTGGCACGATCCAGCGAACAGTGCTCACACGCGTCGGCGCCGAAGGTGGCGTGTGGCGCGCGACATTCGGGGTTGCGTTGCCCCCCTGTGGCTCGGATTCTGGCGAGAACAAGGGCGCTGCCGGTTGCGCAGGGTGAGGCAACCCGGGCAGTTCGCCCACCAGCAGTGCGAGGTGCACGCCCAGCACGCCGGCCGTCAGCGTCAGCAGCGTGGGCCAGCGCGGTGCAGCGGCGGGCGGGCGCAGGGCGTTCATGGGCCGGGCGTTGGCGGCCGGTGGCCGAGATCGGTGCTGAGCTGGCGTGCGCTCTGGAGCACAGCGCGGGCGGGCGCGCCCGACCAATCGGTGTCCAGCGTGGCCACCGAGCCCAGCACCACCAGACCCAGCGCCAGACGGCCCTGGGCATCGAACACCGGCGCGCAGAAGCCGCCCACACCGGGCAGCAGGCTGTGCACCACACGGGCCAGGCCCTGGCGGCGCGTGTCCTCCAGCAAGGCTTGCACCTCTTGCAGGTTGTGCGGTACATCCACCAGCGGCAGTCCGCTGCGTGGCAGCTTTTTCAAGCGGGCCAGCTCGTCACGCACCATGGGGCCGATGCGCTGGGCGTCGCGCCCCTCGCTGCCCATGAAAGCGGCGAAACAGCGGCCGGTGGCCGAGGTGAGCAGCGGCATCACGTCGCCCAGGCGCAGCGTGACCGGCACGGTTTGCGGCGCTTCGATCCAGTGCACCATGGTTGGACCCTGGTTGCCCCACACGGCGATCGCCAGCGTGTGACCGGTTTCGTTGATCAAAGCCGCCACGCGCTCGCGCGCCAGCTTCACCGCGTCGATGCGCGAGAGACTGGCCAGGCCCAGGCGCAGCGCGGCCGGACCGAGGTCGTAGCGGGTGCTCACCGGGTCCTGCACCACCAGGCCCATGCGCTGGAAACTCACCAGGTAGCGGTGCGCCTTGGCGGCACTCATGCCGGCGGCGGCGGCCAAGTCGCGCAGCATCAGCGCGCCCGGGGCTTCCGACAGGGCGTTGAGCAACTCGAAACCGACCTCCACCGACTGGATACCCGCGCGCTGCGGCTCGTCTTCGTCCAGAGCGGTGGCGATGGGGGTGTTGATGGTGTCGTGTTGGAGTGAGGGCATGGTCGGCGTGAAGCAAGTAGGACGGTCGGCGGGCAGACAGGTTCAGCACAATGTGTGTCCATTTGCCCGCGTTGACGGGCCATCGCCTAGAATCTTCATTTTTACGAATAGGTTAATCGATTTCACTAATCGTAACCACCGGCACCGCCATCAGCGCAACCATCAGGAGACTCACATGAAACTCGCCACCTACAAAGACGGCTCACGCGACGGACAGCTCGTCGTGGTCTCACGCGACCTGAGCACGGCGCATTATGCGACCGGCATTGCGCACAAATTGCAGCAGGCTCTGGACGATTGGAACTTCATCAGTCCCCAACTGCACGACCTCTACGTGACCCTCAACCAGGGCAAGGCGCGCCACGCGTTCCCGTTCGATCCTGCCATGTGCATGGCCCCGCTGCCGCGCGCTTACCAGTGGGCCGACGGCTCGGCTTACATCAACCATGTGGAGCTGGTGCGCGCAGCGCGCAACAGCGAGGTGCCGCAGTCGTTCTACGTCGATCCGCTGATGTACCAGGGTGGCAGCGACGACTTCATCGGGCCCACCGACGATGTGGTCGTGCCCAGCGAAGACTTCGGCATCGACTTCGAGGCCGAGATCGCAGTGGTGACCGGTGACGTGCCCATGAGCGCCACGCCCGAGCAGGCACTGGACGGCATCCGCCTCTTGATGCTGGCCAACGACGTGTCGCTGCGCAACCTGATCCCGGCCGAACTGGCCAAGGGCTTCGGCTTTTTCCAGAGCAAGCCGGCCACCGCGTTCAGCCCCGTGGCGATCACACCCGACGAACTGGGCGACGCCTGGCAAGGCGGCCGTGTGCACCTCACGTTGCAGAGCACCTGGAACGGCCGCAAGGTCGGCATGTGTGAAGCCGGCCCGGAGATGACGTTTCACTTTGGCCAGCTGATCGCCCACATCTGCAAGACGCGCAACGTGCGCGCCGGCTCCATCGTGGGCAGCGGCACGGTGAGCAACAAGAGCGTGGAGGTCAACGGCCGCAAGGAATGGCCCAAGGGCTACAGCTGCATCGCAGAGAAGCGCGCGATCGAAACCATCCTGGACGGCCAGCCTTCGACCGCCTTCATGAAGTTCGGCGACACGATCCGCATCGAGATGAAGGGCAAGGATGGTCAGTCGATCTTCGGTGCGATTGATCAGACGATCGCGCCGCTGGCCTGATCGCTTTCAGCTGGCGTACACCTGCGCCAGCGAAGCAAACCCCTTCACCTCGATCGGGTTGCCGAAGGGGTCGCAGAAGAACATCGTCCACTGCTCGCCCGGTTGCCCTTCAAAGCGCACCTGCGGTGGCAGCACGAACGCGACGCCCGCCGCCTGCAAGCGCTCGGCCAGCGCTTTCCATTCGGGCAACATCAAGACCAGACCGAAGTGCGGCATCGGCACCAGATGCTCGCCCACGTGCCCGGTGCGCGTGGTCTTGAACGGTTCGCCCAGGTGCAGCGAGATCTGGTGGCTGAAGAAGTCGAAGTCGACCCAGGTGTCGGTGCTGCGCCCCTCGGCGCAACCGAGCACACCGCCGTAGAAGCGGCGCGCCTCCATCAGGTCGGTGACGTTGAAGGCGAAGTGGAACAGGCTGCGGGTGGACAGGGTGTTGGCTGGGTCGTTCATGCCGCCAGCATACCCAGCCGCAGCAGGCGTCAGTGCTCGGTCTTGGTCTGGCAGTCGACGCAGCGCGTGGCGGTGGGGTTGGCGTGCAGCCGCGCTGCGGGTATGGACACGCCGCAATCGACACACAGACCAAAGCTGCCGTCGGCGATGCGCTTGAGCGCGGCGTCGATCTCGATCAGCTCGGCCGACTCGCGCTCCTCCAGGGCAAAAGACAGTTCGCGCTCGGTGTTGGCCTGAGACTGGTCGTCGCTGGCGTTGCCCAAGGCTTCGGCGGCCGACTCGGCCCGGCTCATGGCGCCGCCGTGCTGGGCGCGCAACTGGGCCAGCACGTCGGTGCGCATCTCCCGAAGCTGGGCGGCGAAGGTGTCGGAAATGGGGGCTGTCATGCGGTTCTCCTGAAAACATGCAGGCCGTGTGGCGACCCTGTGCATGGAGCCATGGTGCGCCTTTGAGCACCAACCTGCCTTGATGCACGTCAATCACAATGGACTGGATGCCGGGGTGCGCGACACGGCCCTGATTCATAAACCGATTCCCCGAGGAGACCCTGATGACCACCGTGGATTACAGCCGCTACCAGACCCTGGACATCACCCGCCGCGGCCCCGCCGTGGGCGGCGTGCCCTCGGTGCTCGACATCCGCATGCGCGCCGACGGACCCGGCGGCAATGGCAAGCTGCCCACCGCCGGCCACGAAGGCCACTGGGAGCTGAGCGAGATCTGGCGCGACGTGGGGCGCGACGACAGCGTGCGCTGCGCGGTGCTGCGCGGCAGTGGCCTCGGCTTTTCGGGCGGGGGCGATCTCGCGCTGGTGCAGGACATGGCAACCGATTTCGAGGTGCGCACCCGCGTGTGGAAGGAAGCGCGCGACCTGGTCTACAACGTGATCAATTGCGACAAGCCCATCGTGAGCGCCATGCACGGCCCGGCCGTGGGCGCGGGTCTGGTGGCGGGCTTGCTGGCCGACATTTCGATCGCGGCCAGGAGCGCCAAGATCGTCGACGGCCACACGCGCCTGGGCGTGGCCGCAGGCGACCACGCAGCCATCGTCTGGCCCCTCTTGTGCGGCTTGGCCAAGGCCAAGTACTACCTGATGCTGTGCGACCCCATCAGCGGCGAAGAAGCCGAGCGCATCGGGCTGGTGTCGCTCGCGGTGGACGAGGACCAGCTGCTGGACAAAGCCTATGAAGTGGCCGACCGGCTGGCCAGCGGCAGCCAGACCGCGATCCGCTGGACCAAGTACTCGCTCAACAACTGGCTGCGCCAGGCCGGCCCCGCGTTCGACACCTCGCTGGCGCTGGAATTCATGGGTTTCGCCGGTCCCGACGTGCGTGAAGGTGTGGCATCCTTGCGTGAACGCCGAGCCCCCCGCTATGGCGTGGACGGCTGAGACCCGGCAGCACGGCAGTCGCCCCTGACCCCCCACAGGAGACACCCATGGTTGATGCACCCAGCAGCGGATTCGGCAAGTTCGTGCCCGGCTTCGAGTTCCTGCAAAACCTCGCGGGTCAGGCCGCCGGTGGCGTGGCGCAGGGCATCGGACAGAACATCCCGCAGTTGCCCAACCTGGGCAGTTGGGTGGCGCCCACTTTCAACGTGGAAGACCTGGAAAAACGCATCGAGGAACTCAAGGCGGTGCACTTCTGGCTGGACCAGAACTCCAAGGCCCTGGGTGCGACCATCCAGGCACTCGAAGTGCAGAAGATGACGCTCTCCACCCTCAAGAGCATGAACTTCAGCATGGGCGATGTGGCCAATGCGCTCAAGATCAAGGCGGCGGACACGCTGGCCA
>NZ_JBLYYB010000093.1:0-14647 GCF_048549895.1 Hydrogenophaga sp.
CCCAACCCTCTCCCAGAGGGAGAGGGGGTCGAGACACGCCGCTTCGGAAAGGGAACGATGCCACGCAACTTCCGCGAGGACTCCCCGCTTGACCCCCTCTCCCCCTGGGAGAGGGTTGGGGTGAGGGCCCGCGCAAAAGGGTGCATGGCCAACGCCGCTCACCCAAACAGCGGCGAAGCGCCGAGTTCGGCCACGCTGGCGTGCTGGCGGAACATGGCGAACAGTTCGCGGCCGGTGCCGTGCTGGTTGGCGCTGAGGTCGGGGTGGTGGAGTTCGCGTGCATTGAAGGTGTCAACGTCCACCTCCAGTTCGAGCACGCCGCGCTCGCAGTCCAGTGTGATCCAGTCGCCGTCTTTCACGCGTGCGATCGGGCCGTCGGCCAGGGCCTCGGGACTGAGGTGGATGGCGGCGGGCACCTTGCCCGATGCACCCGACATGCGGCCATCGGTGACCAGCGCCACCTTGAAGCCCTTGTCCTGCAACACGGCCAGCGGCGGCGTGAGCTTGTGCAGCTCGGGCATGCCGTTGGCGCGCGGGCCCTGGTAGCGCACCACGGCGATGAAGTCGCGCTCCAGCTGGCCGGCGTTGAACAGCGCCAGCAGGTCTTGCTGGTCGCTCACCACCACGGCCTGGGCGCGCACCACGCGGTGCTCGGGTTTCACGGCGGACACCTTCACCACGCTGCGGCCCAGGTTGCCCTGCAGCAGGCGCAGGCCGCCGTCGGCGCTGAAGGGCTCGGCCACCGGGCGCACCACCGAGGTGTCGCCGCTTTTTGCGGGCACGGGGCGCCAGGCGAGGCGGTCACCGTCGAGCCAGGGCTCTTGCGTGTAGGCCTGCAGGCCATATCCCATGACCGTGGCCACGTCGGCGTGCAAGAGGCCAGCGTCGAGCAACTGCCGCATGAGGTAACCCATGCCACCAGCGGCGTGGAAGTGGTTCACGTCGGCGCTGCCGTTGGGGTACACGCGCGCCAGCAGCGGGATGTCGTGCGAGAGCTCGGCGAAGTCGTCCCAGTCAATGAGCACACCGGCGGCGCGCGCCATGGCCACGAGGTGCAGCGTGTGGTTGGTGGAGCCGCCGGTGGCGAGCAGGCCGATGATGCCGTTGACCAGGGTCTTCTCGGTCACGATGTCCGCCATGCAGATCGCGGCTTCGCCGGTGCGTCCGGTGTTGACCACGGAGCGACGCACCGCCTCGGCGGTGAGTGCGTCGCGCAGCGGTGTGCCGGGGTTCACAAACGACGCGCCGGGCAGGTGCAGGCCCATGATCTCCATCAGCATCTGGTTGCTGTTGGCGGTGCCGTAGAAGGTGCAGGTGCCGGGGCTGTGGTAGGCCTGCGCTTCCGATTCGAGCAAGGCCTCGCGCCCGACCAGACCCTGTGCGTACTGCTGGCGCACCTTGGCCTTGGCGTCGTTGGAGAGGCCCGTGGTCATGGGGCCGGCGGGCACGAACACATTGCTCAGGTGGCCGAACTGCAGCGCGCCCATGAAGAGGCCGGGCACGATCTTGTCGCAGATGCCGAGGAACAGCGCAGCGTCGAACACGTTGTGCGAGAGCGCCACCGCGGTGGAGAGCGCGATCACGTCGCGCGAGAACAGCGAAAGCTCCATGCCGGCCGCGCCTTGCGTGACGCCGTCGCACATGGCGGGCACGCCGCCGGCCACCTGCACGGTGACGCCCAGCCCGTGGGCAATGCCGCGGATCTGCTGCGGGTAGGTCTCGTACGGCTGGTGGGCCGAGAGCATGTCGTTGTAGGCGGTGACGATGCCGATGTGCGGCGCGCGCTCGGCATGGATCTTCAGCTTGTCCGACGCGGGCAGCGCGGCCGTGGTGTGGGCCATGTTGGCGCAGCCCATGCCGGCGCGCTGGGTGCCGGTCTTGCGTTGTGCGGCCATGGAAGCCAGGTAGGCGGCGCGCGTGGTGGCGCTGCGTTCAACGATGCGGTCGGTGACGCGTTGCAGCGTCGGGTGCAGGTTCGGGTGTGAAGGGGTGGTCATGGTGGGGACTCCGTTCAGGCCAGCCACACGCTCACGGGCGTCTGGTGCTGGTTGAGGATGAGCGACACCGGCAGGGCTTCGTCGGCGCCGAGGCGGGCTTGCTGGAACACGGCCAGCTTGCTGGCGCCGCTGATGGCCAGCGCGAGTTCGCGCGTGGCCAGCAGGGCGGGCAGGGTGAGGGTGAGGCGGGCGTGGGGCGCGGTGGCCGGGCGCACCCAGGCCACCGGGCCGCTGCTGTGCAGGGCCTGGCGCAGGCCGGGCGCGCCGGGAAACAGCGAGGCGGTGTGGCCGTCGTCGCCCATGCCGAGCACCGCCATGTCCATGGGCCAGGGCTGGGTGGCCAGACGGCGGTTGGCGGCGTCCACCAGACGGATCAGGGCTGGCTCGTCCAGGGTGTCCGGCAGCGTGTCGAAAAAAGGCACAAAGGTGGCAGCTGCGGCCTGGTCTTTGAGCAGGTGCTGGCGCACCAGCGCGGTGTTGCTCTCGGCGTGGTCGTGCGGCACGCAGCGTTCGTCCACCAGCAGCACGGTCACGCGCTGCCATTCGAGCGGCAGCACGCGCAGCGCTTCAAACAGCGCAATGGGCGACTTGCCGCCCGAGACCGCCAGCACCGCGTGGCCGCGCTGGTCGATGGCGGCGTGCAGGCCCTGCGCGATGGTGTCGGCCAGTTGCCAGGCCAGCTCGGCGCTCGAGTTGCAGACGTGTTCTTTCATGACTCTTCCACCCAGGCCGAGCCTTCGCGTGCCATGAGCGCCGACGAGGCTGCCGGGCCCCAGCTGCCGGCGGTGTAGGCCTTGGGTTTTTCGTTGAGGTTTTTCCAGCCATCCAGGATGGGCTCGACCCAGGTCCACGCGGCTTCCAGTTCGTCGCGGCGCATGAAGTGTGTGAGGCGGCCCTTGATCACGTCCATCAGCAGGCGCTCGTAGGCTTCGGCGCGGCGCGCGCTGAAGGCGGACTCGAGGTCCAGGTTCAGGCTCACCGGGCGCAAGCGCATGCCGCTGCCGGGCTCCTTGGCCATCATCTGCAACTGCACGTGTTCTTCGGGCTGCAGGCGGATCATGAGTCGGTTGACCGGCTGGCGCGGCGCGTCGGGAAAGATGGTGTAGGGCAGGTCGGCGAACTCGATCACGATTTCCGAGCGGCGCTCGGCCATGCGTTTGCCGGTGCGCAGAAAGATCGGCACGTTGGCCCAGCGCCAGTTGTTGATGTGGGCGCGCAGGGCCACGAAGGTTTCGGTTTCGCTCTCGGGCGGCACGTTGTCTTCTTGCAGGTACGCCACGGCCTTGTCGCCGTTGGAGGCACCAGCGGTGTACTGGCCGCGCACCGTGTCGCGCGCCACATCGGCCACGGTCATGGGGCGCAGCGAGCGCAGCACCTTGAGCTTCTCGTCGCGCACGGCGTCGGGGTCGAGCGAGACCGGCGGCTCCATGGCCACGATGCACAGCAGCTGCAGCAGGTGGTTCTGCAGCATGTCGCGCAGCGCGCCGGTGCCGTCGTAAAAGCCCGCGCGGCTGCCCACGCCCACCGACTCGGCCACGGTGATCTGCACGCTCTTGATGTAGGGGCTGCGCCACAGCGGCTCGAAGATGGTGTTGCCGAAGCGCAGCACCATCAGGTTCTGCACGGTTTCCTTGCCGAGGTAGTGGTCGATGCGGAAGGTCTGTGCTTCGGTGAAGTAACGGCCGACCTCTTCGTTGATCTGGCGCGCTGAGGCGAGGTCGTGGCCCAGCGGTTTTTCGAGCACCACGCGCGAGCGGGTATCGATCAGGTTGGCGCTGGCGAGGTGGGCGCAGATGCCGGTGAACAGCGTGGGCGCGGTGGCCAGGTAGTACACGCGGTCGGAGCCGTTTTGCAGCGCCGTGCCCAGGGCGGCGAAGTCGTCGGGCTGCGTCGCATCGAGGCACACATAGCCCAGGCGGTCCTTGAAGGCGGCCCAGGCCGCGTCTTCCAGCGCCTCGGGTTCGATGAAGCCGCGCACCTTGTCGTCGACGAAGGCGGTGAAGGTGTCGCGGTCCCAGGGTTGGCGGCCCAGCGCCAGGATGCGCGTGGCCTCGGGCAGGTTGTGGTGCAGGTGCGCCATGTAGAGCGCGGGCAGCAGCTTGCGCACCGAGAGGTCGCCCGCGCCACCGAAGATCACCAGATCGAGCGGTGCCGAGGGGGTGGACGAAGCGGCGGTGGTGGTGGGGCTTGAGGTGACCATGTCTCTAATTAAGTTACTTCAGAATCTGGATCGTAATGTAATTAAGTTACATCGCGGGTACAGGATGCCGACGCTGGCGGGTGGGGCCACAGTGCGCTGCCATCACCTTAACCGCCGAACCGGCGCGCGCCCAGTCAGAGGACGCGAAATACCGGTGGGTGGGCGGTGGTGCGGGCCACCACCTCGGCCAGGCTGGGCGGGGTGCAGCCGGTCTGCATCACGCACAGGCTGGCGCTGGCCACGGCGTGCGCCAGCAGGTGTTGCGCGTCGCTGGCGTCCAGCCGCAGTTCGCCGGCGTGGACGCTTCGTTGCAGCGCGGGGCGCTGCAGCAAGGCCACCAGCAGGCCGGCCAGAAAACAGTCGCCGGCACCCACCGTGTCGACCACGGTCATCGGAGCCGATTCGGCGCTGTGCCAGGCCTGGCCGTCGCGTGCCAGCAGCACCGCGCCGCCCGCGCCCAGCGTGAGCGCCAGCCATTGCGCGGGGGTCTGGTTCAGCAGCGCGCTGGCCTGGATCATTGCGTCCGCGCCTTCAATGCCCAGTGTGTCGAGGTCGTCGTCGCTCACCTTGATCAGGTGGGCGTGCTGCAGGGCGGCCATCACGCTGGCGCGGTAGGCGGCCATGTCGGGCACCACGGCCGGGCGCAGGTTGGCGTCCACCACCACCAGGCGCCCGGCGGCGCGCTGGGCCCGCAGCCAGGGCAGGTACTTGGTGCTGTCCTCGGCCGCCAAGGCCAGGCAACCCGTGACCGTGATGCGAAGGCCCGGCTGGTTTTCGCAGGCGGCGACCAAACCCTGCGCCGTCACCTGCCGGTCGGCCACACCCTCGCGGTAGAAGCTGTAGCTGGCCTTGCCCTGCTCGTCCAGACCCACCACCGCGAGCGATGTGGGTTCGTGCACCGGCTGCTGCTGGGCGAGTGCCACGCCGGCCTGCGCAATGCCCTCGGCCAGCAGGCGGCCGAAGCGGTCGCCGGCGAGCGGGTTGAGGTAGAGCGTGGGCACGCCCTGCAGGCCGAGCGCGCGCGTGAGATTGTAGACGGCGCCGCCCGCGCAGGGGCGCAAGCGCCCGTCGGTGTCTTCAATCAGATCGATGAGGGCCTCGCCGGCGGTGGCGACTTGAACGACTGTCGGGGTGCTAGGGAAAACCATAACTAAATCCAGTTGATTTATTAACCTGACTCGAAATATAGTCCAACCACACCGCAACGGGCCTCGTGAAAACCCCAAGAGCCTGGCGGCGTGAACCTTGAACGATTCCCTTCCACCCAGGAGACCAACATGACCATCCGTGCCTTCACCCTCGCCACGTCCGCCGGTGCGTTCTCCGTGCTGGCGCTGGCCGCATCGCTCGCCCACGCGCAGGCCCAGCCCGTCATCGGCCTGATCACCAAGACCGATTCCAACCCCTTCTTCGTGAAGATGAAAGAGGGCGCCGACGCCGAGGCCAAAAAACTCGGCGCCAAGCTGTTGACGGCCTCGGGCAAGACCGACGGCGACAACGCCGGCCAGGTGACCGCCATGGAAAACATGATCGCCGCCGGCGCCAAGACCATCCTGCTCACGCCCAACGATGCCAAGGCCATCATCCCGGCCGTCAAGCGCGCACAGGCCCAGGGCGTGATGGTGATCGCGCTCGACAGCCCGACCGACCCGGTGAGCGCGGTGGACGGCCTGTTCGCCACCGACAACTTCAAGGCCGGCGTGTTGATCGGCCAGTACGCCAAGGCCGCGCTCGGCGGCAAGGCCCCGGTGATCGCCACGCTCGACCTGTTTCCCGGCCACCCGGTGGGCGCGCAGCGCCACAACGGCTTTCTGCAGGGCTACGGTTTGAAGTCGCTGGACGCCAAGAGCAACGACCTGGCCAAGCCGGCCGAGGTGGTGTGCATGGCCGACAGCTTCGGCGACGCCGCCAAGGGCCAGACCGGCATGGAGAACTGCCTGCAGAAGAACCCGGGCATCAACGTGGTCTACACCATCAACGAACCCGCCGCCGCCGGCGCCTTCAAGGCGCTCAAGGCCGCCGGCAAGGAGAAGGACGTGGTCATCGTCTCGGTGGACGGTGGTTGTGCCGGCATCAAGGACGTGGGCGCCGGCGTGATCGCCGCGACCTCGCAGCAGTACCCGCTGCGCATGGCCGCCATGGGCGTGGCCGCGGGCGTGGAATACGCGAAGACCGGCAAGAAGGTGAGCGGCTACACCGACACCGGCGTGGCCCTGATCGCGGCCAAGCCCGTGAGTGGTGTGGAGAGCAAGGACGTCAAAACCGGCATGGACCTCTGCTGGGGCAACAAGTGATCGAAAGGGCACAGACATGAAAGCCAAACTCCCCCCCCTGGGCACGCTCGGCCCCTTCATCGCGCTGCTGCTGGCCTGCGCCTTCTTTGCCACGCAGAGCGACCGTTTCCTCACGCTGCAAAACTTCTCGCTGATCCTGCAGCAGGTGATGGTGGTCGGCACCATCGCCATCGGCCAGACGCTGATCATCCTCACGGCGGGCATCGACCTCTCGTGCGGAATGATCATGGCGCTGGGCAGCATCGTGATGACCAAGATGGCGGCCGACTTCGGCCTCTCGGCACCGGTGGCCATTGCCCTGGGGATCGGCGCCACCGCGCTGTTCGGCCTGGTCAACGGCCTGCTGGTGACCAAGGCCAAGCTGCCGCCCTTCATCGTGACGCTGGGCACGCTGAACATTGCGTTCGCCATCACCCAGCTCTACAGCGGCTCGCAGACCATCACCAACATTCCCGAGGGCATGAACTGGCTGGGCCAGTCGCTGCGCATCGGCGGCACCAACGTGCTCTACGGTGTGATCCTCATGCTGGTGCTGTACCTGGTGACCTGGCTCGCTTTGCGCGAGACCGCGCCCGGGCGCCACATCTACGCGGTGGGCAACAGCCCCGAGGCCACGCGGCTCACGGGCATTTCCACCGACAAGGTGTTGCTGGGCGTGTACGTGGCGGCCGGCGTGTTCTACGGCATCGCGTCCATGCTGAGCGTGGCGCGCATCGGTGCGGGCGACCCCAACGCCGGGCAGACCGAAAACCTCGATGCCATCACCGCCGTGGTGCTGGGCGGCACCAGCCTGTTTGGCGGGCGCGGCATTTTGCTCGGCACGCTGGTGGGTGCGCTCATCGTGGGTGTGTTCCGCAACGGTCTCACGCTCATGGGCGTGAGCTCGGTCTACCAGATCCTCGTCACCGGCATCCTGGTCATCCTCGCGGTGGCCACCGATCAGATGTCCCGCAAAGGAGTGCGCTGATGAACCCGAATGCACCTTTGGTGATCCAGGCGAAGGGCCTGGTCAAACGCTACGGCCAGGTCACCGCACTCGACGGCGCCGACTTCGAATTGCGCGCCGGTGAAATCCTGGCCGTGATCGGCGACAACGGCGCCGGCAAGTCGAGCCTGATCAAGGCGCTCTCGGGCGCGACCATTCCCGACGAAGGCCAGATCTTTCTGGACGGCCAGGCCATCCACTTCAAGAGCCCGATCGACGCGCGCCGTGCCGGCATCGAAACCGTCTACCAGGACCTCGCCGTGGCCCCGGCCATGACGATTGCCGAGAACCTGTTCCTCGGCCGCGAGATCCTGCGCGCCGGTTTCCTGGGCCGCTTCCTGCGCATGATGGACAAAAAGAAAATGCTGGCCGAGAGCATTTCGCGCATGAACGACCTGAAAGTCGGCATCCGGTCGATGACGCAGGCGGTGGAAACGCTCTCGGGCGGTCAGCGCCAGTGCGTGGCGGTCGCGCGTGCGGCGGCCTTCGCGCAGCACGTGGTCATCATGGACGAGCCCACCGCCGCGCTGGGCGTGAAGGAGGGCAACATGGTGCTGGAGCTCATCCGCCGCGTGCGCGACAAGGGCCTGCCGGTGATCCTGATCAGCCACAACATGCCGCACGTGTTCGAGATCGCCGACCGCATCCACATCGCGCGCCTGGGCAAACGCGCGGCGGTGGTCAACCCCAAGGTGATCAGCATGAGCGACACCGTGGCCGTGATGACCGGCGCCAAGCTCGCCGAAGAACTGCCCGCCGAGGCACTGGCCTGACCATGCTCAAAGGCATTGATCCCCTGCTCAGCCCCGAGCTGCTGAAACTGCTGGCCGAGATGGGCCACGACGACGCGCTGGTGCTGGCGGACGCGAACTTCACCGCCATGAGCCTGGGCGCGGGCAAGACGGTGCTGCGCCTGCCCGGCGTGGGCATGGCGCGCACGGTGCGGGCGGTGGCCAGCGTGCTGCCACTGGCGGCCGACGTGCCGCAGCCCGTGGCCTACATGCAGGTGGGCGGCACCGAAGCGCCGTACCGCTCGGCCCTGCAGCGCGAAACGCTCGCCGTGCTGGCCACCGAAGGCATGCGTGACGACCAGGCCGAAGCGGTGGAGCGCTTCGCGTTTTATGAGCGCGTGAAAACGGCCTACGCCATCGTGGTCACCGGCGAGCTGCAGCCCTGGGGCAATTTCATTTTGCGCAAGGGTGTCATCGGCGACACTTTGCGCACCTGAACCCGACACCCCCATCAACGCAGTGAACAACGACGCCGCCACCGAAGTCCCTCCCGATGTTGATCCGGGCGACCAGCCGCGCCTGCGCCCGCGCGGCTCCAACCAAGTGGGCATGCGCCAGTTCAACGAGCGCGTGGTGCTGCAGGCGCTGCGCGTGCACGGCAGCCTGGCCAAGGCCGACATCGCGCGCCTGACCGGCCTCACGGCGCAGACCATCGGCCTGATCACCGCGCGGCTGGACGAAGACCAGCTGCTGCGCCGCGAGGCCCCGGTGCGCGGGCGCGTGGGCCAGCCCTCGGTGCCGCTGGGCCTGCACCCCGATGGCGCGTTTGCCATCGGCATCAAGATCGGCCGGCGCAGCGCCGACTGGCTGCTGGTGGACTTCACCGGGCAGGTGCGCGAACGCCTCGTGCTCGACTACGCCTTCCCCGACATCCCTGTGCTGCTGCCCGCGATCAAGACCAACCTCAACCGCCTGCTGAAAAAACTCGGACCGCTGAGCGACCGCGTGGTGGGTGTGGGCGTGGCCGCGCCGTTTCAGTTGGGTGGCTGGCACCGCATGCTGGGCCTCACGGCCGAACAGTCGCAAGCCTGGAACCAGATCGACCTGGGTGCCGAGGTGCAGAAGCTCACCGAGCTGCCGGTGAGTTTTGCCAAGGACACCTCGGCCGCGTGTGTGGCCGAGCTGCTGCAGGGCCGGGGGCGCGACATCCGCAGTTTTCTCTACCTGTTCATGGACACCTTCGTGGGCGGTGGCCTGGTGCTCGACTCGCACCTGCACCGCGGTGTGCATGGCAACGCGGGCGCGGTGGCCTCATTGCCGCTGCGCGTGGCGCAGGGCAACGAGCTCGCGCCGCAGCTCATCGGCGAAGCCTCGCTGTGGGATCTGGAGCAGCGCTTTCGCCAGCACGGGCTGGACCCGATGGCCGCCTACGACGCGCGTGCCCTGCAATCGCCCTGGCTGCCGTACAGCCAGGAATGGATTGAGCGTGCAGCGCCCGCGTTGGCGCAGTGCGTGGTCTCGGGCACCGCGTTTCTCGACGTGGAGGCGGTGGTGATGGACGGCGCCATTGCGCCCGACCTGTTGCGCGCCCTGTGCGAGCGCACGCGCGCGGCGCTGGCCGCCTACAGCTGGGAAGGCCTGCACCGCCCGCGCCTGGAGCTGGGCAGCATCGGCTCCGACGCCCGCGCGCTGGGCGGCGCACTGCTGCCGCTGCACACCTGCTTCGCGCCCGACCACGACGTGATCCTCAAGGTCTGAACCTTCAGGCTGCTTGCAGCCCTTCGGCGGTGAGGTGCAGCACACGCTGAGCGCGCGCGGCCGCAGCCGTGGAGTGCGTCACCAGCACCAGCGCCGCACCGCTCTCCCTGGCCTGTTGTTCCAGCACGCCCATCACCTGCGCGGCGGTGCTCGGGTCGAGGTTGCCGGTGGGCTCGTCGGCCAGCAGCAGGCCGGGGCGGTGCACCAGCGCGCGGGCAATCGCCACGCGTTGCAACTGACCGCCCGAGAGCTCGGCCGGCAGGCGCGCACCCAGCTCACCCAGGCCCACCGCGTCCAGCATCTGCTGCACGCGCGCGGCATCGGGTCGGCCCAACAACAGCAGGGGCAGACCCACGTTTTGCGCCACGTCGAGGTGCGGCAGCACGTGGAAGGCCTGGAACACAAACCCCAGGTGCTCGCGGCGCCAGTGCGCGCGCTGCGTGTCGGTCAAGGCCCCGAGGTCCACGCCCGCGTGGCTGATGCGGCCTTCGCTCCAGTCGTCCAGCGCGGCCAGGCAGTTGAGCAGGCTGGATTTGCCCACCCCCGATTCGCCCACGATGGCGATGAACTCGCCCGGCGCCACGGTGAGGTTCACGCCGCTGAAGACGGTGGTGCTGCCGTAGCGCTTGGCGAGGTGTTCAACGACGAGTGACATGCGGTTCAGGTGGGTGCGCCCAGCAGGGCCTGCACCGATTCGAGCGCGCATGCCAGCGCATCGGGTGCGTCGCAGGCAATGACCCGGCGCTGCGGCATGGAACGCAGCCAGGTGAGCTGGCGTTTGGCCAGCTGGCGCGTGGCGGCCACGCCGAGATCGCGCAGTTCGGCGAGCTGTGCAGGGCTGAGGGTGTTGCCGTGTGTGTTCAACATGTCCCACGCTTGCCGGTAGCCCACGCAGCGCATGGAGGGCAGGTCGGTCGACAAGTCACCGCGCGCGCGCAGGTGCTGCACCTCATCGATGAAGCCCTCGGCCAGCATCGCGTTGAAGCGCTGCGCGATGCGCGCGTGCAGCCAGGCACGGTCTTGCGGCTCCAGCGAGATCAGGTGCTCGGGCGCGAGCGGGCTGTCGGGGTTGTGCGTGCGGCCGGTCTGAAAACTGGAAAGCGGTTGGCCCGAAACCTCGAACACTTCGAGTGCGCGCTGGATGCGCTGCGCATCAAAGGGCGGCAGACGCGCGGCCGTGACCGGGTCCACCCGTGCCAGTTCGGCGTGCAGCGCGGGCCAGCCCAGTGCCGTGGCGCGCGCGTCGATCGAGGCGCGCACGGCGGCGTCGGCCTGCGGCATGTCGTCCAGACCCACCACCAGCGCCTTGAAATACAGCATGGTGCCGCCCACCAGCAGCGCGGTGCGCCCGCGCTGGTTGATCTCGCGCACCAGGCGCGTGGTGTCGCGCACGAAGTCGGCGGCGCTGTAACTCTGCAGCGGGTCGAGGATGTTGATGAGGTGGTGCGGCACCTGCGCGAGTTCGGCCGCGGTGGGTTTGGCGGTGCCGATGTCCATGCCGCGGTAAACCAGCGCCGAGTCGACGCTGATGATTTCCACCGGCCAGTGCTGGGCGATGGCCAGCGAGGCCGCGCTCTTGCCGCTGGCGGTGGGGCCGGCCAGGCCGATGCAGGACATGGAAGGCACGGGCCCGCTCAACCTTGCGCCGCGTCGGTGGGTGCCACGCGTTCAGGCAAAGGCCGGCTCTCGCCAAAACGCTGCACCAACGTCCAGGCGGTCAGCGCAATCAGCACGCTCCAGAACCAGATGCCGTTGGTGAGTGGCAGCACGGTGCCGGTGCCGGCCTGGATGGCTGCGAGGCTCTGGCCCAGCCAGCCGCCGACCACAAAGGCTGCGATCATCATGATGAAACCGGCGAGTGCCGAGGCCGCCCCAGCCGCCTGCGGAAACGGCCCCACCGCGCCGCTCTGGCCGCAAGGCTGGTGCACGCCGTGGCCCATCATGAACACATAAAAGGGCAGCATGATGGCCCAGGCGCTCTGCACACCCAGCAGCGCCAGCACACCCATGCTGGTGCCACCGACCAGCGTGAACACCGCAGCCACTGCCACCGTGCGCCGCACACCCAGCACCGGCAGCAGACGCCGGCAGATGAAGGTGCCCGCGATGTAGCTCAGCGACATCGTCATCATCATCAAGCCATAGGCGGTTTTGGACATGCCCAGCACCTGGATGAACACGAACGGCGAGGCCGCGAGAAATGTGAACAAGCCGCAGTAGGACGTGGCCGCCAACAACGCAAACGCCCAGAACGTGGGGTGGCGTGCGATCTGCACCCAGGTGCCCACGAGCATGGCGGGCTGCAGGGCACGTGGGTTCTTCGCTTGCAGGGTTTCCTCGAACCGCCAGGCGACCACGCCCAGCGCGAGTGCGCCGAACACGGCCACCGCCATCAGCGAGAGACGCCAGCCCATGAGGTCGGACAGCAAGCCGCCCAATGGCGCGCTGGCGCAGGCGATCACGCCCAGGCCGGTGAGTCCCTTGGACATCATGCGGGCGCCCTCGGTGGGCTGGTACAGGTCGCGCACGATGGCGCGCGCACACATCACGCCCGCGCCCATGGCCGCACCCTGCACCGCGCGCCACACGATGAGCTGTTCAATGGAGGGCGAGAAGGTGCTGCCGACCGAGGCCACCACGAAGGCGCTCAGACCGATCAACAAAATCGGGCGACGACCAAAGCGGTCGGACAGCGGCCCCCAGAACATCTGCGACACGCCGAACGCCAGCAGCAGCGCGGTGAGCGTGAGTTGCGCCTGCGACATGGCTGCGCCAAAACCGGCGGTGAGCGCGGGCAGGGCGGGCAAATAGAGATCGGTGGCGACGGGCTGCAAGCCCAGCAACAGGGAGAGTGTCAGCACCACCAGGCCGCTTGACATGGCATGAGCCCTCACGGGCGGCTGGACAGGCAAAGAAGGCGTGGCGGACATCCGGTCGAGGGTAGCAGAACCCCCTGCACGCGAACCTTCGCGCGTCGCTCAGTTCTTCACCAACTGAACATCCGGTCGCAGGCCAAACAGGCTGGCCAGCGCCACCCGGTACTGCGCCTGCCCCACCGAGTTGGTGTTGTGGTGCGAACCACCTTCCACCAGCACAAAAGCCTTGCGCCCGGTGGCGGCCTCGAACAGCTTGCGCCCCAGCTCGGGCTGGATCAGACGGTCCGCACCGCCATGCACCACCAGCAGCGGCGAGCCGATGTCGGGCACGCGCTTGACCGCCTCGAAGCGCTGGGTGATGAGCAGCGACAGCGGCAACCAGCCCCACTTGAAGGTGCTCACCACATCGGGGATGGAGGTGAAGGTGCCTTCGACCACCGTCCCTGCCTCGTCGTTCACCTGCGCTGCCAGCTCGATGGCGATGGCGCCACCCAGCGAATGGCCAAAGATGTAGCGCGGCCGGCCGGGGTACTTGTTGCCCAGCCACTCCCATGCGGTGCGCGCGTCTTCGTAGGCCAGTTCTTCGGAGGGCAGTTCGTTGGTGCTTTTGCCGAAGCCCCGGTAGTCGATGGCGAGCACGGAGAAGCCGAGTTCCTGCATGCGCTGGGCACGGAAAGCCGAGCCGGTGACATTGAAACGCGCGCCGTGCAAATACAGCAACACCGGCGCGTCGGCGCGCTCGGTGAAGTTCTCGTTTTGCGCCCAGAGGCCGTGCAGCTTGACGGGTTTGTCGGTCACCTTGGAGGTGAAGTCGATCCACACGTCCTGCATGCCCTCGGCTGCGTACGTGCCACCGGCCCAGCTGCGGTCGGATGGCTGGAAGATCCAGGCGCGCTGTTTCTCGTCGAGCGTGGCGCAACCGGCGAGCAGGGCCAGTGAGGCCAGCAGGAGGGCGATGAGACGTTTCATGGGTGGGATGGAGCGGCGCGCGATGCAAAAAGTTCAGACTTCGTTGCGTGCAGGTTTCGTGCCAGCAAACCGCCTCACCATGGCTGGCGGCCGGATTTCCCGCCAGACTTCCGACCGGCGGCCAGGCGTCGGGCCGTTCAGCGTCCGCGCAGAAAGAGTGCGTCCAGCTCTTTCATGTCCACCTGGCGCCAGGTCGGGCGGCCGTGGTTGCACTGGTCTGAGCGCTCGGTCACTTCCATCTGGCGCAGCAACGCGTTCATCTCGTCCAGCGTGAGACGCCGGTTGGCGCGCACCGCGCCGTGGCAGGCCATGGTGGCCAGCAGTTCGTTGCGGGCGCGTTGCACCACGGTGCTGGCATCGTGTTGGCCCAGTTCGGCGAGCACGCTGCGCGCGAGTTCCACCGGGTCGCCCTGCGCGAGCGTGGTGGGCACAGCGCGAACCGCCAGCGTTTTGGGCGAGAGCGCGGTGATTTCCAGACCCAGGGTCTTGAGCACTTCGGTGCAGTCCTCGACGGTGGCCACCTCGTCGGGCGTGGCGGAAAACGTGGCCGGGATCAGCAGCGGCTGGCTGGCCACCTGCTGGTCGTCGAGCTGCTGCTTGAGGCGCTCGTAGACGATGCGCTCGTGCGCTGCGTGCATGTCCACCACCACCAGACCCCGGGTGTTCTCGGCCAGGATGTAGACGCCCTGCAGCTGGGCGATGGCGCGGCCCAGGGGCCAGTCTCCAGGGGGCAGGGGGTGGTTGGCGAGGGCTTCGACAGGCTCAGCCCGAACGGGATAAGGCTCGGCACGCAGGGCACCCGGGTTGCCAGCCGATGGCTCCGTTCGAGCCGAGTCC
>NZ_JBLYYB010000094.1:0-6041 GCF_048549895.1 Hydrogenophaga sp.
CCAGGCGCGTGGGCAGGCTCTCGTAGGGCTGCGGCAACAGCTCGATCCAGATCCATCCGAATGCGATGTGGCCGATGAAAGTGAATGCGCCCAGGTACTGAAGCCGGGCACGAGATGGGTGCAAAATGGGCTCCAGAGGTGCGTGGACGACCTCGTCCAGCAACCACCTCCACAGCCGCGCTCTGGCGCTGTGCAACCTCAATCGGTCCAGAGGCAATATGTACTCCTTCGATCGCCGCGCACCTGTTGCCCGCGCCTGCGGCCCCAACATGCATCGGATTGTCCGTGCAACAGGCTGTTTCAAACCATGACCTTACCTGTCAACTTTGACAGCGTCAGTCTGGACAGCATTCTGGCCGACTGGGTCTGCGCCTTGCACGACCAGGGCGTGGAGGCCGTCATGGTGTTGGGCCCGGCGCCCACCGGCGGCAGGGACGAGCGCGAGGTTCTGGCCGTTCACCCACCCCGGATGCTCCTGGCCGCGCAGGCCCTGGCCGAGAGCCGCGATTTTGGCGCCAGCTGGCGCGACAGCGATGCCCCGCTGGTGGCATGGCAGGACATTTCGAAATCGGTCTTTGAACAATCCAGCCGCTGGCGCCGCCTGTGGCTGGCGCACGGGTACCAGACCCTGGTGCGCGTGGCGTTCAGCCTGCCGGCCGGTCGAACCTTTGAATGTTTCATGTTCAGCCCGCGCGCCTTTGCCGACCGCTCCGAGGCGGCGGCGCTGGCCTGGTCGGCCTTCAACATCTGGCCCATGCTGCGCCGCGCCATTGCCGAGGCCCGCGTGAACCTGAGCCCGCGCGAGCTGGAGAGCCTCAACATGGCGTTTGAAGGGCTCACCGCGAGAGAAACCGCGGTTCGCATGGATTGCTCCGAACGCACGGTGAACTACCACCTGGCCAACGCGATGGCCAAGCTCAAGACCGACAACAAGCTGGCGGCTGTGCAGCGCGCTTGCTGGATCGGATTGATCTAGGGACGTGGCCCCCACCCTTCCCCGTTGCGCGAGGTCCGCTGCCCCCCAAGGGGGCTGATCCGGTTCTGGGCGGCCCATCGCCGGCTCGGATGCTGCAGTGCGCAAACCCCCGGGGGTTGGCGTGGTCATAATCCGCGCATGACATTTCTGGCCCTGGACGTTGGCAACACCCGCCTGAAGTGGGCCTTGTACGAAGAACCGCGTTCCGGCTCGCGCCTGATGGCCCAGGGTGCCCAATTCCTCGAAAACATCGAAACCCTGGCCGAAGGCGATTGGGCCGATCTGCCGGCGCCACGCTGGGTGCTGGGCTGTGTGGTGGCGGGTGATGCGGTCAGGCGCCGGGTGGCCGAACAGCTGGAGTTGTGGGACGTGACCCCGCAGTGGGTGGTGTCCAGCACCGCCGAAGCGGGCCTGACCAACGGCTACGACCATCCCGCCCGCCTCGGCTCGGACCGCTGGGTCGCCATGATCGGCGCGCGCCAGCGCCTGGTCTCGCGAGGCCTGAAGCGGCCCTGCGTGGTGGTGATGGTGGGCACCGCCGTGACGGTGGAGGCGATCGACACCGAAGGCCGTTTTCTGGGCGGCATCATCCTGCCCGGCCACGGCATCATGCTGCGCGCGCTCGAATCGGGCACGGCCGGCCTGCACGTGCCCACCGGCGAGGTGCGCGACTTTCCCACCAACACCAGCGACGCGCTCACCAGCGGCGGCACCTTCGCCATCGCCGGTGCGGTGCAGCGCATGGTGGACAACCTGCGCCGCCACTGCGGCGACGAGCCGGTGTGTTTCATGACCGGTGGCGCCGGCTGGAAGATGGCGCCCAGCATGGCGCTGCAGGTCGAGCTGGTGGAGGGCCTGATCTTTGACGGGCTGCTGGAGATGGCTTCGCGCCGACTGGCCTTGGCTTAAGCCTTCGCTTCGCCCCAAGGCAGCATCAGCGTCAAGGTGAGCAAACGCCGGAACTCCGGCTCGAACTCGTCGATGATGTGCTGCGGCTCGGGGCACAAGGTGGTGTCGGCGATCACGCCGAACTGCACGCCGCCGCCGTAGCTCAGGATCGACACACCCAAGCCCACGGTGCCCGTCTGCGGCACCCAGAACATGGTCTGCTCCAGCGTGGAGCCGCAGACCTTGAGCTTGGTGGCCGGGCCGGGCACGTTGGTCATCACCGCCGTGGTCTTGCGGCCGAACAGGCTGAGCATGGCGTCTTGCGCGGGTTTCACCAGCAGGCCCGCCACCGACAGCAGGCCAAACGTGAGCAGCGGCTGCAAACTGCCCTTGAGGTTGTTCATGCGCGAGCGCACGGTGAACACCCGCTCCACCGGGTTGGTGCAGCCAATCGGCAGCACCAGCGGCACCAGACCAAAGCGGTTGCCGAGTTTCCAGGCGTCTTCCATCGGGCGCAGGTTGATCGGCACCATGGCGCGGATTTCCTTGCCCTGTGTCTCGTCGCCCAGATTTTGCAGATAGGCACCGATGGCACCGGCCACGCAGCCCAGCAACACGTCGTTGACCGAGCAGTTCAGAGCTTTGCCGATCGCCTTCACCTCGTCGAGCGGAATGGGTTCGCACCAGGCCACGCGCTTGGTGTTGCCGGGCTGGCCTTTGAGGCGGGTGGGTGAGTCGTCGGGCATGAGCGCGAGCGCGGCCAGATCGCTGGCGAGCTGGCCGCCCATGCGCGCGAGATCGACCGCCTGGCCCAGCGAGTCGGTGAGGCTTTGTTGGGGAGACGCCAGCATGGCGAACGACTTGGCTGCGCCACCGCCTGCGGCTTCAAGGGCTTTGGCGGTGAGGTCGCCGAAGGGCCGGATCAAGGTGTCGACCACCCAGTCTTCGGCGCCGTCCAGGCCGGGCTTGCTGGTCTTGCGGCTCTTGCGTTGAGGCGGTGCGCCGCCGCCGTCCACCAGGCTCATCATCACACTGATGAGCGCGATGCCGTCGGCAATGCAATGGTGGATGCGCGCCACGAGCGCCGAGCCGCCGCCGTACTGTTCGATCAGCTCGAAGCGCCACAGCGGGTGCTGGCGGTCCAGCGGCTGCATGGCGAGTTCGGCCACGCGGGCCTGCAGGGCGTCCTGCTCGGTCTGAGCGCCGGTCTGCGAGAGCCGGTGGGTGACCACGTGGCGCTCCAGGCGGAAATCGGCGTCGTGAATCCAGTGCGCACCAGCGGCGTCTTCGCGCGCCAGCTGCACGAAGCGCGGGTAGGGCAGCAGCCGCTCGCGCACCCGGTCGCTCAAGGCTTCGATGGTGATTCCGGGCTTCAGGATCCACACGCCGACGATCATCATCAGGTTGCTGGGGGAGTCCATGCGCAGCCAGGCCGTGTCGACCTTGCTCATGCGCTCGCCTTCCAGCCCGAGCGTGGTGGACAGGGCCTGCTTCACCGCAGGCAGCACGCTGGCCACTGGGCCCCCGGGCGCTGCTTTGCGGGGTGCCGGGGTGCGACCGGCACGCGCTGGAGGGGTGCCGCTGCGGGCGGCAACGCGTTGAACCATGGATGCTCCTCGGGTGGCTGTACGGGTCTTGGGCTTGTGGGCCTATTGTGCAGAGGCGGCCAACCGTAAGATAGCGGGAGAGCCCTAAGCCCGGCGCGTGTTGCCGGCGCGGCTCGTTTCAACAACAGGAGCATTCATGGCCGATCTCAAAGCCCTTTTCGACGCCGCGGTGGCGAATTCCAAGAACCTCAGCGAGCGCCCCGACAACGCCACGCTGTTGAAAATCTACGCGCTGTACAAGCAGGCCACCGATGGCGATGTCGAGGGCAAGAAGCCCGGTTTTGGCGACATGGTCGGACGCGCCAAATGGGACGCATGGAACGGCTTCAAGGGCACGGGCAAGGACGACGCGATGCAGCAGTACATCGACCTCATCCAGGAACTCAGCTGACCCTCGGCTGAGCGCAAGGCCGGTTCTTCAACCGGCCTTTTTCTTTTTGGCGGCGGGTTTCTTCGCCGCCAGCAGTTCGTCGAGGTTTTTGACGATCTCGCCCTCGATGCGGTCCTTGAACGCGCCCAGCAAAAAGCCCAGGCGCGCATCGAGTTCAAACTTGTCCGCCGACACCTTGAGCGTGCCGCTCACGCCCGAGCGGGTGAACTGCACCTCGTCGCAGTCGTCGCCCTCTTCGTAGGTGCAGCTCATGTCGAAGTCGTTTTCGGCCTGTTCGGCCCAGCGCCAGGCCAGCTTGCGGGCGCCGCCCATGCCGAGTTGGTGATCGCGTTCGATGTGGATGTCGGCCATGGTTGTCTCTCGTTGTTGTGGTCAGGGGCGAGAAGTGTCGCTGGCGGCCAGGGCGGTGGGCGCCAGCTCGCGCAGCGCGGCCTGGCGCTCGTCTTTCGGGCGTTCGGCCAGCGCGCGCACCGCATCATAAAACCGCGCAAAATCGCGGCCCTCGCGCTCGAACAGGGCCTCGAACGCGGGCACCCATTCGTCGTAGGCGGCCTGCGCGGCAAAGCTGGCGTTGTTGGCGCCGGTCACGAAGGGGTCGTAGCCGGCGTAGCCGTTCCAGCCAGCTTTCAGCTGCGCGTACTGCTGGCGGAAGTCGTTCATGGCGTTTGCCTTGCGTTGCAGCTTGGTGCCGTCCGCCAGGTCGGCGTCTTCATAGATCGCTTTGAGGCGCTCGCGGGTGGCGCGGGTGAGGGCGCGGAAGGCGCGGCGGCGGTGGTCGAAGGTGGCGTAGTCGGCGCGGGCCTGCTCGGTGGAGCGGGCGAGCCACCGAGCGCCCCCGAGCCGCTCCACCGTGGTGGCAAACGACTCGTTGAAGGTGGTGTCGTTCTGCACATAAACCACCTGGTGCGCGAGTTCGTGGAACACGATGCGCGCGAGTTCGCCTTCAGGGTAGTTGATGAAGGTGTTGAGCAGCGGGTCACCGCCAGCCCAGTTCATCCAGCCCAGCGTGGAGTAGGCCTGGACCGGGTACACGGCAACCTCCAGTTGCGGGTCGAGGCTGTCGGCGAAGGCGCGCGCGTCGCCTTCAGCGAAGTAGCCGCGGTAGCCCACGCAGCCCGCCACCGGAAAGCACCAGGTTTGCAGCGTGAGCGAGAGTGCGGGTGCGGCCACCACGTTGTACACCGCGGCTCGGCGCTGCAGGTCGGCGTAGCGGTGGTAGCTGTTGTTGTCGGGCAGGTTGAGTTCGCTCACCGCGAACGCGCGGATGCGCCGGGCGTTTTCCAGCCGGGCCTTGAGCGTGGGCGACGTTGCGTCGTCGGCCAGCCAGTCGTCCACCGGGCGCGCGGCCTGCATCAGTTGCAGGTGCCCGGTGACCGATTGCCAGTAGTAACCCACGCCGGTGGTGTGGCTGGCGCAGCCTGCGCCCAGCCAGGCCACGAGTGCGAGCGCCAGCAGCTTGCGCATGGGTGGCCTCAGCGCACGCCCGCCACTTCAACCAGGCAGTCGTAAAACACCGGGCCGCGGCCCATGTCGGTGAGCTGCTGGCTGGTCACTTCGTTCACGTTGGTGCCCGAGGGCCCGAGCTTGCGCCACCAGATGCCCAGGCCGTTGACCACGCCGGGCCGCGCGCGCGTGGACACCTTGGCCTTGCAGCGGTACTCGCCGCGGTCGTTGAACACACGCACCATCTGGCCGGTCTCGATGCCACGCGACAGGGCGTCGTCGGCGTGGATTTCGAGCAGCGGCTCGCCTTCGATGTCGCGCAGGCTTTGCACGTTGACGAAGCTGGAATTGAGGAAGTTGCGCGCCGGCGGCGAGATCATGGCCAGCGGGAAGGCGGCTGATGAGCCCTGCAGTTCGTGGTTGGGCAGGTGGTCGGGCAGGCCGTCCAGACCCTGCGCGGCCAGGCGTGCGCTGAAAAATTCGCAGCGGCCCGAAGGCGTGGGAAAACCACCGTGGGCAAAGGGCGCTTCGGCAATGGGCAGGGTGGCGAAGCCCTGGTCGAGCAGGGTCTGGAAATCCACCGTGCTGCCAAACGCCGTGCGGCACAGGGTTTCGTCGTCGTCGGCAAAACACGGGTCGTCAAAACCCAGGCGCGCGGCCAGCGCGCGAAAGACGTCGGTGTTGGTGCGGGCCTCGCCCACGGGTGCGATGGCCGGGCGGTTGAGCAGCACGTCGG
>NZ_JBLYYB010000095.1:0-14654 GCF_048549895.1 Hydrogenophaga sp.
CGCAAACACTCAAAGCTAGACTTCCTCAGCCCAGTCGACTTTGAGCAAGGCTTAATGGGCTAAGCAAACCGTCCGGGAAACTGGGGGAAGCCCATACCAACGCCATTGGGCGCACATCGATACGAAGAACTATGTGCTGATGCGAGCGCTTCAGGCGCTCATAAAGGCAGACATGCTATCTACGCACTACGAGTTTACGGAAGAGGCCTCGATAGCCTGTTTTATCGCCTTAGATGCATCCTTCGAACTCGTCAGAAGGCACTTGATGGCTTCGGGAATTGACAATCCTTCCGCACGGGCTGCTGGCGATTGGCTCTTCAAGGTCTTTGATGAGCCTCTTGGTGTTGGAATTGATGGGATGAAGTACTTCGAGCAGTTCTACACCCAGCGCATAAGGACGATTCACCCAGGAAGTCGGTTTGGTGACACGCCGTTCGCGGCTGTAGCCTATGACGACTACATCCATCTTCGTCAAGCATTGCCCCAAGTCCTTTCATATTTGGTTCTCGGGACGCATACGCCCCGATTCGCCGAGGAAATCGCGGAGAAGGAGCGCTTCTGGCAAACATCGTCTCCCGATCAATGTGGCACGTAGCGAGACCGCATCCTCATACTGACTGGTACTGCTTCAGGCGATTGCCTGATACATAGGCAACGTCAGCTTTGCCTCCATGAACTGTCTCATACCCGCCGCAACGCTGGTGTATGGATGACCGCGAAGTGGCAATGAGCGTGAAATGCGGGCATGGCCTCAACGGCCGGAGACGCTGCATGTCTGCCGTTCAAATCCGCGAGCAACGGCTATCAGCAGCTACCCAGTCGGTTTCAGCAAATGAAGCCCCCGCTGCTTAACCCACCGCCCTCAAAACTTCCTCCGCTGTCCCCGGCGCATTCATCCCCTCCGGCTTCCCCCCAGCCTGCGCCACCGCATCCCGCAGCGCTTCAAACACGCTGATCGCCAGCATGAACGGTGGCTCACCCACGGCTTTGCTGCCATGCACGTTGTCTTCCCGGTTGGGCTCGGGCCAAAGGTCCACCTTGAAGTGTTCGGGGATGTCGCCGGTGGCGGGGATCTTGTAGGTGCTGGGCGCGTGGGTTTGCAGGTAGCCCTTGTCGTTCCAGACGAGTTGCTCCGTCGTCAACCAGCCCATGCCTTGCACGAAGCCGCCTTCGATCTGGCCGATGTCGATGGCGGGGTTGATGCTGCGGCCCACGTCGTGAAGGATGTCGACTTTGAGCACGCGGCTCTCACCCGTGAGGGTGTCGATGGCGACTTCGCTCACCGCTGCGCCGTATGCAAAGTAATAGAACGGCCGGCCCTGCATGGTGGTCTTGTCGTAGTGGATCTTGGGCGTGCGATAGAAGCCGTCGCTCCAGAGCTGGATGCGGTTGGCGTAGGCGGCGTGCACCACGTCGTTGAACGCGCGTGTGGTCTTGGGTGTGATCACCTGGCCGGCTTCGAAGCGCACGGCGCCGGCGCCGCAGCCGTCGAGCCCGGCCACAAAGGCGGCGAGGTTGTCGCGCACGTGGCGCGCGGCAAACTGCGCGGCGCGGCCGTTGAGGTCGGTGCCGCTGCTGGCGGCGGTGGCGCTGGCGTTGGGCACCTTGCTGGTGTCGGCCGCGGTGGACATGACCTGCTCGAACGGCACGCCCAGTTCGTCAGCCACGATCGCAGCCACCTTGGTGTTGAGGCCCTGGCCCATTTCGGTACCGCCGTGGTTCACCTGCACGCTGCCGTCGGTGTACACGTGCACCAGCGCGCCGGCCTGGTTGAAGAGGGTGGCGGTGAAGCTGATGCCGAACTTCACCGGGGTGAGGGCCAGGCCTTTTTTGATGACCGGGCTTTTGGCGTTCCAGGCCTGGATCTGCTCGCGGCGTTTGCGGTAGCGGCTGGTTTGGGCCAGCGTGGTCATGAGCGGTTCGAGGATGTTGTCCTCGACCTTCATCTGGTAGTGGGTGATGTTGCGTTGTGCGGGGGCTTCGACAGGCTCAGCCCGAACGGAGGTGGGCTCAGAACGAACGGGGGTGGGCTCAGCCCGAACGGACTTTCCCCGTTCGCCCTGAGCCTGTCGAAGGGCCCCGGCGGTGGGTGCATCGCTGTACAGATTGCGCAGCCGCACATCCAGCGGGTCCAGGTCGAGCGTTCGCGCAATGTCGCTCAAGATGCGCTCGATCACGATCACGCCCTGCGGCCCGCCGAAGCCGCGAAACGCGGTGTGGCTCTGGGTGTTGGTTTTGCAGCGGTAGCTGGCAATGGCCACGTCTTCCAGAAAGTAGGCGTTGTCGGCGTGAAAGATGGCGCGGTCCGCCACGGGGCCGGAGAGGTCGGCGCTGAAGCCGCAGTTGGCCAGCATCTCCAGTTGCAGCCCGCAGAGCAGGCCACTGGCGTCGAACCCGACGCGGTAGTGGTAGGCGAAGGGGTGGCGTTTGCCGGTGATCAGAAAGTCGTCGTCGCGGTCCAGCCGCAGCTTCACCGGGCGCTTGAGTTTGTTCGCGGCCACGGCGGCCCACACGGCCAGGTGGCCGGCCTGCGTTTCCTTGCCGCCAAAGCCGCCGCCCATGCGCCGGCACTCCACGGTCACCGCGTGGTTGTGGATGCCCAGCGCGTGCGACACCCAGTGCTGCACCTCGCCGGGGTGCTGCGTGCTGGTGTAGACCCACCACTGGTTTTGCTCCAGCGGCAACACGTAGGCGATCTGGCCTTCCAGATAAAAGTGCTCCTGGCCGCCGACTTCAAAGTCGCCTTCGATGGTGTGTGGGGCGCGCCTGAGCGCAGCGGCCGCGTCGCCGCGTTTCACATGCACGGGCGGCAACACGTAGCTTTCCAGCGCGTGGGCTTCGTGCACGCTGATCACGGCGGGCAGGGGTTCGATGTCGAGCTTCACAAGCCGCGCGGCGCGGCGCGCGGTCATGGTGTCGTCGGCCAGCAGCAGGGCCACCACCTGGCCGGTGAACTGCACGGTGTCGCTGGCGAACACGGGTTCGTCGTGGCTGAAGGCGGCAAGCACCGGGTCGCCGGGGATGTCGCGCGCGTCCACGATGCCGCGCACGCCGGGCAGGGCGAGGGCGGCCGTGGCGTCGATGCCGCGCAGGCGGCCGTGGGCCACGGGGGAGCAGATGGGTGCGGCGTGCAGCGTGCCGCGCACCTCGGGGATGTCGTCGATGTAGGTAGCCCCGCCGGCCACCTGGGCACGCGCGCTTTCGTGGTGGCGCGAGACGCCGGCGGCGCGCGACACCGTTCGCCCTGAGCTTGTCGAAGGGTGGGTGAGGGCTTCGACAGGCTCAGCCCGAACGGAGGTTGGCTCAGCCCGAACGGAGGTTGGCTCAGCCCGAACGGAAATCGGCTCAGCCCGAACGGTATTGTCTTGGTCTCGTGCGTTCATGCCAGGGCCTCCATCGAAACCGATTCGAGGTTGATCGCCTGCAGGCCCTGGCTTTCCAGCCAGAAGCGCTGCAGCAGGTTGCCCAGCACGGTCTGGCGGTAGGCGGCGCTGGCGCGCATGTCGCTGATGGGCTGGAACTCGGCGCGCAGCGTGGCCATGGCGGTCATCACGGTGTCGGCACTCCAGGCCTGGCCGAGCAGGGCGGCTTCGGTCTGACGGGCCCGCACCGGCGTGGCCGCCACGCCGCCGGCGCCGATGGAGATGGTGTGCACCTTGCCGTCGGCGAGCGTCAGGCGGATGGCGAGGCACACGGCGGAGATGTCGTCGTCGAAGCGTTTGCTGATTTTGTAGACGCGGAGGAATTCGGGGGAGCCCTCAATGGATTCGGGGATGCCCTCACCCCAGCCCTCTCCCAGAGGGAGAGGGAGTGAAGGCACGTCGGTGATGGAGCTGCGTGTCTTGCCCCCTCTCCCTCTGGGAGAGGGCTGGGGTGAGGGCTCCCCCGGCCTCGGCACCTTGATCCAGCACAGTAACTCATCCCCCCGCATCACATTCGTCCGGTACCCCGTGTACAGATCTTCCAGCAGCAGTTCGCGATGGGCCACGGCATTGCGCGTCAAATCCCACCGCATCAGCACCACGCTCGCGCCCAGCGCAATCAGCAGCGGCATGCTGTCGCCGATGGGTGAGCCGTTGGCCACGTTGCCGCCCAGCGTGCCCGAGTTGCGCACCGGCAGGCCGGCGAAGCGTTGCGCGAAGGTCTTGAGCTGTGGGCGCTCGCTCACCAGCGCGGCGTAGGCCTCGTGCAGCGACACCGCCGCGCCGATGGCGATGTGGTGCGGGTAGGTTTCCACGCGCCGCAGTTCTTCGGCGGCGGTCACGTCAATCACCCGGGCAAAGCGCTTGTGTTGCTTGGTGACCCACAGGCCCACGTCGGTGCAGCCGGCCACCACCTGGGCCTGGGGGTGTGCGCTGCGCGCCTGCAGCAGGCTGGCCAGGGTGGTGGGGCGCAGGTAGGGGGCGTTGGCGGCGGGGGCGCGGCGCTCGCTCAGCGTTTCCAGTGCCGCCACGGTGGCGGCTTCGTCCACCCCGCAGCCGGCCGGCAGCGGCAGGCTGCCCATCTGCTGCGCCGCATCGAGGATGGGGCGGTAGCCGGTGCAGCGGCACAGGTTGCCCGAGAGGTCGGCAGCGGCCTGGGCGCGGTCGATGCCCTGCCCACCTTTCGAGTTTTGGTACATGCCGAACAGGCTCATGACAAACCCCGGCGTGCAAAAGCCGCACTGGCTGCCGTGGCACTGCACCATGGCTTCTTGAGCCGGGTGGAGGGCATGACCCCCACGCTCCACCGCTGGCGCGGGTCGCTGCCCCCCGGGGGGGCTGACCCCGCCTTGGGGCGGCCCGGCGGCGGTGTCGGGCTGTGCTCCGATGTCTTCCACCGTCCACACCGCCAGACCCTGCACCGAATGCGCCAGCCTGATGCAGCTGTTGATGGCCTTGTATTGCAGCTGCCCGCCCACCGCTTCGCCCAGCACCACGGTGCAGGCGCCGCAGTCGCCTTCGCCGCAGCCTTCCTTGGTGCCGGTGCAGTGCAGGTCTTCGCGCAGCACCTCCAGCAGGGTGCGGTCGGGGGGCACGTTGTCCAGCGTCACGGTCTGGCCGCGGCGCCAGAAGCTCAGGGTTTGGGGTGAAATCGGGCGGGTCATGCGCGCCAGCATACGCCCGGCTCCATGGCACAACATATGCTCGGCCATATGCTGAAAATGCCGAAACCCCCATCCCACCGACACTGAGCCGGGTATGAAATACGTGTCGATGTTCGACAAGATTGACCTGCACCTGATCCGCGTGCTGCACACCGTGCTCACCGAGCGCAGCGTCTCGCGTGCGGCGCTGCGCATGGGCATGTACCAGCCGGCTGTGAGCGCGGCGCTCAAGCGGCTGCGCGAGCTCTCGGGAGACCCCTTGTTGGTGCGTTCGGGCTCGGGCATGGTGCCCACCGTGGCCGGCCTGCGCATGATCGAGCCGGCGGCCGACATCCTGCGCAGCGCCGAGGTGCTGTTCTCCGACGCGCGCAGCTTCGACCCTTCCACCGCCCACCACACCTTCAGCCTGGCCGCCAGCGACTACATGGACCCGCTGTTTCTGCCGCAGCTGGTGTCGCAGCTCAAGAGCGCCGCGCCGCACTGCCCGATCGAGATCCACCCGCTCTCGCGCGATGCCGATTACCGCAACCACCTGGCCCAGGGCACGGTGGACGTGGTGATCGGCAACTGGGCGCAGCCGCCCGACGACCTGCACCTGGGCCGCCTGTTTGGTGATGAGGTGGTGTGCCTGGTGTCCACCCAGCACCCGGCTGTGCGCCGCGGCTGGGACGTGGAGGCCTGGCTGGGCACCGAGCACATTGCACCCACGCCCACCCACCCGGGCGCACGCGGCTTCATCGACGACCACCTCGCCACGCTGGGCCTGGTGCGCAACATCACCGCGCGCTGCCCGCATTTCGGTCTGATCCCGGCCATGGTGGCGGGCAGCCTGCTGGTGCTGACCACCGGGCGACAATACTGCGAGCGTTTCGTGGGCACTTTGCCGGTGCAGGTGATGCCCTGCCCGGTAGCCTTCCCCCGCATGATGTACTACCAGCTCTGGCACGAGCGCACCCACGCTTCCATGGCCGGGCGCTGGCTGCGCGAACAGATCAAAAGCGTGGCCGCCTCGCTGCGCCGCCTGGAGCCCGACCCCGTGGTCGGTGGCCATTCTTCTCAAGACAAACCCGCATGACGACGACCCGACTCCAGCTCACCGGCATCACCAAGCGCTACCCCGGCGTGGTGGCCAACAGCGGCATCTCCCTCACCGTGTTGCCGGGTTCGGTGCACGCGGTGCTGGGCGAAAACGGTGCCGGCAAATCCACGCTGATGAAGATCATCTACGGCTCGGTCAAGCCCGACGAAGGCACGGTGAGCTTCAACGGCCAGCCGGTGCACATCCGCAACCCGCAGGAGGCGCGCGCGCTGGGCATCAGCATGGTGTTCCAGCACTTCAGCCTGTTCGACACGCTCACCGTGGCCGAGAACGTGTGGCTGGGTCTGGACAAATCACTCAGCCTGCCCGAGGTGAGCGCGAGCATCACCGCCAAGGCCACCGAATACGGGCTGGACATCGACCCCGCACGCCCGGTGCACACGCTCAGCGTGGGCGAGATGCAGCGCGTGGAGATCATCCGCGCGCTGCTCACGCGCCCGCAACTGCTCATCCTCGACGAACCCACCTCGGTGCTCACGCCGCAGGCGGTGGAGAAGCTGTTTGTGGTGCTGCGGCTGCTGGCCGCGCAGGGCTGCAGCATCCTCTACATCAGCCACAAGCTGCACGAGATCCGCGAGCTGTGCGACGCCTGCACGGTCTTGCGCGGCGGCAAGGTCACCGGTGTGTGCGACCCGCGTCAAGAGAGCAACGCTTCGCTCTCGCGCCTGATGATCGGCGCCGAGCCGCCAGCGCTGAACGTGCGTGAGCTGCACGCCGGTGCGCCGGTGCTGGAAGTGAGCGGCCTCACGCTGGCGAGCGACGACCCGTTCGGCACCCACCTGGCCGACATCGCGCTCACGGTGCGCGCGGGCGAGGTGGTGGGCATCGCGGGCGTGTCGGGCAACGGCCAGAGCGAGCTGTTGTATTGCCTCTCGGGCGAAGACACGCGCGCACCGGCGCAGAGCATCCGCATGGGCAGCCACGATGTGTCGCGCCTGAGCCCGGGCAAACGCCGTGCGCTGGGCCTGCACTTTGTGCCCGAAGAACGGCTGGGGCGCGGCGCCGTGCCCACGCTCTCGCTCGCGCACAACCTGCTGCTCTCACGCGACGACGCGCTGGGTGCGGGCGGTTGGATCAAGCTCGGCGCATTGAAGAAGCAGGCGGCCGAGGTGATCGCGCGCTACAACGTGAAGGCCAACGGGCCGGATGCGGCGGCCAAGTCGCTCTCGGGCGGCAACCTGCAAAAGTTCATCGTGGGCCGCGAGATCGAAGCCAAGCCCAAACTGCTCATCGTGAGCCAGCCCACCTGGGGCGTGGACGTGGGCGCGGCGGCACAGATCCGCGGCGAGATCCTGGCGCTGCGCGACGCCGGGTGTGCGGTGCTGGTGGTGAGCGAGGAGCTTGACGAGTTGTTCGAGATCAGCGACCGCCTGCACGTGATCGCCAAGGGCCGGCTCTCGCCGAGCCTGGACCGCCAGGACGCGACCATCGAGCGCATGGGCGAATGGATGTCGGGCCTCTGGGACGACCCACACAACAAGAACAAGGAGACCGCCCATGCTGCGGCTTGAAGTCCGCCCGCAGCCGTCCAGGGGCTGGGGCTATGCGTCGCCGTTGCTGGCGCTCGCGATCACGGTGGTCATCGGCGTGATCCTGTTCGCCGTGCTGGGCAAGGACCCGGTGCGCGGCCTGCAGGTGTTTTTCTGGGAGCCGATCAAGAGCACCTACGCGCTCTCGGAGTTGATGGTCAAGGCCACGCCGCTGTTGATCATTGCGCTCGGGCTGGCGGTGTGTTTCCGCTCCAACGTGTGGAACATCGGGGCGGAAGGCCAGTACATCCTGGGCGCGATCTTTGCCGCCGGGGTGGCGCTCACGGCCGACAAGTCCACCGGGCCGTGGATCGTGCCGGCTGTTCTGGCGGCGGGCGTGGTGGGCGGCATGGTGTGGGCCGGCATCGTGGCGCTGCTGCGCGACCGTTTCAACGCCAACGAAATCCTGGTGAGCCTGATGCTGGTGTACGTGGCGATCCAGGTGCTCAACTTCCTGGTCTACGGCCCGTGGAAAGACCCGCAGGGCTACAACTTTCCGCAGACCAAAACCTTCGAGGCGGTGACGCAGATTCCGCGCTTGATGGACGGGTCGCGCGTGAACATCGGCCTGCTGCTGGCGTTCGCCGGTGTGGCGGCGGTGTGGGTGTTCTTGTTCCGCACGTATGCGGGTTATGCGCAGCTGGTCGGCGGCCTCGCGCCGGCGGCGGCGCGCTATGCCGGCTTCTCGTCGCGCCGTGCCTTGTGGACGGCCTTGCTGGTCTCGGGCGGCGCGGCCGGGCTGGCCGGCGGGCTGGAGGTGGCAGGGCCCATTGGCCAGCTCACGCCCTATGTGCCGGCGGGCTACGGCTTCGCCGCCATCATCGTGGCCTTTGTGGGACGGCTGCACCCGGTGGGCATCGTGTTCTCGGCCATCCTCATGAGCATGTTCTACATCGGCGGTGAGCTGGCGCAGTCGCGCATGGGGCTGCCGAAATCCATCACCGGGGTGTTCCAGGGGCTGCTGCTGTTTGCTTTGTTGGCTTGCGACACGCTCATCGCCTACCGACTCGTCTGGAAGAAGTGATCATGGAATCCATCGCACTCCTCTTCGCCGCTTCGCTCAACGCCGGCACCGTGCTGGCCATCGCTTCGCTGGGCCTGCTGATCAATGAGAAAGCAGGCATCGTCAACCTGGGTGCCGAGGGCATGATGCTGTGCGCCGCGCTGGCTGGCTTTGCCACGGTGGTGCACACCGGCAGCACGGCGCTGGGCTTTGCCGCCGGCATGGCCGCCGGTGCGCTGCTGGCGGCCATCTTCGGGGGGCTGGTGATCTGGCTCAACACCAACCAGTACGCCACGGGTCTGGCGCTGAGCCTCTTCGGTGGCGGCTTCTCGGCCTTTGCCGGCTCGCGTTATGTGCAGGAAAAACTGCCCGAACAAAGCCAGTTCGCCATTCCGTATCTCTCCGACATTCCATTGCTGGGCTCGGCGCTGTTTCGCCACCACCCCATGGTCTACGCGTGTGTGGCGCTGGTGTTCGGCCTCATCTGGTTTCTCTACCGCACGCGCGCCGGCCTGGTGCTGCGCAGCGTGGGCGAAAGCCCGGAGTCGGCCCATGCGCTGGGCTACCCGGTGCGCCGCATCCGCCTGCTGGCGGTGATGGCCGGTGGCGCGCTGTGTGGTCTGGCCGGTGCCTACGTGTCCACCGTTTACACGCCGCTGTGGGTGGAGGGCATGATCGCCGGCAAGGGATGGATCGCGCTGGCGCTCACCACCTTTGCCACCTGGCGGCCCGCGCGTGTGTTGCTCGGCGCCTACCTGTTTGGCGGCGTGACCATGCTGCAGTTTCATCTGCAGGGCATCGGCGTCAATGTGCCCAGCCAGTTCCTGACCATGATGCCGTACCTGGCCACCATCGTGGTGCTGGTGCTGATCTCGCGCAACCCGACCTGGATCCGCATCAACATGCCCACCTCCATCGGGAAACCGTTCTACCCCGGTGCATGAAATTTTGATGAATTTTCTTGAAGAAGCCGCCTCTGCAGATACCCTACGGGGGATACGTTCAATGTGCTCTCCTTTTTCTTTCCCACCATCCTCCCCAACCTGAGGTTCACCCCATGACAGACATGAACAAACGTTCCCTGATGAAAGTCGCCGCACTGACCGCGCTGACCAGCGCCGTGCTGATCGGCTGCGGCAAGAAAGAAGAAGCCGCTCCCGCTGCGGCGCCCGC
The DNA here is from genome assembly GCF_048549895.1 of Hydrogenophaga sp. GTDB lineage: Bacteria > Pseudomonadota > Gammaproteobacteria > Burkholderiales > Burkholderiaceae_C > Hydrogenophaga. Next base: position 9,891 of record NZ_JBLYYB010000095.1, read on the forward strand.
GCCTGCGGTGGTTGAGGCGCCCAAGGCCGAGCCGCTGAAGATCGCGTTCGCCTATGTTGGCCCGGTGGGCGACGGCGGCTGGACCTTTGCGCACGACAACGGCCGCAAGGCGATCGAGGCCGAGTTCGGCGACAAGGTTGTGACCAGCTTCGTGGAAAACGTGCCCGAGAGCGCCGACGCCGAGCGGGTGATCCGCGATCTGGCCGGCCAGGGCAACAAGCTGATCTTCGGCACCACCTTCGGCTACATGGAGCCCATGCTCAAGGTCGCGCCCGACTTCAAGGACGTGAAGTTCGAGCACGCCACTGGCTACAAGACCGCCGAGAACATGCGCACCTACGACAGCCGCACCTACGAAGGCGCGTACATGGCCGGCGTGATCGCCGGCAGCATGACCAAGAGCAACAAGCTCGGTGTGGTGGCGTCCATCCCAATTCCGGAAGTGATCCGCAACATCAACAGCTTCACGCTGGGCGCGCAGTCGGTGAACCCCAAGGTCACCACCAGCGTGGTCTGGGTCAACGGCTGGTTCGATCCACCGAAAGAAACCGAAGCGGCCACCTCGCTGATCAACGGCGGCGCCGACGTGCTGTTCCAGAACACCGATTCGTCGGCCGTGCTGCAGACCGCCGAGAAGCTGGGCAAGCGCGCCTTCGGCTGGGACTCCGACATGACCGCCTACGGCCCCAAGGCCCACCTGGGCTCGGCCATCATCAACTGGGCGCCGTACTACATCAAGGCCACCAAGGATGCGCTGGAAGGCACCTGGTCCACCGGTGGCGTGTGGTGGGGTGTGAAAGAAGGCGCGATCGACATGGTGTCCATCGCAGCCGATGTGCCGGCTGAAGCCAAAGCCAAGGTGGACACCGTTCGCGCCGGTCTGAAGGACGGCAGCTTCTCGATCTGGAAAGGCCCGATCGTGGGTCAGGACGGCAAGGAAGTGCTGGCCAAGGACGTGGTCGCTGACGACAAGTTCCTGGGTGGCGTGAAGTTTTACGTCAAAGGCGTTGAAGGCAAAGTGCCGAACTGAGATCGGCTACTGCGCGGGCGCCATGCGTCGTTGGGCGGTGCTCGGAATCCTCACGTACAGGAAGTACGTTCCGGTTCCTGCGCTCCGTCCGCCTAGCCTGGCACCCGCTCGCTACGCCTCCAGTGGTTGGCGTGCAAACAAGCTGCCTCCGGGCAGCTTTTTTGTTGGGTGGAGGGGAAGTCACTCCCTCTCCCTCTGGGAGCGGGCAGGGGTGAGGGCACCGCGCGGAACAACAGGATGAGAACAAGGTGATCGAACAGCAACTCTGGCACCCCGTGATCGCCTCGCACCAGGTGCGCGAGGCGCCCGTGGCCTGCGCGCTGCTCGGGCAGGCGCTGGTGCTCTGGCGCGAACCCGGGCACGACGGTGACCGCGTGCACGCCTGGGCCGACCAGTGCCCGCACCGGGGCGCACAGCTCTCGCTGGGCCGGGTGCTGATCGGCGTGCACGGCGCGCGGCTGGAGTGTCCGTACCACGGCTGGCAGTTTGGCCACACAGGCCGCTGCCAGCACATTCCGGCAGCGCCCGACTTCACCCCGCCCGCTGGCCATGTGGCCACGGTGTTCGAGGCGTGCGAGCGCTACGGGCTGGTGTGGGTGCGGCTGCGGGCGCCGCAGCCGTCGCTCGGCACGCTCGACGAACCGCCGGTATTCGCCGTCGCAGAAGACGCGGCCTGGCGACGCGTCGTCTGCGGCCCCTACGGGCTCAACACCAGCGCGCCGCGCCTGGTGGAAAACTTCCTCGATCTCAGCCACTTTGGTTTTGTGCACGAAGGCTGGCTGGGCGAGCGCAGCCATGCCAGGGTTGAAACCGGCCAGGTAGAGGAGGGCGCTGACGGTCTGGTCGTGGTGGGCGCACGCGCCTGGCAACCCCGCGCGTACGCGGGCGCCGACGAGGGCGCGTGGATCCACTACCGCTACGACGTGCCCCACCCGTTCGCCGCCATCCTGCGCAAGGACGCGAGCGAGGGCGACCCGGTGAGCAACGCCATTGCGCTCTTCATCCGCCCCGACGGTGACGCGGTGTGCACGGCGTGGTTCGTGATGGCCACGCAGGGCGATGCGTCGAGCGATCAGGAACTGGTCGACTTTCAGGGCACCGTGTTTGCACAAGACCGCCCGGTGGTGGAATCGCAGACACCACGCACCCTGCCCATTGGCCGTACCGCGCCGGTGACCGAAGTGCACGGACCCGCCGACCGGGTGTCGGGCGCGTACCGCCGTTATTTGAAACGCCTGGGCATCGTCCTGGGCACGTGTTGAAGGATTCGAGATGACCATGACCGCCGCCGAACTCGCCGCCGCCATTCCCAAGGCCGAGCTGCACATCCACATTGAAGGCTCGCTGGAACCCGAGCTGATCTTTGCGCTCGCGCAGCGCAACGGCCTGAGCCTTCCTTACGCGAGCGTGGAGGCGCTGCGCGAGGCCTATGCCTTCACCAACCTGCAGAGCTTTCTGGACATCTACTACGCCGGTGCCAGCGTGCTGCTGGTCGATGCCGACTTCCACGACATGGCCTGGGCCTACTTCCTGCACGCCAAGGCCGACAACGTGGTGCACGCCGAGCTCTTCTTCGACCCGCAGACCCACACGGCGCGCGGCGTGCCCATGGCCACCGTGATCCGGGGTTTGTCGAGTGCCTGCGCGCGGGCCCAGGCCGAGTTGGGCATCAGCGCCGAACTCATCCTGTGTTTCCTGCGCCACCTGAGCGAAGAAGACGCCTTTGCCACGCTGCAAGCCGCACTGCCGTACCGCGAACACTTCATCGGCGTGGGTCTGGATTCGAGCGAGGTGGGCCACCCGCCGAGCAAGTTCTCGCGCGTGTTCGCGCGCTGCCGCGAACTCGGCCTGCGCATCGTGGCGCACGCCGGTGAAGAGGGGCCGCCCGCTTACATCTGGGAAGCGCTGAACGACCTGAAGACCGAGCGTATCGACCACGGCGTGCGCTCGCTCGAAGACCCCGCGCTCGTGGCCGAGCTGGCCCGTCGCCGCACGCCGCTCACGGTGTGCCCGCTCTCCAACCTCAAGCTCTGCGTGGTGAACGATCTGCGTGACCACCCCATGAAACGCCTGCTCGAAGCCGGCCTGTGCGCCATGGTGAATTCGGACGACCCGGCGTATTTCGGTGGCTACATGAACGCCAACTTCGTGCAGACGGTGCAGGCCCTGGACCTGTCGCGCGACGACGTGATCACGCTGGCACGCAACAGTTTCGAGGCCAGCTTTGTGAGCGACGCGCGCCGTGCGGAGCTGATGACCTTGCTGGATGGCGCCATCGCCACCTGAGCTGGCGTGCGGCGAATGGCCGCTCCATTCACCGCATGATGTGCGGCGAATATAAAATCCATCCCCAGCGAGCCCGGTGCTTCCCCGGCTCGCTTTTTCATTCACGGAAGCCATGTAGAGGACCACCATGTACAAAAACCTCGTGGCCCGGTGCGCCTGCGCACTGGCGGTCGCCAGTTTTTCCATTCCCTTTTCACTCCACGCACAGGCCCCGGCGCCCGCGCCATTGAAGGCCGCGTTCGTCTATGTGGCGCCGCTCACGCCCGCGGGCTGGGTGCGCCAGCACGAGCAGGGGCGCCTGGCGGTGCAGGCCGCGCTGGGCGGCCGCGTGCAGACCAGTTTTGTGGAGAACGTGCCCGAAGGGGCCGACGCCGAGCGCGTGATCCGCGACCTGGCGCAGCAAGGCCACCGCATCATCTTCACGCCGAGCTTTGGCTACATGGAGCCCACGCTCAAGGTGGCGCGCGAATTCCCTGACGTGAAGTTCGAGTCCATCACCGGCTACAAAACCGCACCCAACGTGGCCACGGCCAACGCGCGTTACTACGAAGGCCGGTACCTCGCCGGTGTGGCTGCGGGGCGTTTGGCCACGCAGGCCGGGTATGTGGCGGGCTTCCCCATTCCCGAGGTGATCCAGGGCATCAACGCGTTCACGCTGGGCATGCGCTCGGTGAATCCCAAGGCCACCGTGCGTGTGGTGTTCCTGGGCGAGTGGTTCAACCCGCCGCGCGAGCGCGACGCGGCCATGTCGCTCATGAACCAGGGTGCCGAGGTGCTGGCGTTTCACACCGGCTCCACGGCGGTGATGACCGCAGCGCAGGAGCGCGGCAAGCTCGCCGTGGCCTACCACTCCGACATGCGCCAGTTCGGACCCGACGCGCAGATCGTCGCCGTGACGCACCTCTGGGGCGACTACTACACGCGCCGCGTGCAGGCCGTGTTGGACGGCACCTGGCAGAGCGGCAGCGTGTGGGGCGGTGTGAAGGACGGCATGGTCCGCGTCGACGGCTTCGGGCCCAAGGTGCCGGCCGCCGTGCGCGACGAGGTACTGGCACGCCAGGCCGACATGGCCGCCGGCCGCTTGCAGGTGTTTGCCAGCGCAGCGGGTGTGCGCGACAACGAAGGCAACGTCGCGATTGCGGCCGGCAAGTCGCTCTCCGACGCCGACATCCTGGGCATGAAGTGGCTGGCCGACGGCGTGCTGGCCAAGCTGGATCGATGAGCGCCATGTCGCTTTCGGTATGTCCACATCCGTTGATGCCACTAAGCTCGTGCCCATGAAAGCCTACCGAGCGTCCCTCCTGCGTTTTGCAGACGACCAGTCCCCCGTGTTCGAGGCCGATGGCCTGCTGGTCGTGGGCCCGGACGCGACAGGCCAATCGGTCGTGCGCGCCGGGGGCGGCCCCCCCCCCCTGGACGACCCCGTACCCCGCGTGGCGGGGGGAGAC
>NZ_JBLYYB010000096.1:0-13154 GCF_048549895.1 Hydrogenophaga sp.
GATCACGCGGCAGGCAATTTCGCCACGGTTGGCAATCAGGATCTTGGTGAACATTTTGGTTTCCTAAACGAGGACAAACAGGTTGTTTCTGTCGTGATGCATCGCTCTGCCAGCCAAGGGCACGGTGACCTGCCTCCGCTCATGTCCCCCGCCCTGCGGGCTCCTCCTTGACTTCGCTGCGGCAGGCACACCGCACCCTTGGCTGCGAAGGAGGTTGGGTTCAAAACGGGGGAATACCGACCCCCCGGTCCCGCGCGATAGCAAGTCACCGCTGGCTCCACCCAGCTCACAGCGGGATGTTCCCGTGCTTGCGCCACGGGTTCTCCAGCTTCTTGTCTTTCAGCATCACCAGCGAGCGGCAGATGCGCTTGCGCGTCTCGTGCGGCAGGATCACGTCGTCGATGAAGCCGCGCGCACCCGCCACGAACGGGTTGGCGAAGCGGGCCTTGTACTCGGCCTCGCGCAAGGCCAGCTTGGCCGGGTCCTTCTTCTCCTCGCGGAAGATGATCTCCACCGCGCCCTTGGCGCCCATGACCGCGATCTCGGCGTTGGGCCAGGCAAAGTTCACGTCGCCGCGCAGGTGCTTGGAGCTCATCACGTCGTACGCGCCGCCATAGGCCTTGCGCGTGATCACGGTGATCTTGGGCACGGTGCCCTCGGCGTAGGCGTAGAGCAGCTTGGCGCCGTGTTTGATGATGCCGCCGTACTCCTGCGAGGTGCCGGGCATGAAACCGGGCACGTCCACAAACGTGATCACCGGGATGTTGAACGCATCGCAGAAACGCACAAAGCGCGCGGCCTTGATCGAGCTCTTGATGTCCAGGCAACCGGCCAGCACCAGCGGCTGGTTGGCCACGATGCCCACCGTCTGGCCATCCATGCGCGCAAAGCCGATCAGGATGTTTTTGGCGTATTCAGGTTGCAGTTCAAAGAAGTCGCCGTCATCCACCGTTTTGACGATCAGCTCCTTCATGTCGTAGGGCTTGTTCGGGTTCTCGGGCACCAGCGTGTCCAGGCTGATGTCCATGCGGTCGATCGGGTCGCCGCTGGGTCGCACGGGGGCTTTCTCGCGGTTGTTGAGTGGCAGGTAGTTGTAGAGCCTGCGCAGCATCAGCAGCGCTTCCACATCGTTCTCGAAGGCCAGATCGGCCACACCGCTCTTGGTGGTGTGGGTGGTGGCGCCGCCCAGTTCCTCGGCCGTCACTTCCTCGTGCGTCACCGTCTTCACCACCTCGGGGCCGGTGACGAACATGTACGAGCTGTCCTTGACCATGAAGATGAAGTCGGTCATGGCGGGCGAGTACACCGCGCCGCCGGCCGAGGGGCCCAGGATCATGCTGATCTGCGGCACCACGCCGCTGGCCATCACGTTGCGCTGGAACACGTCGGCATACCCGCCGAGCGAGGCCACGCCCTCCTGAATGCGCGCACCGCCCGAATCGTTGAGGCCGATCACCGGCGCGCCGACCTTCATGGCCTGGTCCATCACCTTGCAGATCTTCTCGGCGTGGGCTTCGGAGAGCGCGCCACCAAACACCGTGAAGTCCTGGCTGAACACGAACACCAGGCGGCCGTTGATCATGCCGTAGCCGGTGACCACACCATCACCCGGGATCTTGTTGTCCTGCATGCCGAAGTCGGTGCAGCGGTGCTCGACAAACATGTCCCACTCTTCGAAGGTGCCTTCGTCCAGCAACACCTCCAGCCGCTCGCGCGCGCTCAGCTTGCCCTTGGCGTGCTGCGCGGCAATGCGTTTTTCACCACCGCCCAAGCGGGCGGCAGCGCGTTTTTCTTCCAGTTGTTGAAGGATGTCCTGCATGGTGTTGTTCTCCAGGGAAAGCTTGGGAATCAGTCAAAAAGATCGAGCAGCTGGCGCGCTGCGGTGCTGGCGGGCAAGGTGCCGGCCAGCACACGTTGGGTGGTGTCTTCCAGCGCGGCACGCACCTGGGGATGGGCGCGAAAGTGTTGTTTGAGTCCCGCGTCGATGCGCTCCCACATCCAGGCGCGCGCCTGCTGTTGACGGCGCATGTTCAACTGGCCGTTGGCAGTTTGCAGTTCGCGAAAACGCGACACCTCGGCCCAGAAAGCGTCGACGCCACGGCCCAGCAAGGCGCTGAGCTGGATCACCTGCGGGTGCCAGACGGCTTGGTCGTGGTGCGCGTGTTCGGGATGGCCTTGCAGGCCGAGCAGGCGAAGACTTGACGTGATCTGCGCGCGCGCTCGCGTTGCAGCGTCGGGGTCGAGATCGGCCTTGTTGATCACCACCAGATCGGCCAGCTCCATCACGCCTTTCTTGATCGCCTGCAGGTCGTCGCCCGCGTTGGGCAGTTGCATCAGCACGAACATGTCGGTCATGCCGCTCACCGCGGTCTCGCTCTGGCCCACGCCCACGGTCTCCACGATCACCACGTCGTATCCCGCCGCCTCACAGACCAGCATGGCCTCGCGCGTTTTTTCGGCCACACCGCCCAACGTGCCGCTGCTCGGGCTCGGGCGGATGTAGGCCTGCTCGTGCACCGAGAGTTTTTCCATGCGCGTCTTGTCGCCCAGGATAGAGCCGCCCGAGACCGTGCTGGACGGGTCGACCGTAAGCACCGCGACGCGATGGCCCTTGTCGATCAGGTACAGCCCCAGCGCTTCGATGAAAGTGCTTTTTCCCACGCCCGGCACACCGCTGATGCCCAGGCGGAACGCTTGACCGGTGTGGGGCAACAAGGCGGTGAGCAGCTCGTCACCCTGCGCGCGGTGGTCGGCGCGGGTGGACTCGAGCAGGGTGATGGCCTTGGCAATGGTGCGGCGCTGGGCCATGGGTTCGCCATGCAAAAGGGCTTGCAGTGTCACCACGGTGCTCAAAGGTTCTTTGCTCACAGGATGTCGAAGCCTCGCCCGTCGGGCAACCGGTAGCGCGAGAAGTCGCGCACGTCGGTGGTCATGATGGTGGTGACGCCGGTTTCCATGGCCAGCCAGACGAGGGAGGCGTCCGCGAGGTCCATCTCGGTCCGGGGTTGCTCGGTGTAGCGCTGCATCAACGGTATGAGTTCGAGCAGGACCTCCTGTTGGAACGGAAAGACAGAAATCCCGTTGTTGCCCAGCCAGCTCAACAGGGCGAACCGGTTGGGAGGCGGCACAAGGTAGCTGGCCTCCACAACACACGGCCAGGTCGTCGACAGCGACCAGCGCTCCAGCGCAGCCAGTTCGAGCAGCTCCAGGTAGCGGGTGGCCGCCTTTTCGCGAACTCCAAAAAGCGCCACCATGGCGCTGGCGTCAATCAGTGCCGAGGCCATGTTTGGCTCGGAGCTTGGCGATCAACGCGGCGCGCGAAGCCTCGGTCTCGTACGGTTGGTCATGCTCGGCAGCGAACGCTTTCGCCCACTTTTCGGCGCGCGGCTCCTGCGCCACCTGCGCCTTGGCTTGAAGCAACACTTGATAGGCATTTTTTCGGCCCAGCGCGCGTTCGACCGCGTCCACGACGAACTGGGACTTGGTCACCCCTTGGCGGCGGGCGGCCAGTTCCAGCTCCTTCTCGAGCAGGGGGTCCATGCGGACAGACAGCGTCATGACGATCTCCTGTTGAATGACCGTATTACGGTATCACATTCAGGCCATCTTCCCAGCCAATGCCTTGCGGATCTGCTCCAGCACGTCCTTCGCGCTCGCCGGAATCGGCGTGCCCGGGCCGTAGATGCCCTTCACACCGGCCTCGTACAGCATCTCGTAGTCCTGGCGCGGAATCACGCCGCCCACGAACACGATGATGTCGTCGGCGCCCTGCTTCTTCAGTTCGGCAATGATGGCCGGCACCAGCGTCTTGTGACCGGCGGCGAGCGTCGAGACACCGACCGCGTGCACGTCGTTTTCAATCGCCTGGCGCGCGCACTCCTCAGGCGTCTGGAACAGCGGGCCCATGTCCACGTCGAAGCCCAGGTCGGCGAACGCCGTGGCCACCACCTTGGCGCCGCGGTCGTGACCGTCCTGGCCGAGCTTGCTGATCATCACGCGCGGGCGGCGGCCCTGTTCGTCGGCGAAGGCGTTGATCTCAAGCTTGAGGGCGTCCCAGCCCTCGGCGGAATCGTAGGCAGCGGCGTACACACCGGTCACCTTTTGCGTATCGGCGCGGTGGCGCCCGAAAACCTTTTCCAGCGCGTCGCTCACCTCGCCCACGGTGGCGCGCAGGCGCATGGCCTGGATGGTCAGATCGAGCAGGTTGCCCTCACCACTGTCGGCGGCAGCGGTGAGCGCGTCCAGCGCGGCCTGCACCTTCGCGCTGTCGCGCGTGGCCTTGATCTTCTTGAGCCGTTCGATCTGGCCGTCGCGCACCGCCACGTTGTCGATGTCGCGCGATTCGATCGCGTCTTCGGTCTTGAGCTTGTACTTGTTGACGCCGACGATCACGTCGCGCCCGGAGTCGATGCGCGCCTGTTTCTCGGCGGCGGCGGCCTCGATCTTGAGCTTGGCCCAGCCGCTGTCCACGGCCTTGGTCATGCCGCCCATGGCCTGCACCTCTTCGATGATGGCCCAGGCCTTGTCGGCCATGTCCTGCGTGAGGCTCTCCATCATGTAGCTGCCGGCCCAGGGATCGACCACGTTGGTGATGTGCGTCTCTTCCTGGATGATCAGCTGCGTGTTGCGCGCGATGCGGGCGCTGAACTCGGTGGGCAGGGCGATGGCTTCGTCGAAGCTGTTGGTGTGCAGGCTCTGCGTGCCGCCGAACACCGCCGCCATGGCTTCGACCGTGGTGCGCACCACGTTGTTGTAAGGGTCCTGTTCGGTGAGTGACCAGCCCGAGGTCTGGCAGTGTGTGCGCAGCATCAGGCTCTTGGGGTTCTTGGCGTTGAAGCCTTTCATGATGCGCGTCCACAGCAGGCGGGCCGCGCGCATCTTGGCGATCTCCAGGTAGAAGTTCATGCCGATCGCCCAGAAGAAGCTCAGGCGGCCCGCAAACCCGTCCACATCCATGCCCTTGGCAATCGCGGTCTTCACGTACTCCTGACCGTCGGCCAGCGTGAAGGCCAGCTCCAGCGCCTGGTTGGCACCGGCCTCCTGCATGTGATAGCCCGAAATCGAGATCGAGTTGAACTTGGGCATGTGGCCGGCCGTGTATTCGATGATGTCGCCGATGATCTTCATCGACGGCTCGGGCGGGTAGATGTAGGTGTTGCGGACCATGAACTCCTTCAAGATGTCGTTCTGGATCGTTCCGCTCAGTTGGTCCTGCGCCACGCCCTGCTCTTCGGCCGCCACCACGTAGCCGGCCAGCACCGGCAGCACCGCACCGTTCATGGTCATGGACACGCTCACCTTGTCCAGCGGAATCTGGTCGAACAACACCTTCATGTCCTCCACGCTGTCGATGGCCACGCCGGCCTTGCCCACGTCGCCGGTCACGCGCGGGTGGTCGCTGTCGTAGCCGCGGTGGGTGGCCAGGTCGAACGCCACACTCACGCCCTGCCCGCCAGCGGCCAGCGCCTTGCGGTAGAAGGCGTTGCTCTCTTCGGCGGTGGAGAAGCCGGCGTACTGGCGGATCGTCCACGGGCGCACCGCGTACATGGTGGCCTGCGGGCCACGGATGAAGGGCTCGAAACCTGGCAAGGTGTTGGTGTGCGGCAGGCCCGCCGTGTCTTCGGCGGTGTAGAGCGGCTTGACGCGGATGCCGTCGGGCGTGACCCAGTCCAGTGCCCCGAGGTCGCCACCGGGCGCTGACTTCCGCGCGGCCTTGGCCCAGGCTTCGAGGGGAACGGGTGGGAACTCGGGCGTTGGGGCGGGCGCTATGTCGGGCTTGGTGGAGCTCATGGCAGGCAATGGTTGAAATGACACGGGATCGGCCGGGATTTTATATCATTCATAATTATTGATGCAGAATATTCCTTGCGACTTACAATCCCGCCCATGTCAGCCCTGTCCCTCGCACCCCGCGCCCTCTACGAAGAAGTAGCCGAACTGCTGCGCCAGCGCATCTTTCAGCGCGAGCTGGAGCCCGGCAGCTGGATCGACGAACTCAAGCTCGCCGAGGAATACGGCATCAGCCGCACGCCCCTGCGCGAGGCGCTCAAGGTGCTCGCCGCCGAAGGCCTGGTCACGATGAAGGTGCGGCGCGGCGCCTACGTGACCGAAGTGTCCGAGAAAGACCTGGCCGACGTCTACCACCTGCTCGCGCTGCTGGAATCCGACGCGGCCGGTGTGGTGGCCGAACGCGCCACCGACGCCGAGCTGGCCGAACTGCAGACCCTGCACGACGCACTGGAAGCCGCTGTAGGCGAGCGCGACCGTTTCTTCGCACTCAACGAACAGTTCCACATGCGCGTGCTGGAGCTGGCGCGCAACCGCTGGCGCGAGCAGATGGTGGCCGATCTGCGCAAGGTGATGAAGCTCAACCGCCACAACTCGCTGCTCAAGACCGGGCGCATCGAAGAGTCGTTGGCCGAGCACCGCGCCATCGTGGCCGCCTTGGCGCAGCGCAACGCCGCGCTGGCGGTGCAGCGCATGCGCGAGCACTTTCAGAGCGGCCTGGAAGCCGCGGCCTGAGTGTTCCGCGCCTGAAGCTCAGCCCCAGAACGGGTCGAGCTTATCGGTGAACGCTGCCAGATCTTCGAAGTACGGCAAGGCGCCGCCGTCGATGGCGTGGAACTGCCAGTTGGGCCGCTGCTCCACCGTCACCTTGCCCTGGTAATCGGTGAAATCACCGCGCGTGGCCATGCTCACCCACACCGGGCACGCCACAGCTTCGTACAAGGTGTTGATGTCGCGGCTGAACATCCCGGCCGACACAAAGTGCAGCGGTGCAAAGCGCGCGCCGGGCTGGCGCGTGGTGATCACGTCATAGCGCCACAGCGCTTCGTCGATGCGCTTGGAGCCCCAGGTGCGCTCCAGAAAATAGCGGATCACGCTGGGACGCGTGAGGTTGCGGTAGATGCCTTCCGACCAGAACGGCTTTGAGAGCACCTTGTGCAACCACGCCTGGTACAGCGTGCTGCCCGGCGGCCCGTAGCGCCGCTTCGGCCCGCTGAAACCGGTGGGGCTCACCAAGGCCACGCGCCGCACCGTGTCGGGCGCTTCCTGCTGTGCGCGCACCACGAACTCGCTGGCCAGCGAGACACCCAGCACGTCGATCGCGTCCACGCCGTGGGCTTGGCGCATGTGCGCGAGCAGCGCATGGATGGCGTCGGTCATCAGGCGCGGTGTGTAGACGCGGTCGCTGCGTTCGGAGAAGCCGAAGCCCGGCAGATCCAGCGCGTACACGGCGCGGCGCCGGCGGCAGTGTTCGAACAGCGGCGCCACCTCCGCCGCCGACCCCGAGGCGTTAACGCTGTGCACCAGCAGCACCGGCGGCAGATTGGCCGCGCCCGACGCCGGCCAGGCCCGGTAGGCGCTCACGCGGCCGGCCAGCGTGTCGACCTCGAAGCGTTCAGCGTCCAACGCGGGGGGCAGTGCAGACATGAGGGCCTTGTTGAAGGGGTTGGCGTCAGGCCACCGGTGCGGGTGCGTGCTGGCTTTCGGCTGCGATGCTCTCCTGCGCCATGGCCCACACCTCGCGCGGCGGCAAGGGCTTCAAGCGGTGGTCGCTCCAGATCTGGCGCCAGCGCCTCGCCCCGCGCAGGCCGTGGCGCAGGCCCAGCATGTGGCGCGCAATCGCGTACCAGGGGCAGCCGTCCTCAGTGAAGGCGCGCTCCATGTAGCTCACCATCTGCTCTTCCACCGCCTCGCGCGTGATCGTGTTGGGCACGGCGCCAAAGAAGGTCTCGTCCCACGAGGTCAGCAACCAGGGGTTGTGGTACGCCTCGCGGCCCACCATCACGCCGTCCACCTGCTGCAGGTGCTCGGCGATCTGCGCGTTGGTGGTGATGCCGCCGTTGATGCCGATGGTGAGCTGGGGAAAGTCGCGCTTGAGGCGGTAAGCCAGCTCGTATCGCAACGGCGGCACCTCGCGGTTTTCCTTCGGTGACAGGCCGTCCAGCCAGGCATTGCGCGCATGCACCATGAACACGCTGCACCCCGCTTCACTCACCGTGCCCACAAAGTCGCGCACGAAGTCGTAACTCTCCACCCGGTCGATGCCGATGCGGTGTTTCACCGTGACCGGGATCGACACAGCGTCCACCATGGCCTTCACACCATCGGCCACCGTCTGCGGCTCGGCCATGAGGCAGGCGCCAAACGCACCGCGCTGCACCCGGTCGCTCGGGCAGCCGCAGTTGAGGTTGATCTCGTCATAGCCCCACTGCTCGCCGAGCTTCGCGGCCATGGCCAGCTCGGCCGCATCGCTGCCACCCAGCTGCAAGGCCACGGGATGCTCCTCGGCGTTGAACCGCAGGTGCCGCTGCACGCTGCCATGCGCGAGCGCGCCGGTGGTCACCATCTCGGTGTAGAGCAGGGTCTGCTTGGTGAGCAGACGGTGCAGGTAGCGGCAATGCCGATCGGTCCAGTCCATCATGGGCGCGACCGAGAGGCGGTGGGAATGCAAAGTCATCCGGCAATTATCCCCGTGCATCCAGGCCGACGTCGGAACGCACCGGCAAACCAAGGCCTGCGTCCAACGCCATGGCATGTGCGGCGAAGTCGGCGGGGCGTCGCTGGCGGAAGGCTTCCAGATTGGCCAGTTTCCAGCGCAAGGCGGGCAGTTGGGCGGCGTGCTCGCAGCGCACGAGCGACCAGTCAGGCTCGGCGCGCACCAGTCCACTCAGAAACCGCCTGTGGTCCGAGGTCAGTCGCCGCGGCAGTTCTTGACGCAACCGCGCGCGCGCCTCCAGCAGCGTCTGCAGCGTACAGTCCACCTCGGTCATGCCGACGAAAGCGCTCTCGTACTCCAGGGCAATGTCCTTGTCGTTGCCGAACAGCACTTCATGTGGTGGCCGGTTGTGTCCGGCCAGGTACAGCACGAAGCACTCGGCCATGCCCTCGGTGAGGCCTCCCGACGCGTACAGCTGCCACACATCGAACAGGTCGCGCGGATGCTGTCGGTCCAGGGCTGCCACCAGCTTTCCGGCATACAGCTCGTCTTGGGCGAGGATGGGTGCCTCGAACTCGACACCGAAAAGATCGTGGGTCTTTGCGCTCAGCGGCTTTCGCTCGACCGGGAGCACCGTGCCGCGGAACACAACATTCACCTCAATCTTGACCTGGCTGATGGCATTCTCGACGAGCAGCTTGGTATCGCCCAGATCCTTGCTGCGCACCAACCGCGTCTGCACACCCAGCGGCGCAACCCGTTGCGCGATGGCGGCCAGTTCGTTGTTGATCGCGGTCAGCGCGTCGTCGCGCTGCATCTGCCAGGGGAGGAACACCACATCAATGTCCACCGAGAGGCGGGGCATGTCCTGCACGAACAGGTTGATCGCCGTACCACCCTTCATTGCGAAGATGTCGTTCGCAAAGACCGCGGGCGTCACAGCCAGCAGCAGCCGGACCGCATCGGCGTAGCTTTTATCCATGGGGCTTCAAGCTCAACAGGGTGCCGTCGGCGAGCCTGCTCATCCAGCGCCTGTCGCTGCCAGTGCGCAATGCGTGGCGCGCCAGCAGGTCATCAACATCCACCACCCCGGTCTCGCGCGCCCAGGTGAGGAACAGCCGCACCGTCTTCACACTGGTGCAGCGGGACAACAACTGGCCCAGCAGTTCCTTGCGCGGCGAGCGCAGGCCATCGAAAAGGTTGCGAGCCTCCTCAGGGCTCTGTTGGGTGCCCACCTCAAACAGCAGCTCCAGCACGGCACGCTCGGAAACCGACGCGCGCAGGCCATCGGGCGCTCCAGGTGGCGTGATCAAGGTGGTGCTGGCCAACGCGGTGCCTTGCCAATCGAACAGGCTCGCGTGCACGTAGCGCGCCGGGAAGCGCGACGTGAACCAGGCCGGCAGCGCGAAGCGGGCATCGCCCCACAGCACCAACATCTCGCGGCCTCCCAGGTTGTGCCGAACGCCCTGCAACGCCAACGCACTCTTACCGCCGAGGTGCAGGCCGGGCACACGCTGCTGCAAAAATTTCAATGCGCCCTGCACCGCGAAATCGTCGTTGGGAAAGGCGTAGACACCCTGCGCCAAACGCACGAGCCAGCCACCCTCGGCGTAGCGCGCAGCGAGTTGAGGCGACACCCCGAGCGACGCCAGGGTCGCCAGATCAAACGGGGCGCCGCGGGGAATGTCCGCCTGCACGCGCTTGATTACTTGGTGCCGTGAATTTCTATCCATGGTTGAAAAATATCACAAATTTCAATCACTTTTGTAGCCACGACACATCAGGCCGCGAAAAAAATAGCCTCAAGGGCTATTTCTCAAACAGAATCCAATCAGCCACAGCACGAAGCGGCATCGCGCCCTCCCCCGCCTCACAGCCGGGCCAGCAGCTTGGCCACACCGACCACCACCTTCACATCACCGGGCGCCAGGCTCGCCTTCACCTCGAAGGTCGGGTCGGTGGTGTCGCGCAGGGTGGGTTCGCCCAGTGGCAGGCCCTGGCGGCCGACGATGGCGAGCACTGCGGGTGCGTTGGCCTTGGCGCCGCGGCGCGCCACCACGGCCACTTCGCCGCTGGCCAGGCGCACATAGCTGCCCGGAGGGTAGAAGCCGATGTTCTTGATGAAAAGCGCGCCCAAGGGGTCGGGCTTGTGATCGGTGCCCAGGTACAGCTCGCGCGCCACCTGTTGCGAGAGCAGGCCACCGCGGCTCTTGCGCGGGCTGATGGAGGCCACATACACATCGGCCATCTGCAGCAGGTGGTGGGCGGTGCTGTTGACCGCTTTGCCGGCTGGGTAACCCTGGCCGTCGGGGCGCTCGTGGTGGTCTTCCACCAATTGCAGCCACGCGGCATCTGCCACGCCGAGCTGGCGCAGCACCTCGACGCTGCGCTGCGGGTGTTCACGCACGGTTTTGCGCTGCGGCTCCGACAGCGGCCCCGCCTGGCGGGCCATGTCGTCGTGCGCGCGGGTCATGCCGATGTTCATCGTCAGGGCCGCGCGGGAGAGCGCGAGCTGTTCGGTCGGCTGCATGCCGGCCGACGGCCCCACCAGGGCGCACAGGCCGGCGGTGAGCAGCGCGTGCGTGGCGCTGTAGTGCATGCGCGCATCGAACAGCAGTTGCACGAGCACCAACAGGCTGTCGTCGGGTTGCTCGCGCCAGAGTTTTTCACTCCGAGCGGTCAGGCGGTCCAGCCGCTCCATGAACTGGCCCGCCTCTGTGCCTTGGTGCAGCAAGGTGGTGAGCGCGGCGTGAATGTCGGGCCACGCTTCGGTGGCGGCGAGATCGTCCCGAAGCTGCGGCTTGTTTTGCACCGGCACCATGGCATCGAGCGCGGCGATGCTGCCGAGCGATTCGTTGCCGCGCACCATGCGATCAAGCGCGGCGGTGTAGCTGTA
The DNA here is from genome assembly GCF_048549895.1 of Hydrogenophaga sp. Classification (GTDB taxonomy): domain Bacteria; phylum Pseudomonadota; class Gammaproteobacteria; order Burkholderiales; family Burkholderiaceae_C; genus Hydrogenophaga. The sequence goes on from NZ_JBLYYB010000096.1 coordinate 11,340, forward strand.
GCCCCAGGCCTGCCAGTCGGCTGCGAGCACCATGGGCGTGTGCAGCATGAGGTGGCCGCGGTGCTGCTCGGAGGTGATGGGTTCGCCCTTGCGCAGCAGCAGCACACCCCTGGGGTCCCAGATGTTCACGGGCACCGGCTGGTTGAGCGCCAGGGATTCCAGGGGAAGCGGCTTGTACATCACGTCAATATAAGCGCGCTGCCGGAGTCACGATCGCTTGAATACCGCCCGAAAACGCCCACAAAAAACCCCGCCGCAGCGGGGTTGGTTGTCTGCGCTGGGCAGGCTCAGCCCATATGCAGGCCGCCGTTGACCGAGAAGTCCGCGCCAGTGGCGTAACCGCCGTCTTCGCTGGCCAGCCAGGCGATGATGGAGGCGATCTCGCCGGGTTCACCCAGGCGCTTCACGGGCACGGTGGCCACGATCTTCTCGAGCACGTCAGGGCGGATGGCCTTGACCATGTCGGTGCCGATGTAGCCCGGGCTCACGGTGTTGACCGTCACGCCCTTGTTGGCCAGCTCCTGGGCGAGGGCCATCGAAAAACCGTGCATGCCGGCCTTGGCGGCCGAGTAGTTGGTCTGGCCGGCCTGGCCCTTCTCGCCGTTGACCGACGAGATGTTGATGATGCGGCCCCAGCCTTTTTCCACCATGTCGGCCACGACCTGTTTGGTCACGTTGAACATGGAGTTGAGGTTGGTCTCGATGACCGCGTCCCAGTCTTCGCGCGACATCTTCAAGAACATGCGGTCGCGCGTGATGCCGGCGTTGTTCACCAGCACGTCGATGGTGCCGTGCTCGGCCTTGGTCTTGGTGAAGGCTTCCACGGTGGAGGCCCAGTCGCCCACATTGCCCACCGAGGCGTGGAACGTGAATCCCAGGGCTTGCTGCTCGTCCAGCCACTTCTTGAAATCGCGCGTGGGCCCGCAGCCGGCGATGACCTTGAAGCCTTCTTTGTGCAGGCGCTGGCAGATGGCCGTTCCGATGCCACCCATGCCACCGGTGACGTACGCTACTTTTTGACTCATTGGGGGTTCTCCTCTGGTTTGTGTGTGTTGAGTTGCAGGGCGCGCCCGGCCCTGCAACAGGCTTTTGAATCTACCGGCAAATCAGCGTTCGACCGCGAGGGAAACCCCCATGCCGCCACCGATACACAAGGCCGCCACGCCCTTTTTGGCGTCGCGGCGAATCATTTCGTGCAGCAGCGTCACCAGAATGCGGCAACCGGACGCACCGATGGGGTGGCCGATGGCGATCGCGCCACCGTTCACGTTCACGCGCGCGGGGTCGATGTCCAGCGCCTTGTTGACCGCACAGGCCTGGGCGGCAAAGGCTTCGTTGAGCTCGAACAGGTCCACGTCGGACGCTTTCCAGCCGGCGCGGGACAAAGCTTTCTGCGATGCGGGCACCGGACCCATGCCCATGGTGGCCGGGTCCAGGCCACTGGTGCCGAAAGCAGCGATGCGCGCCAGCGGCTTGAGGCCCAGCGCGGCGGCTTTCTTGGCGGTCATCACCATCACGGCAGCGGCGCCGTCGTTCAGGCCCGAGGCGTTGCCGGCGGTCACCGAGCCGGCCTTGTCAAACGCGGGGCGCAGACCGGCCAGTGCTTCGGCGTTGGTCTTCTTGTTGATGAACTCGTCGGTGTCAAAGACGACCGGGTCGCCCTTGCGCTGGGGAATGCTCACGCCGACGATCTCGTCCTTGAACTTGCCAGCGTCTTGTGCGGCGCTGGCCTTTTGCTGGCTGCCCAGCGCCAGCGCATCCTGCATGTCGCGCGTGATGGCGTGGGCCTTGGCCACGTTCTCGGCGGTGATGCCC
>NZ_JBLYYB010000097.1:0-4330 GCF_048549895.1 Hydrogenophaga sp.
GGCTGGCCGTGGTGCAGGGCCGCATGCCGGTGACCAAGCGCCTGCCCTACCAGTGGTACGACACGCCGAACATCCGCGTGGGCACGCACGCCGACTTCGAGGTGCTGGCGCGGCGCAACGGCCTGACCATCGAGAAAAGCTTTGGCCTGCACGAAGGCGAAGAGGTGCACCGCTGGCCCAACCTGCTGGCCAGCACGGCGGTGTTCCGCTTCACCACCTGACCGGCTTCAGCCGCGCGCGGCCTCGCGCGCTGCGTCCGCACCAAAGTCGCCTTCGATCGGCTGGCCTGCGCCCATGGCGGGGTAGACCTCGGCAAACGCAGCCCTGATCTGCGCCAGCGGCAGATCGTCGAAGCTGCCGCGCTCGTTCACGTATTCCATGTGCTGGCGGCCCGCGCGGTCGAACGCGTGGTACAGCGAGTCGTGCACGCCATCGAATTCCAGCGGCAGCAGGCCGAACTTGTCGCACAACTCGATGTTGAAGGCCGGCGTGGCCTTGCGCCACGCACCGTCGATCCACAGTTCGGTGTAACCGTGCCAGACGAACACGTCGGTCTGCATGGTCTGGCGCAGTTTTTCGGTGGAGAGGTGGTTCTTCACGTCGGCAAAACCCAGCCGCGCCGGGATGCTTGAGGCGCGCGCCACCGCCGCCAGCAGCACCGCCTTGGGCACACACCAGCCAAAGCCCTGGGCCAGCGCGGTGCTGGCGGTCATGCCGTGGTCGCTGAGATCGATGCGGTAGGGGTCGTAGCGCACCCGGTCGCGCACCGCGAGGTTGAGCGACACCGCCTGCGCGCGTGCGGTGCGGCCCTGGGCGTGCTGCTGCGCAAAGGCTTGCACAGCGGGGTGGTCGCTGTCGATCCAGGGGGTGGATGACAGGTGTTCGGGTTGGGGTGGCGTGGCGTTCATGGCCACAAGTTAGCAGATGGCCGCTGCGCGGCGCGCGTGTCAGGTTTTTTCGGACTTCATTCGCGCCGGCACCAGCCGATACCTTCCACAAGGAGAGGGCTTTGTCATGGCGTGCAAAGGCCTTTCTTGTGTCGGTTGTGGCCTTGGCCATGGCCTGATTTTGCCCAAACGCAGTCCAGCAACGAAGCCGGCTGCACGGCGCACCTGATCTTGAGTTTTTCATGAAGCAACTGATTGCCAACCTGCGTTTTGCCCACAAGTTCGTTCTCATCGGCGTCGTGGTGATGCTGATGCTCGTGGCCCCCGTGTCGATCGCGGTGCGGGCCGAACTGCAGACCTTCCAGGCCGCGCGCAGCGAGGCCAGTGGCATCGCGCCTGCCGGCGACCTGATCAAGCTGTTGCAGCTGTCCCAGCAGCACCGGGGGTTGTCGGCGGGTTATCTGGGCGGCAACGAGGCGGTGAAATCGCCCCGTGAGGTCAAACGTGGTGAGGTGGACGCCGCCTTCGACCGGCTCAAGGGCTCCCTGTCCGACCTGGCCTCCACCCGGCTCGCCGGTCAGCTGGAGGCTGCCCGCAACGACTTCACGGCCCTGGCCAACGCGGTGGACCAGCGCTCGCTCAACGGCGCCGAGAGCTTCGCGCGGCACACCGCCCTGATCGAGCAGCAGTTGCAGCTGCTGGGCGACGTGACCGATGTGTCGGGCATGAGCCTCGATCCCGAGACCGTCACCTACTCGATGATCCAGGCCGCCCTGGCGCACCTGCCGCAGCTCACCGAGACGCTGGGCCAGGCCCGTGCGCAAGGCTCGCTGGTGCTCACGCGCGGCGAGGCCACCTCGGCCCAGCGCGCCCGGCTGGGTGCGCTGGGCCAGCTCTCCCGGCTGCACCAGGGCAATGCACAGAAGGAGCTGAACAAGGCGTTTGCCGCTTCGCCGGCCTTGCAGGCGACGCTGGGCGCATCGGCGAGCGCGGCGGCGCAGGCGGCCGGCGACGGGCTGGCGCTGATCGACCAGCACGTGGTCACCGCCGAGGCCATGTCTTACTCACCGGTTGAATTTTTTGGTGCGCTGACCCGCCAGATCGACGCGCAGTTCACCCTGGTCGATGGCGTGTTCACCGCCTTGTCCCAAGAGCTGCGGTTGCGCGAGAACGCAGCCAGTCGCAACCTCTGGGTGCTGGCGGTGCTGCTGAGCGTTCTGTCGGCGGTGGGGCTGTGGATCATGTGGACGGTGGCCAGCGGCGTCACGCGTTCGCTGCACCAGGCGGTGAACGTGGCGCAGGCCGTGGCGGCGGGGGATCTCACCTCCACCATCGAAGCCAGCTCGCGCGACGAGACCGGGCAGCTGTTGCAGGCCCTCAAGACCATGAACACCAACCTGGTGCGCATCGTCTCCGAGGTGCGCGAAGGCAGCGACAGCATCGTCACCGGCAGCACGCAGATCGCCACCGGCAACGCCGACCTGTCGCAACGCACGGAAGAGCAGGCCAGCAACCTGGAGCAGACAGCGGCCAGCATGGAAGAGCTGACCGCCACCGTGCAGCAGAACACCGAGAGTGCGCGCCAGGCCAGCCAGCTCGCCAGCGGCGCCAGCCAGGCGGCGCTGGCCGGTGGTGAGTCGGTGGGCCAGGTGGTGCAGACCATGCAGCAGATCGCCGAGAGCTCGCGCAAGATCAGCGACATCATCGGCGTGATCGACGGCATTGCTTTCCAGACCAACATCCTCGCGCTCAACGCCGCGGTGGAAGCCGCGCGCGCCGGTGAGCAAGGCCGTGGCTTTGCCGTGGTGGCTGCCGAAGTGCGCAACCTGGCGCAGCGCAGCGCGCAGGCGGCCAAGGAGATCAAAGGGCTGATCAGCGAGAGCGTGGAGCGGGTGGAAGCCGGCACCGCGCTGGTCGAGCAGGCGGGCGAACGCGTGAGCAACATCGTGGTTCAGGTCCGGCGTGTCTCCGACCTGGTGGGCGAGATCACCTCGGCCAGCGAAGAACAGTCCAGCGGCATCTCGCAGGTGGGCGACGCGGTGGCCCAGCTCGATCAGGTGACGCAGCAAAACGCCGCGCTGGTGGAAGAGAGCGCCGCCGCCGCCGACAGCCTGCAGCAGCAGGCCCGACGCCTGACCGAAGCCGTGCGCGTGTTTCGCCTGGATGCGGCGCACACGCTGCGCGATTGAGGCGGCATTTCGAGAACTTTCTGATTCACCACGGCGGTGATCCGCCGGTCTGTCCGACTTTCGAGGCATTCATTGCCGCTTTAGCCGGCGCCGGACTCGCCGATATTCATCTGACCAACCCGACAACCGAGGACCCATCCCATGGACATGCGCAACGAAGCCAGCCACATCGCCCGCCACGACAGCGCCCGCGCAGCGGCCGCACAAAAGGCCAGCGCCGAATTCCTGACCTTCCGCCTCGGCGGCGAGGAATACGGCATCGACATCCTGCGCGTGCAGGAAATCCGCTCGTATGAAGAGCCCACCCGCATCGCCAACGCGCCGTCGTTCATCAAAGGCGTGGTCAACCTGCGCGGCGTGATCGTGCCGGTGGTGGACCTGCGCATCAAGCTGGGTTGCGACAAGGTGGAATACAACGGCTTCACGGTGGTGATCGTGCTCAACGTGCGCGGTCGCGTGGTCGGTGCGGTGGTCGACTCGGTGTCCGACGTGCTTGAACTCGCCGGCGAACTGATCAAGCCCGCGCCCGAGATGAACACCAACGTGGACACCAGCTTCATCACCGGCATCGCCAGCGTGGGCGAACGCATGCTGATCCTCATGGACATCGAAGCCCTCATGTCGAGCACCGACATGGGTTTGATGGACACCACGCAGTCGCTGCAATAAGCGCTGCTTCCCTTTCTACCGGAGACACCCCATGTCCTTCAACCGACTCAAGATGGGTCATCGCCTGACCCTGGGCTTTGCCAGCGTTCTGGTGCTGCTGGTGGCGCTCACCGCGCTGGCCTGGACCAGCCTGCAGGCTGCTCAGCAGGCCACCACAAAGGTGATCGAGATGGAGCACCGCTCCAAGGTCATGGACGAGTGGCTGGCCAGCACCCGCCTGAACATCAACCGCGTGCTGGGTGTGGCCAAGTCGGGTGCCAACCCCGAGGTGGAGGCCTACTTCAAGCCCATGATCGCGCAGACCACCGAGCGCATCAACGAGCTGCATGAAATGTGGGAACAAATGTCGTTCATCGTCTTTTCCTTTTTGATTGCCTGCCGCTGAAAATGGCTGGCATGGGAGTGATGCGGTTGCAACAGGTTTGTTTTCAGGCCATCCGGCTAATTTCAACGCCGATTAGTTGCTTCGCTTCAATCCGGGACGACAAAAGAAGCGGGATGACACCATTTCCAGTGCCAAGATCCACCACTCGGCTATTTTTTATGCTTGAGATGAACCCGCAAAGAAGAACAGGATCGAGGGAA
>NZ_JBLYYB010000098.1:0-14293 GCF_048549895.1 Hydrogenophaga sp.
GCGACCATCGTGGCCGGGCTGCTGCCGCTGTTCTGTGGCATGGGCACCGGCAGCGAGGTGATGCAGCGCATCGCGGCACCCATGATCGGCGGGATGATCAGCGCACCGCTGCTTTCGCTGCTGGTGGTGCCGGTGGTCTATCGGTTGATGCGGCGGCAGCGCCAAGCTTCCACTCTTTAGGAGCTCGATGGGAACGCAGAATGCTTCTAGGCAACACGCCTGCATGAAATCCATGTGCAGACCGAACTGGGAACGCATATTCCAGCGAGGGGGCTGCCCGCGACTTCTGCGGAAAGACCGCTGTCGGGGGCGCTGCCGCCGTTCTCGATACAGCCAGCAATCGACCAGTGATAGCCCCTTTCAACTGTTCAAGCCCTTGAGGGCGAATGTCCGAGACCGTCTTGAGACCACGGACACGTAAAAATTACATGCGTATTGGACTGGCAATGGACCTCAGCGAAGTTGTTCCCCGAGAACTGCAAAGATGTCAGGTCTGCACTCGATCTCGTGACAGCACGCCACATAGCCAATGGCTTGGCAATCGACCAGCAGAGAGTGACGGCGATGCATGAGTCCCTCGAAGAACCACTTGTAGCGGCGTTTAGCGAGTTCGACATTGGCTTGTCTGTATTCGCTCAGCCGGAGGTGCATGGACACCGCAGACAAACCGCAGCGCCGAGCATCGATCAGCAGGGCTCGCAGCTTGGACTGCGCTATGCTGGAACCGTAGCTAACTACGGAGCATCGAATGAACCTGCACAACGATCACCTGACCATTGGCGAGTTTGGTGCCCTTGCCGGCGTCAATGTGGAAACGATCAGGTTCTATCAGCGCAAGACGCTGCTGTCCGAGCCACCGCGGCAGGCCGGGAGCATCCGCCGCTATGGCGCTGCCGACGTTGAAAGGCTGCGCTTTATCAAGTCCGCGCAGAGTGTGGGGTTCAGCTTGGATGAAGTCGGGGAGCTTCTGAGGCTTAAGGATGGTGCCCAATGCAAGCAGGCAAGCGCCCTTGCAGAAGCGAAACTTGTCGAGATCCGAAGGAAGTTAGCGGAGTTGGCGCGCATGGAATTGGCTCTGTCCGGCCTGGTGAAGGCTTGCCGCGTTGGTCGGGGCAAAGTGGCTTGCCCCCTGATCGCTTCCTTTCATGCACCGACCGAAACCAGTAGCTCTGAATGAGCCCAGGTCCGCTGGAGTGACCATCCCGAGCCAATGGCCTTGACTCCGTAGCCTAGTACGGCCTTAGTCTTGGCAGCATGAAAACCGAGAAACCGCCGACACAGGGAGCTACGAGCTCCGCATCACCTGTGCTTGGGGCAGCGATCTTTGCCGCCTTTCTGGCCTCTCTTTGCTGCGTTGCCCCACTTGTACTGGTCTTAATTGGCGTGTCAGGCGCCTGGATAGGACAGATCGCTGCCTTCGAGCAGTACCAGCCCATCTTCCTTGCGATAGCCGTTCTGGCCCTCTTCATGGCCTGGCGCAAGATTTGGCGCGCACCTGTGTGCGAGGACGATCGCGCCTGTGCCACGCCAGAGGGCAAGCATGCCCAGAAAGCTGTTTTCGTGATGGGGGTGATCCTCCTCCTCGTCGTTCTTGGATTTCCTCTTGTCGCCCCACTGTTCTATTGAGGTTTACATGAAAACCGCACTCTTTCTTCTCGCGCTCGTCGCAGCTGGTCGTGCTTTCGCCGACACCCAGACCGTCACCTTGTCTGTACCCACAATGAGCTGTGCGTCTTGCCCCGTGACGATCAAGGCCGCGCTATCAAAGGTGCCTGGCGTCGCCTCCATCAAGAGCGACCTCGCCAAGCGGCAGTCGACTGTGGTGTACGACGACACCAAGGTAGATGTGGCGACCCTTTCGAGGGCCACTGAAAACGCCGGCTTCCCATCAACACCCGTGAAGGTGGCCAAGTGACATCGAAGCCGGAACTGATCTCCGTGTTGACCTGCCCAAGCTGCGGACACGCGAAGGTCGAGACCATGCCCACGGATGCGTGTCAGTGGTTCTACGACTGCGAGGGGTGCGGCGCAGTACTAAAGCCAAAGGCCGGCGACTGCTGCGTCTACTGCTCCTACGGCACCGTTGCGTGTCCCCCGGTACAGGCGAGCGGGTCCAAAGGCTGCTGCGGCTGATATCAGCACGACAGACCCATAGTCTGACCACTTACACACGAACCCCGGGAATGACCATGAAGAACTGTATGGATGGAATGAGCGGAATGGGCTTGATGATGGCGCCAACGGTGCTGATTTTGCTTTTGGCTCTGCTTGGCCTGGTACTTGGCACAGGGGTGCTACTAAGACAATTCCGGAAGAGCTGACTATTTCAGGCAATGCGGGCCACCCTCTCCCGCGCCACCTTCTCCCGCGCCGCCCCGATCTCGACATTCACCATGCTGGACATGGGTGAGAGCTGCTGCCGGTGGTGGCGAACGACTTCACCTTGTCCCCCAGTGCTGCAAACTCCCGATATGCAGAGGGGATCACCTGCCAGCAGGAATATTGCGCCTGCAGGAAACTCCGCGGAATCAGGCAATGGGCATTAGGGTCGAACTTGTCCATGTAGGTCGTTCCGTCCAGCAGCACGTTCACCACCATCGTGCCGCCTGGCACAAGGTAAATCTACCGCTCGAATTGCCGGTCGAAAAACTCAACACTGCGGTTGGTGCCCATGGGTGTCTCTCTAGTGGATTCCGACGCGCAGGACAGGCCGCGCCTGAATGGGTCGACAGCACCTATACCCAAGGTACATGATCAACAGGGTCGTTTACACCAATCCAGAGATCCCCCGCATGCCCAAGGAAGTTTTTGATGCCATCGTCGTCGGCGCTGGCCAGGCAGGCCCCGCCCTGGCCGCGCGCTGTGCCCGCGATGGGCTGCGCACCGCCGTGATCGAGCGCCATCTTTTCGGTGGTACCTGTGTGAATGTGGGCTGCGTGCCCACCAAGACCCTGGTGGCTAGCGCGCGTGCCGTGCGCCAGGCGCAGCGCGGCGCCGAGTACGGCTTTGATGCGGGCGACATCCGGGTGAACATGGCGCGGGTGAAGGCGCGCAAGGAAGGCATCGTGCTGCATTCGCGCAAGGCGGTGGAGGCATGGATGCGTGGCCTCGCCCACACCGAGGTGATCACCGGCGAGGCGCGCTTCGTGGCGCCGGCCACGCTGGAGGTGAATGGCCGTCAGCTGACCGCTCCGCGCATCTTCCTCAACGTGGGTGGACGCGCGGTGCGCCCGGAACTGCAGGGCATCGACGACGTGCCCACCCTGGACAACGTGTCGATCATGGAGCTGGCGACCGTGCCCGAGCACTTGGTCATTGTGGGCGGCAGCTACATCGGCCTAGAGTTCGCGCAGATGATGCGCCGCTTCGGCGCCCAGGTGACGGTGGTGGAGCGCTCGGCGCGTCTGCTGCCGCGCGAAGACACCGACGTGTCGGACGGCATTCGCGAGATTCTTCAGGCGGAAGGTGTGCGCTTCGAGCTGGAGGCCGATTGCCTGTCGCTGGCGCCGACCGCCGGTGGCATCGCGGTGGGCGCGCAGTGCGCCAGCGAAAGTGCACCCATCGTTGCCAGCCATGTGCTGCTGGCCGTGGGCCGCCGGCCCAACACCGACGGGCTTGGCCTGAAACACGCCGGCATCCGCATGGACGCCAAGGGCTACATCGAGGTGGACGATCAGTGCCGCACCAGCGCAGCGGGTGTGTGGGCGGTGGGTGATTGCAACGGCAAAGGCGCCTTCACCCACACCGCCTGGAACGACCACGAGATCGTGGTGGCCAACCTGTTCGACAACGACCCGCGCCGCATCTCGCACCGCATCCCTTGCTATGCGCTCTTCATCGACCCGGCGCTGGGCCGCATGGGCATGTCCGAGACCGAAGCCCGCGCGAGCGGGCGGCGGGTGTTGATGGGCAAGATGCCGATGCAGAAGGTGGGCCGTGCGCGCGAAGCGAGTGAGACCCAGGGCTTCATGAAGGTGCTGGTGGACGCCGACACACGGCTTCTGCTGGGCGCGGCCATCCTCGGCCTCAACGGCGACGAAGTGGTGCACAGTCTGCTGGACCAAATGGCCGCTGGACAGCCTTGCGACGTGATGGCACGCACTGTGCACATCCACCCTACGGTGTCGGAGCTGCTGCCCTCGCTGCTGCAGCAGTTGAAGCCACTGGACGGGCACTGAGGGCGCTTCACGGCATCAGCCTTTGCCGCTTGTTCCCCATCAAGACTCCATGAATCCATCCTCCTGAGTCCGGCGCTCGGCGATACCGCAAAAGCGTCCTCATGACGACCGCCACCGAGCCCAGCGAAGCCTTGTCCGCACCACAGCCCTTGTCGGATGCCTCCTGGAGCGGCGACCCGGGCACCTTGCAGCCGTTTCTGGTCGGCTTAATCGTGGTCGCCGGCGTGCAGCCCTCCTCCATCCTGCTGGTCTTCGGCTTGAGTCTTGTCATAGTGGGTTTGCGCTTTGGCGTGCCTATGCCGGTGCAGCCCATGAAGGCGGTAGGCGCAGCGGCGCTGGGCCACACGGTGGTGGTTACCAACGACATGCCGGCGGTGTTGGCCTTGACGGCCCTGATTACCGGCGCGTTCTGGTTGATTGCCGCGTGGAGTCGCCTGGCGCGCTGGCTGGCATGGCACGTCTCGCGCGATGTGATCCACGGCGTCGTGCTCGGTCTGGGGTCATCTCGGTTTTTTGGGAATCGTCGACAAAATCCGAAAACGACCCGAAACCTGTACGCCGGGTTCCACTACCTCCAGTGACAGTTCAAGTGGATCGGCGTCGTCATCGTGGTGCTGGGCGATTCACAGCTGACTAGTTGGTCAAGCGGACTCGCCGGGCGTCTGCGGCCCAGTGCCCGTATAGTGACTCGCAATCCAGTCTTTGGAGGCGCGATGGCGAGCTACCGGTACAAGTTCCTCGGCAAGCAACAGCTTCCCTCAAAGATGACGGAGGCATAGGCGATCGAGCACTGCAGGCTCAGCGACGAGCAGCTCGCAGCGATCCCCATCGTCAGCCGCGTCGATGACGATGGCAACGCTAAGCGCGGGCGGCCGCCTCTAGATTTGCGCTTGGGCTACGCCCTCCAGCTCATGTTTCTTGGACTGACTGGCAGGTTGGCCGGCGTGACGGACAGCTTTCCGGCCAACATGGTCAAGGTGCTGGCCAACCAATTGGGGACTGATGCCACGGCCATCGCGACCATCAAGTCGATCTACCGTGGCAAGGCCGGTCCCCAGGCGGAAGGTTCCGTCGAACGCCGGTTGCGCGAGCAGCGCACCTGGGCACGGCAGACGCTGGGGTTTGAGGTCTTTGCGCCTGAAATAGAAAGGGAGCTGGCCGCCACGCTCACCATGCGCGCACGGGACGCAGCGAGTCAGGCCGAGTTGGTGACCTTCGCCGAGGAATGGCTCTACGAGCGCAGGATCGTCCTGCCCGGCGTCTCGACGCTGGAGGACCGAGCCAATGCGGCCTTCCGCGCGATCGAAACCCTCGCGATGGAGGTCATCAACGGCGCGATCAAGCCGGCCCCGACCTCCATCCGAGACCTCCCGCCGCGTGCTGGAGACGCAGATCGTGGAGGTCATCTGCTTCTTGAAGGCCACGTCATTTTCCAGCGCCAGAACCATTCGATGGACTACGAAGGTGTGGGCACCGGGCTGGCGCTGGTGCACCGCATCACCGAGCGCCACAGTGGCCGTATCTGGTGCGATACAGCGCCCAGCCAGGGCTGCACCTTCTACCTGGAGCTACCCACGCCCGAGCAGGCCGACTTCCAAACCGACGTCCCGGTTTAAATAAGGGACGCACTGTGAAGCCGGCATCCTCGCTGGGCGCCCAACTTGGCTGACGCAGAGCCGCCGTGGCGCTCGCGATGGTGTTCACATCGGCCAGCCCCGTGATCTGGCGCCTCGAGATCCTGATTTATTGACTGGGTGAGGCATTGTTTTCCAGTCTCCCGGACTTGGTGCACCTTCCTCCAGTTCAGTACGCTGGCATTGCTTTTCCACAAAGATCGGCGATGAGCCGCGCTGCGACCTTGCACCACCACTTGAAGATCCCTAACTCGCGCACCTGTGTCCGGTTCAAAGTGCAGTGATGTCTGTCTGCACTGGCCAAAGCAAGGCACCAAATGCGGATCTTTGTGTTGCCGCATCGAACTCGTGATTCAACACCAGCGCGTAGCGGCCCGGACCCGACGCACATAAGCGGTAACCATCGCGCACCGCCTCTTGTGTGATGTCACGGACCTGCGGCGTGCGCAGGCGCCAGGCTTGCACTTCAGGAACGCTCACGCGCAAGGTGACGCAGAACCCGCGCTTCATATTGGACGCCACCACCAGCCGCTGCTGGGCACTCCAGTTGCCAGTGGACTCTGCGACCAGGGATACGGGGTACCTGTTTTCCAACACGCGCAGGACGCTCGGGATGACGATACGAAATTCCTGACCTGCACTGGCGCTTCCCGAGCCAACCAGCACGCTTTCGCCGATGCTGGTCGCAGGAAACAGCAGCAAGGCACAGGCAGCCAGTGCGGATACGAGGGAATGTTTTGCGATGTGCATGACTCACTCTTGGTCCTGGTTCAGAAGATACGCCCCCTACGGGGTGAAGGCATCATCGGTGTCCTTCCACAAAAGGTATTCACTGCGCTCGACCGCAAGGCTATTCATCCAGCGACGGGCGAACCCGTGGTGCTGAGCCAATCACGGCAAGCAGCCGCTGCGCTGGGCAATAGCGTCATGTACCCATAATCCACGAATTGAATGTTGCCAGCCACCATATATTGTGGATACCCCATTCGAACAAGCCCAAGCTCTCGAATCGCCTGTGCGGCCCGGTATGTCCAGTTGTGGATCGGGGGGGGGTGTTCCAGATTGAACCGTCCCACGGCAGATTGACGGCTCCAACAGGGCAATTGGGCAGTTTGTTCAGCGTGTGCCGATCACTTCCACGTCGACGCGGCGATCGGGCTGCAGGCAGGCAGGCCACGAGCGCGGTGATGCGCTGGATGCCCTTACAGTCTTACGGTCTTGCAGGCGCGTCACCGGCTGAGTGTCGCCCTTGCCGACAGCCGAGATCTTCGCTCCATCCAGGCGAGCGGAAGTCACGAGGTGATTTTTCACCGCCGCGGTGCGCTGTTCCGGCTGTTTCTGGTTGTAAGCGTTCGAGCTCAGGCGGTCGGTGTGTCCCTCCACACGGATCGAGTCAAACGTGGCGCCCGCCAGATCGCGGGCAAACTTGTCGAGCGCCATCCGACCTTCAGGCTTCACGGTGTCCGCGTCAAAGCCGAACAACGATTCGGCAGAAAGGCTCACGCGCTTGGGCGGGATCACCGCAGGGGCAACTGGCGCCGGTTGGGGGCCTGAACGACGATGGGAGCCGGCGCCGGTGGCGCGACCATAACCATGGACTCTGGCGCCGCGGCACGCTGAATCGGTTGGGGCGTCGGCCCCCGAACCGGTACACCAAGCCCACCGACACCATGTCGATGTCGCCCTTGTTGCCGATGGCGTCGTTCCAGCAGTAGGGCTTGACGAACTGCGGAGCCATCAGGCGCACGGTGTGCCCCATTGCCTGCAGCGTGCGGGCCCAGTGGTGATCGCTACCGCAAACCTCCATGCCCGTCAAACACGGAGGCTCGTTGACGAAGAATGTCGCCATCTGGTCCCGGCGCAGCTGCTTCTTCACGAGCACCTGATCTTGCCCCCCGTAGTTACAGACACGGCCTATACGCAATGTAGCGTCGGTTGATCAGGTTGAGCGTGGCGTGACTGCTCAACCCGTTGCCGCCTGAACTCGCACGGCGATTTCATCCTCAAGCTCGAGTGTGGGTGGACCTCATTGAAGTGCTCGAACGCCGCTGGCAGCTGCGTCAGGACAGTTCGGGCATCTCTTGACGCGCAGTTCAGCGCAGTAGAAGCCGCCGACTTCGTTGACTGTTTGCCCACTATGCTGTTTGACGAAGCGTTGAACTCCAAGTTTGCCGACAGATCGGCTCTTCTCAAAAACCAAACGACCCACAAGGTTCGCCCGCTGCATCAGCTACCCGGTGGGTCAACTCGACGGTGCATCGGAACTTTGTTCATTCGATTGAAAGAGCAACGTTGCTACGGCGGCAGTCAGAGGCTTCACCAAAAATCCAGCGATCAGCGGAATTCTTTTGGCCTCATTAACATCATCGGACCAGTTCGAAGAGCTGAGCACGAAGAGGCTGAAGAGTGCGCGCGGCTTGAGGCGCCCCGCAAGCGTTCGGGCCACTTCAAATCCGTTGATCTGCGACATGTTGATGTCCAGCAGGACACAAGTGGGCACCGAGATCTGGTCCTGCAACAAATAAGCCAGAGCTTCTGCAGGTTGCTCAAAAACAAGCAATTCACCGTTGAAGCCGGCTTTCTCCAGAGCGATACTGTGAAAGAAGTTGTCGGTCTCGTTGTCATCGATGAGCAGTACACGTTCGAATTTCACGGAAGATCCCCCTGCGGCAGTAAAAAGGTCTGCCGAGGCCAACCCTCTGGTGTCTTGTCCTCTTGCAGCCATCCGCCGTGCAATGAAGCAATGTGCCGCGCAATCGCCAGCGACAGCGGCAACCCCCTGGCGCTCACGGCCTTTGCGTCCAAGTGGGTGCCTTGCTCAGTCACTAGGGAACTCTGCGGCATCAAGATGCTTCGATCGGTGATGGACAGCCGAGCCGTGGCGTTGTCGAAATTCAAGCTCAATTCCATGTGTGCAGGTCTCGCAGCAGTGCACCGCAGAAGATACTCGATCGCACACCGCAAACCCAGTTCGAATGCGTTCGCGTCCACTACCAGCTCTCCCCCCACATTCAGATTCAGCTGGGCCTGTCGCTGCGCAATCGGGTCTTTCAGCAGCTCCATACTTTGCAGAACCATCGCTCGGACCGAGTGGCGACGTTTATCCAGTCCGTGTGCTTCCAGTTCTCCGAGCAGCCGCATGTCTTCCAGCAATCGAGCCAAGCGCTTTCCGGCAAGGGCGATGTAGCCCAGACACCGTTCCTCCAAGGGTTCCAGCTTGCCGTCGAGCTGCTCAATCAACATGGGCGTGGCGTTGTTGATGGCATTCACCGGTTCCTTGAGGTCGTGCGAGACAGCCTGCAAGAATCTGTCTCGCGCAGCTCGACGCCTGTCCATCCCCGCCACGTGCTCGCGCAGTTCATCGGCTTGCTGGGTCAATTCGGTGATGTCACGGGATTGTTCGACCACGCCCCGCACCTCACCATCTTCGCCGCGCGCCGGGATGAGACGTACCTCCATGCGGCGCAGCCCTACGCCTGGGTAATCCTGGGCTAGGCTGAGCCGGGCCTCCTGTCCAGCGAGCGCTTGATCGATTCCGGCCTTGATGACATCCTCATAGATCCGACGCCCGACCAGTTGACCGACGTGTGTGTCTATAAGGCTCGCGCGCGGTCGGCCCCAGTGAGTCTCGTAGGCTGGATTGACATACTGGAACCGGTGCTGCGAATCGATGAAGGAGCACATATCGCGCCCCTCATCGAGAACGCTCTTGATGGTCCAGACGTCCTTTTGTGCCGATTTCGGAATCGGGCTCAATTTGCGCTGGCTGGGCCCATCATTCTCGATCAGATTCATCGCTAGATCGGCCAAGTTCTGCAGTTGACGCATTTGCTGCGGCAGGAGCTCACGTTGTCGGCTATCCAACACGCACACAGCGCCTAGAACATGACCATCTGACGTCGTGATCGGTGCGCCTGCGTAGAAGCGGATCACACCGCTGGATACGAGAGGGAAGTCCGAAAAGCGCGGGTCCTGTGGGGCATTGCTGACCACAAACACCCTCTTGGAGTCCATGATCGTGTGCGCACAGATGGCTTCGCTGCGTGGGGTCTCGGTGAGCGTCACACCGTGGCGCGACTTGAACCATTGGCGGTCAGCGTCGATCAATGAAATCAGCCCCATGGGCATGTCGCAGATGTTGGCGGCGAGTTCGGTGATGTCGTCGTACAGCTTCTGCGGTGGCGTATCCAGAACCTGAAAATCCCGAAGCGCTGCCAGGCGTTGCACTTCGTTCTGAGGGGTTGGGAAGGACATGCGAACTCCTGCTGACAATCTACTACCGATTGAGGAAATACGCTTGGAATTTGAGCGCCACGCCGCATGGCGAGGAAAGTTTTGCCAACTCTGGCACGGAAAAGTCAATAAAGACTCTAGGTTCCACTTGCGGTGTTCATGCCCTCTTTCAGGTTGTTTCCTGCGCGTGCGGAGGTGAGCAGGTTGAGCCGCAGGCTTTGCGGTGGAGATCAGTGATGTGTTGCGTCCTCATCTCCGCAGCCAGGTCGGTCTGTTCCCGCAAAGTTGACGTGTAGGAAGGCCCCATCTCCAGCGCGCGCTGCTTGATGCCCACGTTCGTGGCTGACGGTGATCGATTGGCCACACATCCTGTTCAGTGATCAGCTCGGCTACGTCAACACCAAGGACGCCGGATTGGTGTCTGCGTCATGTAGATCAAAATTAAGTGAGGTGCTGTCTTTGTCGTCGAAGCCCTCAGGCAGGCCGTTCTGTGATCGCTTTCTCGTTGCTCTGTTGCCGGTCGGTTCCCAGTCGCCACCCGTCCATGCCATGCGTGACACAGGCCCTGCACAGGGACAAGATGGAGACCACCGAGGACCAATGTGCGGCACCATTTGGACCGGCATCGGCTGCCTTCTCGATACTTCGCCGGCATGCGTACAGGATCTCTCGGGGTGCTTTTCAGCAATGGGGCACACAATGTTCGATCAACGCATCGGGGAGAAACCGCACACGGCACGCATCGGCGACTCACCGGGGTACCAGGCTCCGACCGGCTTTCGCCTGCCGTGGCAGTTGGTCCTGCTGATCGTCTGCGCAGTCGCCGCGATGCTGTTGCGGCGCGAGATCCAGACCTCTTACTGGCAGGCACGCGAACTCAGCGGCTACGCCCACACCCTGAGACACCACGTCGCCCCCGGTCCCGCAGACCACATCCGGTTCCCGGTGCAAGGCCCGTTCGACGAGCGCATGGGCTACGCCGGCATTCCCACCTTCACCACACGCCTGCAGGAGCGCGGCTTCGAGATCGCGGAGCAGTCGCGCCAGGACGACGCCCTGCGGTCCCACCTGGAACGCGGCTGGTTTGCCCCCTACGCGGAGAAGACCCACACGGGCCTGACGGTGCTCGATTGCAGCCGCGAATCGCTGCACGCCTTTCGCTACCCCTACCGGCGCTTCGAGAGCTTCGAGAGCATGCCGCCGGTGCTGGTGCAGGCCCTGCTGTTCATCGAAAACCGCGATCTGCTCGACCCCGAACGCCCGCAAATGAACCCAGCGGTGGACTGGGTGCGCTTCACGCGCGCGGTGCTCGTGCAGCTGGGCAGCCACATCGATTCCGACATCGACACGCATGGCGGCAGCACGCTGGCCACGCAGATCGAGAAGTACCGCCATTCGCCCGGCGGCATCACGCACGACGCGCGCGAGAAGCTGCGGCAGATGGCCTCGGCCTCGGTGCGGGCCTACCAGCAGGGCACCGACACGCTGCCGGTGCGCCAGCAACTGGTGCTGGACTACCTGAACACGGTGCCGCTGTCGGCCGCGCCGCGCCACGGCGAAGTGCACGGCCTGGGCGATGGCCTGTGGGTGTGGTTCGGCACCGACTTCGAAGGAGCCATGGTCGCACTCTCGGGCTCCGGCGCCGAGGCGCAAGATCCAGCGGCCCGGGCCCTGGCATTGCGCCAGGCGGTGGCGCTGATGATCGCCCACCGCCGGCCCTCGTGGTACCTCGCGCAAGGCCGGCAGGACCTCGACCGCGCCACCGACGCCCACCTGCGCCTGCTGACGGAGGCGGGCATCATCGATGCCGCCTGGCGCGACGCCGCCCTGCGGCAGACGCTGGTGTTCCGCGACATGGTGAAGAACCCGCCGCTGCAACCCTCCCCCGCGAGCAAGGGCACAACCGCCGTGCGCACCAAACTGGCCGGCCTGCTCGGCACTTCGCTCTACAGCCTGGACCGGCTCGACGCCCAGGCCAGCACCACGCTGAACGGAAAGCTGCAGGAAGCGGTCAGCGCCTACCTCGGGCGCCTGACCGATCCGGCCTTCGCCAGCTCGCAGGGACTGATGGGCGAGCGCCTGCTGCAACCTGACATCCTGGGCGGGGTGCGCTACAGCTTCACCCTGCTGGAAAGCACACCGCAGGGCAACCTGGTCCGGGTGCAGACCGACACCACCCAGCAGCCGCTGGACATCAACGAAGGCAGCAAGCTGGAGCTGGGCTCCACCGCCAAGCTGCGCGTGCTGGCGACCTACCTCGAACTGGTGGCCGAGCTGCACGGCCGACTGGCTCTGCTGGAGCCCGCAGCGCTGAAGGCCACCGAAGTCAGCCCGCAGGACAGTCTGAGCCGCTGGGCAGTGCAATACCTGTCGGGCCCGAACGACCGCAGCCCGGGCGCGATGCTGGAAGCCGCGATGGAACGGCGTTTTTCTGCCAGCCCGCACCAGCAGTTCTTCACCGGGGGCGGCCTGCACAGCTTCCACAACTTCAACCGCAAGGACGACACGCGCCAACCCACGTTGCGCGAGTCCATGCAGGCCTCCATCAACCTGCCCTTCGTGCGCCTGCTGCAGGAGATCGTGCGCCACACCATCTACCAGGGACCCGGCGGCACCGCGCGGCTGCTGGAGGACAACCTCGATCCGCGCCGCCAAGCCTACCTGGCCCTGTTCGCCGACCGCGAAGGCCAGGCCTTCCTGCGCCGCTTCTGGCGCAAGACCGACAACCGCACCCCGGCGGAACTGCGCGCCATGCTGCTCGACGGCCTGCGCCCCGGCGCAGACCGGCTGACCGCGGTGTTCCGCTACCTGGAGCCCACGGCGTCGCCCGAAGCCTTGGCCGCCTTCCTGTCGGCGCGCCTGGGCGACAAGGCTCCCACGGAGCCCCGTGTGGCCGAGTTGCACGCGCGCTTCGCGCTCGAAGCCTTCGACTTGCCGGACCGCGGTTATGTCGCCCGCGTGCACCCGCTGGAACTCTGGCTGGTGGCCTACCGCCTGCAGCATCCGCGCGCCACGCTCGGCGAAGCGATCGCCGCCAGCGCCACCGAACGCCAGGCGGTCTACCGGTGGCTGTTCCGCACGCGCGCCAAAGATGCGCAGGACGCGCGTATCCACACCATGCTGGAGGTGGAGGCCTTCCTGGAAATCCACCGCCGCTGGGCCCGCCTGGGCTACCCCTTCGGCCACCTGGTGCCTTCGCTGGCCACGGCGCTGGGCAGTTCCGGGGACCGGCCCGCCGCGCTGGCCGAGTTGATGGGCATCGTCGTCAATGGTGGTATCCGCCGGCCCACGCACCGCATTTCAGACCTGCGTTTCGCGCAGGGCACGCCCTGGGAAACCGCGCTGCGGCCCACGCCGTTGGTGGGTGAACGGGTCATGGCGCCCGAAGTGGCACAGACCTTGAAGAAGGCCTTGTCGGAGGTGGTGGAAGCGGGCACGGCCCGGCGGCTCGCCGGCAGCTTCCAGTCCGCCTCGGGGGACGACCTGTCGCCCGGCGGCAAGACCGGCACCGGCGACAACCGCGTTGTGGTGAACGGGCGCGGCGGCCTGGCCCTGAACCGCACCGCCACTTTCGTGTTCTACCTGGGGCCGCGGCATTTCGGCAGCGTGACCGCCTACGTGGTGGGATCGAACGCGGCCGACCACCGCTTCACCTCTGGTCTGCCGGTGCAGCTCCTGCGCTCGATGGCGCCGGTGCTGATGGCCCACCTCGAGGGCGGGCCCGGGAGCGGTTGTCCACGCGAGCCGTGATGCGCCAAGGTTGCCCTCGCGCCAGCAAGCCTTCCCAGCCCGTTTTTGAGTGGTCTGGCCTGAGCCGAGCTGCGTATGGGCTGTGTTTGATTCTCAGTCATCAACCAGCTTCAGTCAGTGAGCCATTGAATGATGCTGTATGCAAAAGAGGTCGAAGGAATGCATGAAGTGGAGGCGCACCGACTTAAAAGCCATTCTTCTTCTGGGCTATTTACTGACACTCAGGTGGACCCGACGTGAGTACCAAAAAGTCCTTCCATGCGTGACAAAATCCACCGTCGTTTCTGGCGCTGTGCCGTGGTTGAAGAGCATGGCGTTGAAGTCAAACGTGGCTTCCCAGTGATCACCCATATCAACCTGACCCACCAGGTCGAATGAGTCGCTGAGCACAGCGTCCACCGCCTCACCCGTTTGATACTGCCGACCCATGAAAGCACGTTCATCACCTAGGGTCGAGCTCCACTTGTTTCGCAAGGCTTCTTGTATACACATTCAAAC
>NZ_JBLYYB010000099.1:0-4810 GCF_048549895.1 Hydrogenophaga sp.
CGCGGCGCATGGCGTCTAGATCGCCCTCCCACTTGAGCTTGCCGCGCAGGCTGCGAATCTCCCGTTGCTTCTGCAGGGTAATGAGCGCCTTCAGGCCTTGTTCCACCGCCTCGCGCTTGGTCTTCACGCCCGCGGCAGCCTGTGCCTGTTTCATCAGCTGTTCGTCAATCACGATGTTGGTACGCATGGGCGCTCCGAATGTGTACGATGCTTTCGTATCGTACACATCAACCGAATGAGGGGACAACTTCCTGATGGACGCCATCGTCAACACGGCGCTTACCGGCCTCTTCGGGCTATTTGTCTTCGCGGTCATCATCGGCTTCTTCAAGTCGCCCTACTTCAAGGGCTGGCTCGGTGAATCGGCCGCTGGGCTTTCCGCCAGGCTGTTCCTGCCCAAGGACCAGTACACGACCCTGCATAACGTGACCTTGCCGACCGCGGACGGCACGACGCAGATTGACCATGTGATCGTGTCGCGCTTCGGGGTGTTCGTGGTGGAGACGAAGAACTACAAGGGGTGGATTTTCGGTTCGGAGCATCAGCCGACCTGGACGCAGAAGATCTACCGGCGCACTCACACGTTTCAGAACCCGCTGCGCCAGAACTACAAGCACCTGAAGACGCTGCAGACTGCCTTGAGCCTCAGTCCTGAAGTGCTGCACTCGGTGGTCGTGTTCATGGGTGAATGCACGTTCAAGACGCCGATGCCGCCCAATGTCTGCATCGGCGGTGCATACACCCGTTACATCAAAAGCAAGAGCGTCCCGGTGCTGTCCGAGGCGGAGGTCAGCCGTATCGTTGCCGCGATTCAAGCGGAGCGGCTAGCGCCCACGCGCGCAACTGACCGAGCGCATCGGCAGCACGTGCGGCACTTGCAGGCCAAGAAAGAAGCGCCTCGTCTGCCTCGGCGACCTCAGTAGGTCTGCACGCCGAACTTTAGGAGCAGGCGCGGCAGTACGTCATCGAGGTTTTGCACGTCGGCATCATTGAGCTCGATAAGGTTGAAGCCGTACTTCCCGTAAAGGGCGAGCTTCTGCGCCTTGCGGTCCCGGTACTTGGGGTCGTTCTCCAGCCCCCAGTATTCGATGTAGACCTTGCCGGTGGGAATGTAGAAGTCGCAGTACATCTCTTCCTCGATCGGCAGCTTGCGCTCGTAGGCGTGAACGATCTCGGCCATGTAGAGCCAATTGTCGATCAGCATCTCGGCTTTGGACCGGACGAAGTGACCGTCCGTCGCGCGGTGTTTGGCCTCAAACTTTTCGCGGAAGCCGCTGCCACCATTGCTGCCCGTCGGGCCATCCGTGCTGGTCGGCGCAGAATCACTACCCAGCACTTGGGCGGCGCTGTCTTTGAAGCTTTTGTTCTCCAACAGCTGCGCCGGCCAAACCACGAAGGGAATGCCGGAGCGGTGATGCTCGCGCTGGACGCCACCGATCTTCGTGCCTTGTTTGGTGAGCCTCCAGCCCTTGAGGCCTTTCTCGATCCAGCCCAGCTCGGAGAGCAGAAAATTCACACGAGTCGCCGATAGACCCAGCTCTTCTCCGATCTTGGTCGGCGTGAGTTGTCCGGCGGCAATATCGGGTGCAGGGACGTCGTTGCCGCCGACACGCGGGTCACTTGCCGTGCTTGAGGGCCAGGCGATGTAGCGGCCAAAGCGCTTACTCTCGACGTACTTTCCGCCCGCTTCCTCGCCGGCAGGTGTGAGTGACCAACCCTCTTCGGCTTTGGACATCCAACCAACACTTTGCAAGGTTGCACGTAGCTCTGCGAGCTCGATGCCCATCTGTTCGGCGAGGCGGGTAACAGACAAGAACTCTGGTGGTTGGGCGGTCATGTCTCGGATCGATCAAAGAAGATGAGGCGCCCTGCAGGGCGGGCTGGGCTTAGAGGGTACAAAACCCTTGACCGCGCTGCGTTAAGCTCAGGCGATGCGCCGCGCCGCCTATTCGCAATCTGCCAAGATATTTCTGAACGAAGGCGACGACGCCATCCTCGGCGCGTTGACGCGGGCCAGTAATTTTGCGGTTGAAGACACGCAGCGCGCGGCGTGGCTGTCTGAGATTGAGCACCTCAAACAGTTGCTACCCCCACTGCTGGCCGACTTTGGCGACGGCACGCTGCATTTCGAGTACGCCATCCCGCGGATGGGGCGGCGTATCGACGTGCTATTGCTACTGCGTGGGGTGGTGTTTGTTCTGGAATATAAGGTCGGCGAGCAAGATTATCCCGCGCACGCGCTGGACCAGGTCACCGATTACGCGCTCGACCTCAAGCACTTTCACGAGACCAGTCACCATGCTGTGATTGCGCCGATTCTGATTTCCACAGCGGCAAAGGCCGCGTTGGCGCAGCCGATTCACGATGCCAAGGGCGACGGCGTGCTCTCTGCACTGGCCACCAACGCCGCGGGTTTGGCCGAAACCATCCGCTCAGTGCTGGCTGCCTACCCCAACGAAACCATTGATCCCGCGGTGTGGCAGCAGGGTCGTTATCAACCCACGCCAACCATCGTGGAGGCTGCGACCGCGCTGTACGCCGGCCACAACGTGCATGCACTCTCGCGCAGTGATGCCGGGGCCATCAATCTGGCGCAAACCAGCGCAAGTTTGGAAGCCATCATTGCCAGCAGCCGCGCACAGCGACGCAAGGCCATTTGTTTTGTGACGGGGGTGCCGGGCGCCGGGAAGACGCTGGTGGGGTTGAACATCGCAACGCAGCACATCGATCCGGACGGTGATCTCTACAGTGTCTTTCTCTCGGGCAATGGGCCGCTGGTCAGCATCCTGCACGAAGCACTGGCGCGGGATCGTGTGACGCAGGCTCGAAAACGCGGCGAGCGGGCCCGTAAAGGAAAAGCAAAAAGTGAAATCAAGGCGTTTATCCAGAATGTTCATCACTTCCGCGACGAGGGCCTGAAAGACCCGGACCGCCCGCCGATAGAACACGTCGCCCTCTTCGATGAAGCGCAGCGCGCCTGGGATTTGGCGCAGACGGCCAGCTTCATGCGACGCAAGAAGGGCTATCCAGACTTCCATCAGTCAGAGCCCGAATTCCTCATTTCCTGCATGGACCGCCATCCTGATTGGGCCGTGATTGTCTGTCTCGTTGGCGGCGGACAGGAGATCAACACCGGCGAGGCCGGCATCGGTGGTTGGCTGGAGGCGATTCGCGACCGCTATCCCGCCTGGCACGTTTACGCCAGCCCCAACCTCCACCACCGGGAGTATCAGGCGACGGCGCTGTTGCAGCAGATGGCCGCGCAGCAGCGGGTGCACTTTCACCCGGAGTTGCACCTGTCCATCTCGATGCGATCTTTCCGTGCCGAGACCGTAAGCGCCTGGGTGAAGGCCGCGCTGGACGGCGACATCGATCAGGCGCGATCGCTGCACGAAGGCTTCAAAGCGCGTTACCCGATTGCGCTCAGCCGCTCATTCGCGGACGCCAGAGCCTGGGTTCGAGAGCAGGCTCGCGGCACCGAACGCTTCGGGCTGGTCGTCTCCAGCCAGGCACAGCGTCTCAAGCCCTACGCCATCGACGTGCGCTCACCCATGGACCCGGTGCATTGGTTCCTGAACGACAAAACCGACGTGCGTAGCAGCTACTACCTGGAGGATGTCGCCACGGAGTTCCACGTGCAGGGTCTGGAGTTGGATTGGACCTGCATGGCCTGGGACGCCGACTTCCGTCGGGCCCGCGATGGCTGGCAGCACTTCAGCTTCCGTGGCGACCGCTGGCAGCGCATCTTGCAGCCGCATAGCCAGCGTTATCAGCTCAACGCCTATCGTGTGCTGCTCACCCGCGCGCGACAGGGCATGGTGATCGTGGTGCCGGAGGGCGATGCCCGTGACGCCACGCGGGAACCCGGCTTCTATGACGAGACCTACCGCTACTTGAGCGATCTTGGCTTAACGGTACTTTGATTGCGGGCCAGACCGCAGATCAACGAATTACGGCGCCGAGTTACCAACTACCCAATCTCCGCTCATCTGCAAAAGGGCGGGGTCGCTTAATTCGCCGCTTGAGCCAGCGCCCGTATATCGGGTGACACACGGCCGTCAGCCGCCACGCGCTGCCAGAACAGCGCTGCAGCCGAACGCGCCGACGCCCATTGCGACACGGCGAACGGCGGCGGCGCGGGCGTTCGCCATTCCGGCGTGTTGACGGCACCGTCTGCGGCGGGGGCGTAGCGCATGGGCAGCATGTCGTAGGCCGGGGCGAGGCCAAAGCTGCGTCCGCCGTCGTGAAGCAGCGACAGGTTGCCGAAATGCATGTCGCTGTTGGCAATGCAGGTGCCGAAGGCCTGCAGCCAGGCGATGTGATCGGCGTTTTGCCGTGACAGGCGGCGAGGGCCGACCAATCCACGCGCGGTGTGGGACCAGTCCTTGCGCTGGCCGATGAGCGGGTCGTTCACTGCGCCCAGCGAGATCAGACCCAAACGGCCTCGGGCGCCCACGCGGTCGAAGCGGGTCACTTCCAGAAACAGGCGACCGCCTGCCTCGACGAGGGTGCTATCGGCAGCGGGAAGCCCCGCCTCGGCAACGGTTTGCAACGCCAGGTGTTCGCAGACGAGCAGGTCGGCCCAGCGCCTGCCAACGGGCGTGCTCAGCGCGCCGCAGAACTTCACCAGCACATGGCGGATGCCGTTTAGATCTCGAACCTGCGCAGTGAACTTGGGCTGCTCGCCGCCCGCCGAGCTGCCGGGCAGTTCACCGGCCAGTGCCTGCTCGGCTATTCGCGGGTACCGGGATTCGCGGTCGTCGGCGTCGATGACGTCGCCGTGTTGCGTCTGCGTCCAGCGGGTGAAGGC
>NZ_JBLYYB010000100.1:0-21143 GCF_048549895.1 Hydrogenophaga sp.
AAGCTCGGCAGGTCAAACACCAGCATGACCATGCCCTTGATGCCGGGCGCAATCCGGAACTGGTCGGTGCTGTGCCGCATGTGAGAGAGGAAGTCCCGGTAGAACAGCGTCTTGCCCTGCTTGGCCAGACCAAGCGCGTTGTAAAACTCCGCGCGCGGTTTGCGCGGCATCAGGCTGCGCAGAAACTGCACATAGGCGCTGGGGATTTCCATGTCGACCATGAAGGTGGCGCGCGCAAAGCTGAACAGGATCAGCAGATCGTCTTCGCCGAAGAGCGCGGCGTCCACCACCAGTTTGCCGTCGGTGTTGTGCAGGATGGGCAGGGCAAACGGCACCTCCTGGAAGCCGTTGATGATCTTGCCGACCACATACGCACCCTTGTTGCGGAAGAACAGGCCCGAGAGCACCTGGAACTGGAAATTGGCGCGCAGCTTCACGTGGTCGAAGTGCCGCTTCATGGCGGTCAGCACCAGCCCGGCATCGCGCGCAAGGTCTTCAAACGGCACGCGCAAATCAAAGTCCTGCAACAGGCGCAGCGCCTCGGCGGGCATGGTGTCGGCCGTGGGGTAGTAACAGCGGTAGGTGGGCTTCGTGCTGGGCTCGTCGTTCTCGATGTACTCGGTGGACACCGCGGGGCGCACGAAGATGAAGTCGTTCTGGAAGTACGCGCGCCGCAGGATCTTGGTGGTGACCGAGTTGAAGAAGGTCTCGGCCAGCTCGGGCTGGTGGTGGTTCACCAGCAGCCCGATGTAGTGCAGCTTGACCTGTTCCCACACGTCCATGGGTTGCGCGTCGGCGCCGAACTCCTTCATGAGCCGCATCACACATTCCTTGACCCGCAGGTCGTAGAACTCGATGCGCTCGCGCTGTGCGCGCTGCTGGCCCAGCCAGTCGCGCGTCTCGAACCGGTGTTGGGCGCGCGCCGACTCGGTGCGGAACAGCCGGTAGTGCCGGTTGAAGCCGTCCATCATGGCCTTGGCAATCGCGTAGGCCAGGGTCGAGTCGAGGCGCTGGGGGAACATGGCGTGTCCCGTCGGGAAGTGAAACGGGAGGTGCCGCCGCCGCTCAGCTCTGGCGCACAGCGCCCACGCCCGCCACAGCCTGGCGGTAGGCGGCGTCGATCTGGTCTTTGTTGTCCACCGTCATGTGCATGTCGTGCAGCAGGCCGTCGCGCAGGCCGTACACCCAGCCGTGCAGCGTGAGCGCCTGCCCACGCGCCCAGGCGTCCTGCACCACCGTGGTTTGCGCCACGTTCATCACCTGCTCGATGGCGTTGAGCTCACACAACACATCGGCGCGGTGCTGCTCGGGCGTGGCGTCGAGCAATGCCGAGTGACGGTCGCGCACGTCCTTGATGTGGCGCAGCCAGTTGTCGGCCAGGCCCACGCGCACGTCGCGCAGCGCGGCCTGCACACCACCACAGCCGTAATGCCCCACCACCATGAGGTGTTGCACCTTGAGCATGTCCACCGCGTACTGGATGGTGGAGAGGCAGTTGAGGTCGGTCGGCACCACCACGTTGGCCACGTTGCGGTGCACGAACACCTCGCCCGGGTCCAGGCCGGTGATCTGGTTGGCGGGCACGCGGCTGTCGGAGCAGCCGATCCACATGTACTGCGGGCTCTGCTGGGCCAGCAGGTCGGTGAAGAAGCCGGGGCGCGCGGCCACCATGTCGGCGGCCCAGACGCGGTTGCGGTCGAAAAGGTCTTTGAGTTCGGAAGTCATGGCGCGATCTTAGGGGGTGGGGTCGTGCTTCAGCAGGTCTCGGCAAACAACTCGCGGCCGATCAGCATGCGGCGAATCTCGCTCGTGCCGGCACCGATTTCATACAGCTTGGCGTCGCGCCACAGGCGGCCCAGCGGGTACTCGTTGATGTAGCCGTTGCCACCGAAGATCTGGATGCCGTTGCCCGCCATCTTGGAGGCCTCTTCCGCGCACCACAGGATGACCGAGGCGCAGTCCTTGCGCACCTGGCGCACGTGTTCTGCGCCCAGCAGGTCGAGGTTTTTGGCCACCGTGTAGGCGAACGAGCGGCCGGCCTGCAACACGGTGTACATGTCGGCGACCTTGCCCTGGATCAGCTGGAATTCACCGATGCTCTGGCCGAACTGCTTGCGGTCGTGGATGTAGGGAACGATGTTGTCCATGACGGCCTGCATGATGCCCAGCGGCCCGCCGGTGAGCACGGCGCGCTCGTAGTCCAGCCCGCTCATGAGCACCTTGGCGCCGTTGTTCAAACCACCCAGGATGTTTTCGACCGGCACCTCGACGTTGTTGAACACCATCTCGCCGGTGTGGCTGCCGCGCATGCCGAGCTTGTCGAGCTTTTGCGCGGTGCTGAAACCCTTCATGCCTTTTTCGACGATGAAGGCGGTGACGCCGCGCGCGCCCATTTCAGGCTCCGACTTCGCATAGACCACCATGGTGTCGGCATCGGGCCCGTTGGTGATCCACATCTTGCTGCCGTTGAGCAGGTAGTAACCGCCCTTGTCTTCCGCTTTCAGCTTCATGCTGATCACGTCCGACCCGGCGCCCGGCTCGCTCATGGCGAGTGCACCCACGTGTTCGCCGCTGATGAGCTTGGGCAGGTATTTCGCGCGCTGCGCTTCGCTGCCGTTGCGCTTGATCTGGTTCACGCACAGGTTGCTGTGCGCTCCGTAGCTCAGACCCACGCTGGCCGAGGCACGCGAAATTTCTTCCATGGCGATCATGTGCGCCAGGTAGCCCATGCCGGCACCACCAAACTCCTCGCCCACGGTGATGCCGAGCACGCCCAGATCGCCCATCTTGCGCCACAGGTCCATGGGGAACTGGTCGCTCTGGTCGATCTCGGCCGCGCGCGGGGCGATCTCGGCCTGCGCGAAATCGCGCACCGCGTCGCGCAGCGCGTCGATGTCTTCACCGAGCTGGAAGTTGAGGCCGGGCAGGTTGGTCATGGGTGGTGTCTCCAAAGAATGATTCGGTGGGCCTCAGCCCTGGATGTTGTCGCGGCCGACCACGGCCATGAGCGTGCAGCCCATGGTGGCGACCAGTTTTTCCTGTCCGCCGTCGATGGCCCACGCCTGCCCTTCGCACACCGTGACGGTGCGCCCGGGTTTGATGACGGTGCCGACCATGCGGAAGTGCTGGCCCTGTGCAGGCGCCAGCAGGTTGATCTTGAACTCGATGGTGAGCACCGCGGCCTCAAGCGCCATGAGTGAGAACCCGGCGTAACCACAGGCCGAATCGAGCGCGGTGGCCACCATGCCGGCGTGCAGAAACCCGTGTTGCTGCGTCAGCGGCTCGGCCCAGGGCAGCGTGATCTCCACCCGCCCGGGTTGAACCACCGCCAGCGTGGCGCCCAGGGTACGCATGGCGGCCTGGCGGGCAAAGCTCGCGCGCACGCGGGCTTCAAAGTCGGGGTTGCGGGGCTCGAAGGTGGCTCGGTTCATGGCAATCCTCTCAAGCGGACTGGCTGAAGACAACGAGCACCAGACCCACCGCCGCCGGTAGCGCCTGCACAAAGAGGATCTTGCGGCTCGCGGTGGCCGCGCCGTACAGGCCGGCGATCAGCACACACAACAAAAAGAACACCTTCACGCCGAAGCCCTCGGGCCCCAGCCACAAACCCCACAGCAGGCCGGCGGCCAGAAAGCCGTTGTACAGGCCCTGGTTGGCAGCCAGCACCTTGGTGGCCGCTGCCGACGCGGGCGTCTGGCCAAAGGCGCGCAAGCCCGCAGGCTTGTCCCACAGGAACATCTCGAGCACGAGAAAGTACGCGTGCAACAGCGCGACGAGCACAACAACAATGCTGGCAATCAAGGACATGGCGACTCCTCCAACAAATGACTCAGGACTTTTTGTCCAGCTTGGCCAGCAGGGCGCGGGCTTCTTTTTCGTGCACCTTCACCTCGTCGAGGTTGGCCACCAGATCGGCCATCTGCTCTTCGAGCTGGCGGCGGTGGTCGGCCAGCACGGTGAGGAACTTGCGCAGCTGCGGACCGGTGTCGCGCGGGCTGTCGTAGGTGTCGATGATGTCCTTGGCTTCGGTCAGCGACAAGCCCAGGCGCTTGGCGCGCAACGTGAGCTTGAGGCGCGTGCGGTCGCGCGCCGAATACACCCGGTTGCGCCCGCCCGGGCCTTCGCGCTGAGGCTCCAGCAGCCCCATGTCTTCGTAGAAACGGATGGCGCGGGTGGTGAGGTCGAACTCGCGCGCCAGATCGCTGATGGTGTAGGTCGGGTTCGTCGCCATGGGTTCGTGCCCTGTGATTGACGTTTACGTCAACGTCATTCGGCGATCTTAACGGAATCAAACCCGCGAGAAACCGCCCGGACGCGCGTCACTCGCCCAGTGGCACGGCCGCGCTGCGCAGCGCCTTGCGCCGCGACGCGTGGTCGGGCATGACGCTGGCGACCACGTCCCAGAACTGCGGGCTGTGGTCCATGTGGTGCAGGTGGCTGAGCTCGTGCACCACCACGTAGTCCACCATCTCCAGCTTGAGGTGGATCAGGCGCCAGTTCAGGCGGATGGTGCCGTCGGCGCTGGCACTGCCCCAGCGTGTGCCCGCGCTGGAGAGGCGCAGCTTCGAATAACTCACACCGAGCTGCGGCGCAAAGTGGTCCAGCCGCTGCGCGAACAAGGCCTTGGCCTGTTTCATCAGCCAGGCCTGCGCGGCGTCGCGGATCTGCGCTTCATTGGCGTTGCCCGCCAGCCCCAGGCGCAGCGTGGCCAGGGTCTCTGAACCCGCAGCCGCCTCGAACACCGCGCCCACCTGCGTGAAGCCGTGCGCCGGGTCGAGCACCAGGCGCAGGCGCTCACCCAGGTAGTCGAACTCCGCACCATCGGCCCAGGTGATGCGCGCTTGCGCCAGGTCGCCCGCGCGTTCGCGTGCGCTCTGCAGTTTCTCCAGCACCCAGGCCGACTTGTCGTGCAGCAACGCCTCGACCTCACCCACCGGCGTCCAGCGCGGCGCGCTCACGCTCAGACCGTCCGGGCTCACCGACAGGCCGATGGTGCGGCGTTTGCCGCGCTTGAATTCGTAGGCCACCTCGCACGAGCCCAGGCGCAGCGTGCGGTTGGCGCGCGGGTGGTGCCAGGCCGCAGGCTGGAACACCTGGTTCATCGGCAGCGCGGGTGCGGCGGCCACATCGGACCGCGGCGATGGCGCGGGCCGCAGCGGCTCGGGGTCGGGGCCACCGAGAAAATCGAGCGCCAGCTGGAGGAAACGCTGCATCGCCTGGCTCAGCCTTGGGGGTAAGCCGTCGGGTCGAGCCGGCGCATTTCCGCCTCGATCCAGGTCTCGACCTCGCGCATCAGTTCATCGGGTTCACGACCCACGCTGGGAATCGGCTTGCCGATGGAAAACTCCACCGTGCCCGGCTTCTTGATGAACGCCTTGCGCGGCCAGCACTTGGCCGAGGTCACGGCGATCGGGATCACCGGCGCGCCGGTCTCCACCGCCAGGCGCGTGCCGCCGCTTTTGTAGGTGCCCTTCTGGCCGCGCGGGATGCGGGTGCCCTCGGGGAACATGATCACCCACGTGCCCTGGTTGAGCAGGCGCTGGCCTTGCTCCACCACCTTGTTGAAAGCCTGTGCGCGCTTGCTGCGGTCGATGTGGATCATGTCCATGCGGCCCATGGCCCAGCCGAAAAACGGCACGTAGAGCAGCTCCTTCTTGAACACATAGGCCAGCGGATGCGGCATCAGCGTGGGCATGCAGAAGGTTTCCCAGGTGGACTGGTGCTTGAGCAACAAAATGGCCGGCGCGGTGCTGCCCACCGGCAGGTTCTCGTACCCGATGACGTCGTTGCGGATGCCCAGGATTAGCTTGCCGCTGTTCACCGCCAGCTTGAGCCAGCCGGCGCACATCCAGTAGATCTGCGTGCTGTTGAGAAACGGTGCGGCGATCAGCACCGCCAGCCCCCAGGGCACCACGGTCACCGCCATGAACAGGGTGTGCAGAATGGCGCGCAGCAGGTTGATCAGGATCATGAGTCGGTTCAGGTCGTGGGCTGGGAGAGCAGCCAGTCGGCAAAGTCGCCGAGGTCTTCGTGGGTGTGGGTGCCGGGCGGCAGATCGGGTGCGAGCGCGGCAAGGTCGGCGTCCGAGCCCATGCCGAGACGGCCCCGCAGATGTTCGGATTGCCCGGTGAGCAGCAGGTGGGTCGGGCAACCCGCCACCCCTGCGGCCCTCACGTGCCGCAGCGCGTTGCCCGCCGCGGGCACACCCGCCAGCGACACGCCGTACCGCTCCCCGATCTGGGTGAACAGCCCCGGCAGTGGCTTGCGGCAGTGGCAAGCCTCATCGGGCGCGTGCGGGCAGAAAAACACCGCGTCCACCCGCGCCCCGGCCGCGGCCAGCTGGCGGTGCATCTTGGCGTGGATGGCATTGAGCGAAGCCATGTCGAACAAGCCGCGTCCGATGCCGGATTGATTGGTCGCCAGCACCACTCGCCAGCCACCCTGGTTGAGCCGCGCCACCGCCTCCAACGCACCGGGCAACGCCTCCCACTCGTCCGGCGAAGCGACGTAGTCGTCGCGGCTGCGGTTGAGCGTGCCGTCGCGGTCGAGGATGAGGAGTTTCATGGCGGTCTCAGGTGGCCAAGCGCGAGAGATCGGCCACGCGGTTCATGGCGTCGTGCAGTTGCTTGAGCAAACCGAGGCGGTTGGCCTTGAGCGCGGGGTCGTCGGCGTTGACCATCACGCCGTCGAAGAAGGCGTCGACCGGGGCGCGCAGGGCGGCGAGCGATTGCAGGCTGGCGGTGTAGTCACCGGCGTCGAACTTTGCGTTCGCGGCGGGCACGGTGGTCTGCATGGCGGCGAACAGGTCTTTCTCGGCTTGTTCGATCAGCGCGGATTCGTTCACCGTTGCGGCCGCTTCACCCTCGGACTTCTTGAGGATGTTGCCGATGCGTTTGTTGGCGGCGGCGAGGGCCGGGGCTTCGGGCAGGGCGGCGAAGGCCATCACCGCGTGTAGGCGCTGCTCAATCGCAACCAATCTTTGCGGCTGCTTCGAAAGAACTGCATCGATTTCTGAGTTCGAGTACGTCTGCGTCCGCGAAATCCCTTCACTCGAACGAATGGATCGATCACTGTCGCGGAAGTACCCGCGCAACCTTTCGTACAGAAACTCCTCTAGCTCCGCCGACGTTTCGGCAATCAGACTGCCAAAAGCACTTGCAGTGGTTTTCAAAAGCCAGTCGAGATCCGCCGGCACCTTCTCTTCGATCAACATCCGCACCACCCCCAGTGCATGCCGCCGCAACGCAAACGGATCTCTATCACCCGTCGGCAAATTGCCGATACCGAACATCCCAACCAGCGTCTCGAGCTTGTCGGCGAGAGCAACGACCACACCAACTGGGTTGCGTGGCAGGTCGTCGCCCGCGAAACGCGGTTTGTAGTGGTCTTCAATGGCAAATGCCACGTCCTCTAGCAGCCCATCGGAGAGGGCGTAGTAACGCCCCATGATGCCCTGCAACTCGGGGAACTCTCCCACCATGTCAGTCAACAAGTCAGTCTTCGCCAGTCGTGCCGCCTGCGCAACTGCTTTAACGAAGTCAGCTTGCCCCTTTTCATCAACAAAGCCCTGACGGACCAAGTCTTGCGCTATTGCTTGCGCGATCTTTAGCACGCGCTCCGTGCGCTCACCCTGCGTGCCCAGCTTGTTGTGATAGACCACCTTGCCCAGGCCCTCGACGCGCGAAGCCAGCGTCTTCTTGCGGTCCTGGTCGAAGAAGAACTTCGCGTCGGCCAAACGCGGGCGCACCACGCGCTCGTTGCCGCCGATCACCGCGCTCGCGTCGGTGGGGCTGATGTTGCTGACCACCAGGAACTGGTTCGTCAGCTTGCCGGCCGCGTCGAGCAGCGGAAAGTATTTCTGGTTCGCCTTCATCGTGAGGATCAGGCATTCCTGCGGCACGCCGAGGAACTGCTGTTCAAACTCGCAGATGAGCACGTTGGGCCGCTCGACCAGCGCGGTCACTTCGTCGAGCAGGGCGTCGTCTTCAATGGGCTTGCAGCCCCCGCCCACCTTCGCGGCAGCGGCGGCCAACTGGCGTGCGATCTCGGTCTTGCGCTCGGCGAAGGAGGCGATCACCGCGCCCTGCTCAGTCATCTGTTGTTGATAGCTGTCTGCATCACGGATGGCGAAGGCCTTGGGGTCGCACTCGAATCGATGACCCTCGGTCATATTGGAGGCTTGCAGCCCCAGAGCACGAATTCCAATCACCGTTGAACCATGCAGCGCCACCAGACGATGCGCCGGGCGCACGAACTTCACATCGGACCAGCCGTCGGCCAACTGGTAGGTCATCACCTTGGGGATCGGCAGCTTGGCGATCGCTTCGTCGAGCGCCTTCTGCAAACCGGTGGCAATGTCAGCCCCAGGCGCCACGCTGTCATAAAACAGTGCTTCGGCCTTGCCGTCGGGTGCGCGCTTGAGGCCGGCCACGGCGGATGCGTCGGCGCCGAGCGCGCCCAAGCGTTTGAGCAGTGCAGGGGTGGGCTGGCCGTTGGCGTCCAGGCCCACGTTCACCGGCATGAGTTTTTGCGACACGGCCTTGTCGGCAGCGCGGGTGAGCACACCGGTGACGTGTGCGGCCAGGCGGCGTGGCGAGGCGAAGGCCGTCACCGTGGCATCAGCCGGCGCCAGGCCCTGGACCCTGAGCTGGTCGGCCAGCACGGAGGCGAAAGCGTCGCCGAGTTTCTTCAAGGCCTTGGGGGGCAGCTCTTCAACAAACAGTTCAACGAGCAGGTTCTGTGCGGTCATTCTTGTTCTTTCTCCGGGCGCTCACGCGGCCTTCTTCGTCATCTGGTCCACCCACTCGCGCGGCGCCATGGGGAAACCCAGGCGCTCGCGGCTCTCGTAGTAACTCTGGGCCACGCCGCGTGCGAGGTTGCGGATGCGGCCGATGTAGGCGGCGCGCTCGGTCACGCTGATGGCACCGCGCGCGTCCAGCAGGTTGAAGCTGTGCGCGCACTTCAAGACCTGCTCGTACGCGGGCAGCGCGAGCTGCTGCTCCATCAGGTGTTTGGCCTGCTTCTCGTGTGCGGTGAAGGCGGTGAACAAAAAGTCGGCGTCGCTGTGCTCGAAGTTGTAGGCCGACTGTTCCTTCTCGTTCTGCAGGTACACGTCGCCGTAGCTGAGCTTGGAGCCGTCTGCGCGCTGGGTCCACACGAGGTCGTAGACGTTGTCCACGCCCTGCAGGTACATGGCCAGGCGCTCCAGGCCATAGGTGATTTCGCCGGTGATGGGTTTGCAGTCGATGCCGCCCACTTGCTGGAAGTAGGTGAACTGCGTGACTTCCATGCCGTTGAGCCAGACCTCCCAGCCCAGGCCCCAGGCGCCGAGCGTGGGGTTCTCCCAGTCGTCTTCCACAAAGCGGATGTCGTTCTTTTTCAGATCAAAGCCCAGCGCTTCCAGGCTGCCGAGGTACAGCTCCAGGATGTTGCTCGGCGCGGGCTTCAAGACCACCTGGTATTGGTAGTAGTGCTGCAGGCGGTTGGGGTTCTCGCCGTAGCGGCCGTCTTTGGGGCGGCGGCTGGGCTGCACGTAGGCGGCTTTCCAGGGCTCGGGGCCGAGCGCGCGCAGGAAGGTGGCGGTGTGGCTGGTGCCGGCGCCCACCTCCATGTCGTAGGGCTGGAGCAGGGCGCAGCCTTGCTTGTCCCAATAGGACTGCAAGGTCAGGATGATTTGCTGGAAGGTCAACATGGGGCTGGCGCGTGGGCCGCGCAGAAGAAAGAAGGAGCGCGCCGGGCACGGCCGCGCAAACCCCCGATTTTACGGGCGCGCCCCACCTGGCCGGGCGCGTCTGGTCACTTCGTTGGCGCGGTCTTGGCCGCAGCGGGATCGCCCTTGGTCTTGGCCAGGGCGAAGTACTTGGCGAGCCACAGGCGCGCGATGTGGGCCTTGGAGATCTTCTTGAAGAAAAAGCTGATCGGAATGCCCACCGATTTGACGTCCGAGACCTGGGTGATGTAATTGTCGAACGAGTTCATCAAGGTGTTGAGATCAACGATCTTGTTGCTGCCGTGGTCGATGCTGCCCAGCCCCTGGATGACGCTTTGCATCAGCCCACTCTGCAGAGCCACCTGCTGGCCGCCCTTGAGCGAACCCTCGGCCATGGAGCTTGCGGTCTGGTGTGAATCAAAAGACCGGCCCGGCACGCTGGCGCCGGTGCGCTGCGGGTCGTCGAGCAAGCTCGCCACCCCCATGCGCAGCTGCGACGAGGCCAGCGAGGGCACGCTGCCGAGCACGATGAGGTTGACATGGGTGGACACGTTTTGTGTGCTGAGCAGCTTGCGCACGTTGTCCAGCACCGATTCGTCCACGCCAAAACCCCCGGTGGCGGCCTTGAGCCAACCCCCCATGCGCATCTGGTCCTGCACCGCCTCTTCCTGCTCGGCGCCCAGACCGGTGCCGGTCATTTCGTTGTTGACCATGTGCACCATGCCGATGAAGCTGGAGCCGTAGTTCGCACCGGTGAGCAGGGTGAGGTTGTTGGCGTCGGCGCTGCCACCCTGGGCTTCGGAGGCCTGGATCATCGCGGCCAGATCGGTGGTGTTGATGCCCTCGCCCGCCTTGCTGTGCACGCTGTTCCACACCTCCACCGCCTTGTCCACATCGAGATTGAGCGGTTGCAACATCGCCGAGGAACGGTGGGTGGCGCTGGCGGTGATCACGATGGTGCCGATCAGGCTGTGGCTCTTGAGCTGCTGATGCACCTGCGCCGCAGCGGCCTTGGGCACGTCCCGCGCCGAGGGGCCCAGCGATGAGGTCGATTCCCGGATCACGCTCTCGATGTTGGCAATCGCCGTCGCACTGGTGTCGTCGTTGCTGCCGTATGAGAAATACTGGAGATCGATCTTGATGGAGTCGGACGCCAGCGGCAGGCGCTCGACCTGCACGCCTGAAAAGTCCAGCGGGCTCTCCAGCCCCGCCACGTTCTCAATCGCCGCCACCTCTTCGCGCAGCTGCTGCACGCCGGTGTCGTTGGTGATGCGCGCCGTCATGTAGTCGCGCGCGGCGTCGCTCACGTGTTGGTTGAGTTCGGCAATGCGTGCCTTGAGATCGGTGATGTCCACCCCCAGGCTGACCAGTTCGTTGATCGTCATGCTCAGCCCGCGCCGCATGGCAATGAACGAGTTCATGCGCTCGAACGCGGCATCGGTCTTGGCCTGCAGGCCGGCGATCTTCTCCAGCCGGCTGAGCAGATCGGTGTTGACGACGTGTCCCAGCACCAGCGAGGGATGATCGAACGGAATGGATGACGCCATAGAGAGAGCCCTCAAGGATGCCCCGCCAACAAGGTCGGGGGGTCTTGAGTTGTACCAACGCACCCGGCGTGGTGTCTGATGGACTTCTGAGCGATTCCTGCCGAATCGCTGATGCGGTGCAGCGGCTCAGCGCCGCCGGGTGCGCCCGCCCCGGCGGCCCAGGCCGCGCAACGACGCAATGACGAGCACCAGCACCAGGCAACCGACCCACATCGGCATCAGGCCCCAGCGCGCCGTCCACTGGGCGTAGGGTGTGATGCCGCTGCGCCCCTGCACGGTGGCCTCCAGCCGGCCACGCGTGAGGCGCTCCAGCTGATGCGTGACCACACCGTTGTGGTCGATCACTGCGGTGGCGCCGGTGTTGGTGGCGCGCAGCATGGGGCGGCCCAGCTCGATGGCGCGCAGGCGCGAGATCTGCAGATGCTGGTCGATGGCCACCGAGTCGCCGAACCAGGCGATGTTGCTCAGATTGATCAGCACGCTGGGGGCGGTGGCCGCGTCGGTGAACGAAGCAGCCAGCTCTTCGCCAAACAGGTCTTCAAAACAGATGTTGGGCGCCACGCTTTGCCCCGCCACCGCCCACGAAGCTTGGGCGAGGCCACCCCGGTTGAAGTCGCCCAGCGGGATGTTCAGGAGGTCGGTGAACCAGCGAAACAGCGGCGGGATGAATTCACCGAACGGCACCAGGTGGTTCTTGTCGTAGCGGTAGATGCTGGCGCCCAACGCACCGGGCACGGCGACCCGGTCCCGCTCCTTCGCGGCGGTCTCGGGGCTCAGGCCCCACACCGAATTGGTGTAACCCTGCTCCAGACTGCCCAGCGGCAGGCCGACCAGGGCGCTGACGCCACCAGCGCTTTGCTCGGCCAGGCTGCCGAGCAGTGGCCGCCAGAACTCGGCGCCAAGCTGGTTGGGCAGCAGCGGAATGGCGGTCTCGGGTGCGACCACCAACTGCGGGCCGGTCGCGGGGTTGGCGCGAGCAGCGTCCACCGCCATGGCCATCTGTTGCGGATACCACGCCAGCGCCTGCGCGATGCCGGTGCCGGGCACGAATTTCTGGTCTTGCGGGATGTTGCCTTGCAGCAGCCACACGCGCAGTTCGCCGGTGCCGGCGGTGCCGCGCTGCCCCAGCGTTCGCCAGGCCTGTCCACCGCCGAGCATGCTCACCAGCAAACCGCCCACCAGCACCAGCAGGACCAAAGACCGCGCCAGGCCCCACCAGCCGTCGGTCAACCCGGGCACCACCCGCGCCTGCACGCGTGCACCGGGCGCAGCCATGCGCGAGCCTGCGGCGGTGCGCCCGGCGGGCCGGCTCACCGGCGAGAGCATCCAGGTGCTCAAGCGCCGCCACAAACCCGAGACCACGGAGGCCAGCGCGTAGGCCAGGATGGCTGCCAGAAAACCCATGCCGTACACGCCCACGAGTGGTGCCCAGGGCGCCATCAAGTCCACCTGCGCATACCCGCCAGCACCCCACGGGAAGCCGGTGAACCAGTGGCCCCGCGCCAGTTCGGCCAGGGTCCAGAGCGAAGCAAACAGCAGGGCCTGCGCAGTGCGCGACACAGGCGCCCAGCTGCACAGCAGGCCCACAGCCACGGCGTAATAAATGGAGAGCGCACCCGCCAGCGCCAGCACCGCCAGCACCGCCAGCCAGGCCGGCAGACCGCCAAAGGTGTGCAGCGAAATGAACAGCCACCAGAACGTGCCCGACAGCCAGGCCGTGGAAAACACCCAGCCCCGCCAGGCCGCCTGCCCCACGCGCGTGGCGTACTGCAGGGCCAGCACCAGCAGGGACAGCGAGACGATCTGCCAGAAGCCGCTGGGTTGTCCGGCGTTCATGCCCGGCAGGCTCCAGCCGGTGAACGGCCAGGCAATGGACGCGGCCTGCAACGCACCGCCCAGCAGGCAGACCCAGAACCAGAAGAACCCGCTGCCGCGTGCGCTGCGCCCCGGCGGGCGGCGGCTCATCGGGTTGAAGCTCGATGGCGTGTGAAGCGATCCAAAGAGGCTGCGCATAAACCGGGCGGGCTCGGGGCGGGGCTCAGGGCTCGGCCGGAACCGGCATGACCTTGAACCACTTCACCGCACCGCCCTTGGTGTGCAGCACCACGAAGCGCAGGCCTTCGAGCTCGTGCACCTCACCGCGCTTGGGCACATGGCCCATGGCGTGGGCGATCATGCCGCCGATGGTGTCGAAGTCGTCTTCAGGCAGCTTGAGGCCAAACGACTCGTTGATGCGCTCGATCGGCGTGTCACCACTGACGCGCCAGGTGCTGTCGGCCAGGGCAAAGATGTCGCCCTCGTCTTCGGCCACATCGAACTCGTCTTCGATCTCGCCGACGATTTCTTCCAACACGTCCTCGATGGTGATGAGTCCGGCCACGCGGCCGAATTCGTCGATCACGATGGCCAGGTGGTTGCGGTTGCCGCGAAACTCGCGCAGCAGGTCGTTGAGGCCTTTGGTCTCCGGCACGAAGGTGGCCGGGCGCAACAGAGCGCGGATGTTGAGTTCGGGCGCGCGCTGCAGCTTGAGCAGGTCTTTGGCCAGCAGGATGCCGATGATGTTTTCGCGCTCGCCCTCAAACACCGGAAAGCGCGAGTGCGCGGTGTCGATGACCAGGTGGAGCAACTCATCAAACGGTGCGTCGATGTCCAGCACATCCATGCGCGGGGTGGCCACCATCACGTCGCCAGCGGTCATGTCGGCGATGCGGATCACGCCTTCTAGCATCACACGCGATTCTGCGTTGATGATGTCGTTGTCCTCGGCGTCGGCGAGGGTTTCGATCAGCTCGTCTTTGGAATCCGGCCCGGGGTGGATGAACTCCGCGAGCTTTTGCAGGAAACCACGTTTGTCGACATGCCGCAGACTGCGCTGCGACCCACCACTGGGAGGGGATTCGGCCACTGAAGGTTGGGGAGTTGTAACGGTGCGAAAGGATACCGCAAGCAGGTGGCACCAAGCAAAGATGCGGCCAAGCCGCAGATGCCCTCCAAGGCCGCGTCAGCCGCGTGCCCGTTCGCGGGCTTCGCGCACGCCCTGGCGAATGTCCTGCAACACGCTGAGCAGGCGCCAGAACTGCTTGGCTTGCACCTTGAGGTGGTAGTCGGTGAGGGCCACCTGCTGGTTGACCAGCTCGGTCACGCGCGAGTCGAAGTCGGCGGGCGGCAGGCGCAGGTGGGCTTCGGACTCGGAACCATCGCGCTCGATGATGGCGCCCGCGTGCCGCGCGATCTTCAGCATGGCGGTGTTCTCCGACAGCGCATGGATGAAGAGCTGCGTCACGCCTTCGTTGCGCGCATGCATGACCGCGCGTTCAAACAGGCGGCTGCCATACCCGCGACCGCGCGCGCTTTTGGACACCGACACGCCGAACTCGGCACAGCTGGTGTATTGCGGGTCGATCGAGAAGGCCAGGTGGGCCATGGCGATCAGGTCAAGCCGGCGGTTGAAGATGCCGAAGAGTTCGTCGCGCTCGAAATTGAGCTGGTCCACATAACGGGTGATCTGCTCGTCGTTGGCGGCGTAACCGAAGCGCAGGTAGCGGTCGTGCGGCTCCAGGGCGAGCAGGTGGGCAAGAATGCGTTCGCGCTGGCCGGGGCCAATGGAGCGGATGGGCACCACGACGCTGCTGGACGGAAAGTGCTTGTCGTCGGAGGTGCGTGAGGCGCCCGCAACGGTGCCCACCGTTGCCTGGGCGGGGGGCGTTGAAGATTTGAACCATCGGGTGGGATCGACCATGGCAGAACTGTAAGGGTTATCCCTATATCGACAAGGACTGAAGTCCCTAAACGGGCGGTTTCCCGATGGGCGGGCAGCGAGCGACCGCCGGTCGTGCGACAGCGGTCTACAGCGGCAGCGCGGTCGTGCTTTTCACACGGTCCATCACAAAGCTGGTCTTGCAGTCCTGCACGCTGGGGTGTTTGAGCAAGGTGTCCATGATGAAGCGCGAATACGCCGCCATGTCGGCCACCACCAGGCGCAACTGAAAGTCCATCTCGCCGGTGAGCGCCGCGCACTCCACCACCTCGGGCCACGCCATCACACTGGCCCGGAACTCGTCCATGGGGTTGCGTTTGGCGCTGCCGGCGTGTTTCTCCAGTCGCACGTTGACGTAGGCCGTGAGACCCAGGCCCACCGCTTCCGGGCGCACCAGCGCCACGTAACGGTCGATCACCTGCGCCTCTTCCAGGCGGCGCACCCGACGCAGCACGGCGCTGGGCGACAGGCCCACCGTCTCGGCGATCTGGTCGTAGGTGGCACGGCCATCGGCCTGCAGGCTGCGCAATATGTGACGATCAAGCTTGTCCAGTGCTTCCATTTGTTGAACTATGCAGTTTTCCTGCAAGAATGACAAGCGGAGCGCCCCAAAACGCCGGAATCGTGACAGGCTGCGCCGATACATTGGTTCATCCCCCCAGCCCACGGAGACCGCCATGAACTCAGCCCTGCCCACCGCCGCCCAGACCGCCGTCACCCACGTGGACAACCCCATGGGCACCGACGGCTTCGAGTTCATCGAGTACGCCGCGCCCGACCCGGTGGCCATGGGCGCGCTGTTCGAGCGCATGGGTTTCAAACCGATTGCCAAACACCGCCGCAAGGCCGTGACGCTGTACCGCCAGGGCGAGATCAACTTCATCATCAACGCCGAGCCGGACAGTTTTGCGCAGCGCTTCGCGCGCCTGCACGGCCCCAGCGTGTGCGCCATCGCGTTCCGTGTGGCGGACGCCAAGGCGGCCTACGAACGCGCCATTTCGCTGGGTGCCTGGGGCTATGCGCAGTCGGCGGGCCCGGGTGAGCTGAACATCCCGGCCATCAAGGGCATCGGCGACTCGATCATCTATTTCATCGACCAGTGGCGCGGCAAAAACGGCGCCAAGACGGGCGACATCGGCAACATCGGTTTCTTCGACGTGGACTTCCAGCCCATCGCCCAGAACTCGGGCGCCGAGCTCAACCCGGTGGGCCACGGCCTGACCTACATCGACCACCTCACGCACAACGTGCACCGCGGCCGCATGGACGAATGGGCCGGCTTCTACGAGCGCCTGTTCAACTTCCGCGAGGTGCGTTACTTCGACATCGAAGGCCAGGCCACCGGCGTGAAGAGCAAGGCCATGACCAGCCCCTGCGGCAAGATCCGCATCCCGATCAACGAAGAAGGCAACGAGAAAGCCGGCCAGATCCAGGAGTACCTGGACCGTTACCACGGCGAAGGCATCCAGCACATCGCCATGGGTTCGACCAACCTGTACGACACCGTGGACGCGCTGGAGCTCAGCGGCGTGAAGCTGCTCAACACCAGCGAAACCTACTACGAGCTGCTGCCCAAGCGCATTCCGAACCATGGTGAAAACGTGGAAGCACTGAAGCAGCGCAACATTCTGGTGGACGGCACGCCGGGTGAATTGCTGCTGCAGATCTTCAGCGAGAACCAGCTCGGTCCGATTTTTTTCGAGTTCATCCAGCGCAAAGGCAACCAAGGGTTCGGCGAAGGCAATTTCAAGGCGCTGTTCGAGACGATGGAGCTCGACCAGGTGCGCCGTGGTGTGTTGAAAGCCTGACATGGCGGTGGAACCCGTTGTCTATGGCGCCAGCGAGCGCCCGCCGCGCGGCGACTACGCGCGGGCTCAGGCCGACTACACCTGCGCGCAGAACTGGGCCGCCTACACCGAGGCGGATCACGACACTTACGGCCGTCTGTACGAGCGCCAGACCGCGCTGCTGCCGGGCCTGGCCTGTGATGCGTTCATCGAAGCGTTGCCGTCGCTGGGGGCTCGCGACCGCATCCCCCGGTTCGAGGACATCAACAAGCGCCTGAAGCCGGCCACCGGCTGGGAGCTGGTGGCCGTGCCTGGTCTCATTCCCGAGCGCCCATTTTTTGACTTGCTGGCGAATCGGCGCTTTCCTGTCACCGACTGGATCCGCACACCCGACGAGTTCGACTACGTGGTTGAGCCCGATGTGTTTCACGACCTGTTCGGCCACGTGCCGCTGCTGTTCAATCCGGTGTTCGCCGACTACGTGCAGCGCTACGGCGCGGGTGGCTTGAAGGCGCACGACCTGGGCTCGGGCGAGCTGCTGTCGCGGCTGTATTGGTACACCATCGAATTCGGGCTGATTCAACAAGCCGACGGGCTGCGCGCTTACGGCGCCGGCATCCTGAGTTCGTCGGGTGAGCTGCGGTACAGCGTCACCAGCCCGCAGCCACAGCGCATCGCACTCGATCTGCTGCGCTGCATGCGCACCCGCTACAAGATCGACGACTACCAGGCCACCTACTTCGTCATCCACAGCTTCGGTCAGTTGTTCGACATGACCGCGCCCGACTTCGCACCGCTCTACGAAGCCGTGCGTTCGCTCGGCGACTTGCCGGCGGACGCCACCATCGCCAGCGATTCCGTCATCACCCTCGGGTGAAACGCCAGCGCCACGTGTGCGGCACCCACCACGAGGCGGTTGTCGGCCCCCGGCAGGGTGGCGGTGGAGGCGGGGAACACGATGTTGTCGGTGTTGCTGTACCAGCAGACAAACAGGTTCGCGTTGCGTTGTGGATGCAGCGCCAGTTCGCGCGCCACCAGGCCCTGCTGCCAATCGCAGTCGTGGCGCATCTGGCGGCCGTTGGCCAGGTGGCTGAAGCGGGCGAGCCAGGTGCCGCGGTGCGGCGTGCCGATGGTGATGATCTTGTTGACACGCAAGGCCGCTCCGGGTTCGTCCGCCAACCAGGCCCGCGCCGCCAAGCCGCCCATGCTGTGGCAGACCAGGGTGGGCGCCTGGCCCGTCAGCGCGGTGGCCCGCGCCACAGCCTCATCAATGATCGGTGCGTAGTCGTCGATCGATCCGAAGATGGGCTCCAGATTGACCGACACATAGGGCACGCCGAGCGCTTGCAGCCGCTCCATCCAGGGCAACCAGAACCCCCGGTTGCAGAAGAAGCCGTGCACGAGCACCACGGCGGGAAACGAGGCCGGCGACGCGACCGAGGCGTCGGGCAACCGACGCCAGCGAAACGGCTGACGCCATGCAAACACCAGCGGCGCCACTTTCACTTCCTGCCACCATGCGCCCAACCATTCGACGCTGCGGGCGCGTGGAGCCTGGTCTGCGCGATTGATGACGGCAGCCGCCACCGTTTCGATGCCCAGGATCACCGCGTGACCCAGTGTCAGCGCGGCGAGGCCTGCAAACATGGCCATCAAGGAGCGGGGCCAGTGCCACCAGAACCAGGCGGTGGCAAGAGCGACTGCACCCGCCACCAAGACCTGTTGCAGGCGCGCCAGCGACGAAGTTCGATTGCTGTGGCAGGTGCGGCGATGGCGCTGTGCTGTTTCCATGCACAAACTATGGCATGGGTTGGCTGCGACCTTGTTCCAATGACCTTGCGAGACACCGTGGCGAACGCAGCCCGGCTAGACTGTTTTGCCATGTCCGCGAGCCCATCCGCCAGCGCATCCGATCTGATCCGAACGCACCTCGCGCGCGTGAGCCAGCTGCGTGCTCAGGCCCAGGCAGAAGGCGTCCAGACCGCCGTGGACCACATCAAGCACCTCCAAGCCCGTCGGTTTCGCAGCACCTATGCCGACTTTCTCGAAAACTCACGGTATGCCCCTGCGACACACTTCTTTCTCGATGAACTCTACGGCGTCCACGATTTTGCTCGGCGCGATGCCCAGTTTTCACGCATCGCTGGCGCTCTGGAGCGCCTGTTCCCCGAAGCGGTTGCGCAGCTCGCCGTCGACCTGTCGGAAACGCACGCACTGACCGAGGTGCTGGACCACCAGCTGGCCACCCACTGGCTGACCCTGGACACAAGCCTCTCCCCCGTTGAGCGCTACATACTGGCTTGGCGCCGCACCGATGCCCGCGCATCCCGCGAAAGGCAGCTTGCGGTCGTTCAACACATGGGACTTGAGCTCCAGCGTCTCACCCGCATGAAAACGCTTCGACTCGGGCTGAGCATGATGCGCAATCCCGCCCGGGCTGCGGGACTCGACGCTTTGCAACACTTTCTGGAAAGCGGCTTCGATGCATTCGCGTCCTTGGGCGACGCACGCCCGTTTCTCGAGACGATCCGCCAAAGAGAATCGAGCTGGGTAGATGCCCTGTTTGACCAAGACCTGATGTCCTGCTGTCGCAGCT
This sequence comes from Hydrogenophaga sp., assembly GCF_048549895.1. Taxonomy (GTDB): domain Bacteria; phylum Pseudomonadota; class Gammaproteobacteria; order Burkholderiales; family Burkholderiaceae_C; genus Hydrogenophaga. The sequence continues at coordinate 19,397 of NZ_JBLYYB010000100.1, forward strand.
TGAGCGAAGAGCTGACCCGCAGCAAGTGATCCACATACCCTGTGACGTCGTTCGCTCATTTCAACAACACCAGCGCCATGAACGACAACCCGCCCCCCTCTACCGCCGCCTCGCGCTTGATGCAGATCGGCGTCACCGTCTTCGAACGGGGATGGCTCTCCTCAAACAACGTGCTCATTCAAGGCGAGGCATCAACCGCGCTGGTGGACTCTGGCTACTGCACACATGCAACGCAAACCCTTGCACTCGTTCAAGAAGCCCTGAAACAACGACCACTCGACCTCCTGCTGAACACCCATTTGCACAGCGACCACTGCGGAGGCAACGCAGCGCTTCAATCGGTGTTCCCCAAACTCACCACCTTGGTTCCTCTAGGCCAGGCCACAGCCGTTGAGCACTGGGATCCCGTGGCCCTCACCCACGAGCCAACCGGACAGACCTGCCCCGCGTTCAACATCCAAGGCGTCATGACCCCGGGCCAAACGATCCGGTTGGGCGACGCCCTCTGGGAAGTCCACGCGGCCAAGGGCCACGACCCACATTCCATCGTTCTGTTCGAGCCCAACAGCAGGGTGTTGATCTCGGCCGACGCCCTTTGGGAGAACGGATTCGGAGTTGTCTTTCCAGAACTGGAGGGAATCGATGCATTCGACGAGGTCGCCGACACCTTGTTGCTCATCAAGGCCTTGAACCCGCTCATCGTGATACCCGGCCACGGCGCAGTGTTCGAAAACGTTGAGAGCGCTCTGCAACGAGCACACAGCCGTCTGGATCAGTTTGTGAAGAGCCCTGATAAACACCGCAGACATGCGTTGAAGGTGCTCATCAAGTTCAAACTGCTCGAATGGCAATCCGTCAGCTATCAAGATTTGTTCACCTGGTACGTGAACACACCCTACATCGCAAGCATTGAAAAACGAAAGATCTCACCAGAGCCAAGCAATCTGGATTTGTCTCTCATTTCACTGTTCGACGCTCTCGCATGAAGCGGGGCCTTGCGATTGGAGGGCGACCGCGTTATCGACGCATGAGTTGTTCAACAACAGCCCCATCTCCCACTTGAGCACAATTGGATTCCAGAACGCCCAACCCCCCAGGTACCTTAAGGTACGGGGGGGTTTGGGGGGCTGGGTAAGAGCCTGACGATGACCTACTTTCACACGGGAACCCGCACTATCATCGGCGCAAAGGCGTTTCACTGTCCTGTTCGGGATGGGAAGGAGTGGTACCACCTCGCTATGGTCGTCAGGCATAACTTGTTGCTCCGGCTGTGCTGATGCACAACCGGAACGAATTCATAGAGCTTCGAATCAGCTGATTTTTGATTGCTGCCAACGAGTTGAATCGACATATCGATTCATATCGGCACACACATGACATTTCTGTCATTTGACATTTGACTTTGAGATTGTATCAAAGTTATAGGGTCAAGCCTCACGAGCAATTAGTATCAGTTAGCTTAACGCATTACTGCGCTTCCACACCTGACCTATCAACGTCCTGGTCTTGAACGACTCTTCAGGGGGCTCAAGGCCCCGGCAGATCTCATCTTGGAACGAGTTTCCCGCTTAGATGCTTTCAGCGGTTATCTCTTCCGCACTTAGCTACCCGGCAATGCCACTGGCGTGACAACCGGTACACCAGAGGTGCGTCCACTCCGGTCCTCTCGTACTAGGAGCAGGCTTCCTCAAATCTGCAGCGCCCACGGAAGATAGGGACCAAACTGTCTCACGACGTTTTAAACCCA
>NZ_JBLYYB010000101.1:0-12834 GCF_048549895.1 Hydrogenophaga sp.
CCTTCGACCACGAAGTCAATAAAAAAGGACCCTGCCTTGACCTGCGGTATCACGCGATAGCCGCGCTGAAAAAGCTCTGTGTAGACCTGACGTTCAAAGCCTGATTCGCAGAGGTCGATGAGGCTCTTGCCATCTTCAACGTTGCTGTCCTTGGGCTTGGCGTAGTAGCCCAGCAGTCCGGCACGCAAATCAGCCTGTGACAGGTCCTTCATCTGCACGGACCGGACCAGGTACATCCGGTCTCGGGCGCGGCTGGCGGCCACGTTGAAACGCTGCTCAAACATGTTGCCGGAGAGGGCTTTGCAGTTACTGGGGTCAACGACCATGGAGAGGAACATGATGTCGCGCTCGCTTCCCTGGAAGGTTCTCGCATCACCGCACTTGAAATGCCTGCGCAATAGCTCTGCTGCATCACATTGGCTGCGAACCAGCAAATCGATGTTTTTGGCTTGCTCAGAGCCCAGCAAGGAGACCACTCCAAGCGTTCTACCCGCCAGTTTGGGGTCGGCAAGGATTGCCTTGATTTCGGCCACGATGGCACTTGCCTCGTCTCCGTTCTGGTCCTTTTTGCCCCGGTAGCCCGTGGGCACATAGATGTCCACCAAGGGAGGGTCGATTCGTTCAGATTCGCGAGGGATGCGCAGCGGCTGCATCGAATCGTTGTAGAACCGGTTGCTGTAAGCAATGATGGCCGGTACGCACCTGAAATGCTCCCGCAGCATCACCTTGTTGGCCGCAAAAACCGTGGACGCCATGTCGTACAACGACTTCTCTGGCGTGAGACTCGCCGCATGGGGTTGGCCTGCCAGAAATCGATTGGCCAAGTCCTGAATACGAACTGCGGAGATGAATCCGCCATCGGGCGAAACCTGCTTGTCGTCGCCCACCACGAGAATCTGTTTACCGCGCAGAACGGCAGGCAGCGCCCAGATGTCCGACTGGCTGGCTTCGTCCACGATGACCAGGTCGAAGCTGCCGAGCGTCGCAGGCAGTGTTTCTGACACTTTGGCGTGACTCATCACCCAGCATGGCACCGCGCCTTGCGCATCGTGCATGGCCTTCTGCGCGTCACGGCGATACCTGCTGGCATTGGGTCCGGTTCCCTGGCCAATCTTGCGTACTGCTGTTCTGTAGGCTTCAAGCGCCGAAAGCGTTTTAGGGGATGCGCCAGCTTTTGTCTCGCGCCAGGCCGATTTGGAGACCATGGTCTCGTAGAGGCGCGCGAGCCCCCGCTCAAGGTCGCTGCGTCTTGAGGCCATGGCCAACAACTCATCTCTGGCTTCGATGCTGTCCAGATGGGTCTTCAGTCGTGCCCATGTCCATGCCTGTCGCCACGTCGTGGGAAGCACGATGTCCTCGCCCGAAGCAGGCAGAGGAGACGTCCGCACGCGGCTGCCCAGCAGTGCGGCACCGGCTTTCTCCAGTGCCTCAGCCCCTGCAGTGAGTATTTGAAAGTCGTGCGCCATCGCCTCAATGCGACGGACCTCGCCGACCAGCTCAGCGTAAGCAGCCACCACTCGTTCGGCGGGCATCTCCTTGTTTCCCAATAGCTCGGCGACGAACTCGCGAAGCTTTTCTGAAACCGTTCCAGCGGCACCTGCGAGTTTCTCTTGGAGCGTCGCCAGCAGCACAGTGGCCTCGGCCAGTTCGGCACGCGTCAGGTGGCTACGAAGGTGCTCCCGAACCTTGAGCAAATCTGCTGATGTGCCTCTGAGCTCCTTGACTGGCGGCTTGGCGAAGACACGTTCGGCAAGCGCCGGAAGGTGGTTGTCGTGATTGGTCGCGAGGAGATGCGCTTTGCGGGCATGGGTGGCGACCATCTCAATTTCCCGCAGCGCCTGCACACTCGCCTTGACCACGGGGACCGACAAGAGGTCCGCAAACTGATTCCAGCGCACGCTGAAGGAGCGTACCCGGTCGTGCAGTTGCAAGTACTTCTGCACGTGCTTCCAATCCTCTTCGCCTTTGGGAGCCAGGCCAGCGACCCTAACCGCGGCGATGTGCTCTTTCGCCTCAGCTGCCCCGATGGCAATCAGTCCGAAAGGCTTGCCAGTCTCGGCCGCTCGCTTGACCGCATCGGTGAACTTTTCACCACCCAAGGCGGCCTCCGGCACGTCTACTGGCACTTTAAGAAATGCGGCCCGTGCACGAATCAGGTCGTCAATCTCGGTGAACAACGCCTCAAGAGCTTCGCGCTCGCTGACGAAATCTGCTTGACGGCACTTGCGGCGGAACTCGGCCGTCCAAACGTGCCCCGTTTCTTCCAGTTCCAGAGCAAGCTGTGCAGCTGCCTCGACGCCGGGCAGCATCTTGCGAGCGTCAGCAAGCACCTCAACGGATGCAGCGCGCAGCGCCAGCAGTCCACCATTGGCTTCCGCCGCTTCAATTTCGCGCATGCTGACAAGAACGTCATGCAGCCGGCCAACGTCGGCCGCCGCCGGCAGTCCAGCACTGGAAGGGATGCGCGCGGTGGCGTACTGCAAATCCAATCCCGCCCGGCGCCGGGCCTCCCGCAAGCCGGCCATCTCGCTGTCTGTCAGCGGAGGACTGTGCTCTGGCGCCAGCGAGAGCACATCATCGAACCATCCATGGCGCTCCATACCTGACACAACCAGTTGAGCCATCTTCTGAGCACGCAACTCGACACCGTCCACGCTGATGCTCGACAGTTGCGCCAGTGCGATGTCGTCAACTCGCCGGTCGATTTGCGCCAGTTCAATATGCGCTTGGTCGATGCCGGCCAAGCATTGTTCAATCTCGGTTCGCACCACATCCAGATTGAGCTGAGACAAGTTGTGCGTGATGGCTTCAATGGAGTTTTGGAACTGGCGCATACCCTCTCTGTCGCCGGAGAGCAATGCCACCGTCAAGGGCCTGACCGCCTCTGGAATCTTGGACTGCAAGACCTCCAGAGCCTGCTCTCCTTTCGAGGTGACCAAGACCTTGCGTCCAGTCGCCAAGTAGTGACAGACGATATTGGCAATGGTGTGCGTCTTGCCGGTCCCAGGGGGACCTTGTACGGCCACACCGTCAGAGCGCTGCAGCTGCTCAATGATGGTGACCTGCTCGTGGTTGTAAGGCAGGGGGAAGTAAAGCTCCAAGGGCTTTCCTGTGCCACCACCCCCGCCTCCCGACAGTCCCCGAAAACGCACTGGCTCGTGGTTGATTTTTTCGTCCGACGGCGGAGTCACGAATGCGGCAGCACCCATAGGTAACGCGGCGCCGTCCAGGATTCGGCTTTTCAGGCGCTCAATGTCCTCGTGGAGAAAGTTGTTCGAACGCACCCGCGAGAGCAGTACCCAAGCGTCTGTGACCAAGAGGTCTTCCCCAGGCAAGGGAGGCACGCGTTGTCCGTTTAGGTAGCGGCCCTTTTCGTGCAAGTTGCCAGCCACCATCTTGAGGATGTGCTCGAAGCTGCCGGGGTCAAAAGGAGTCGGAGTGCGGTCACCGGACTGAGCCAACGCTTGCTTGGCCGTTTTTTCGACGTCCGGTGCACTCAACAATTGACACGCCGAGAAAGCATCGAACTCAAACCGTGGTTCTACGCCGCGCGGCCGGACCGTGATGGCCAAGCTGGCTTCATCCACGGTGAGTTCCATGGCCTGGGTGAGCAGGGGGTATTGGTAGTCGACAGCTCCGTCCTCATCTCTCAGGCGCCAGGCAGCAATGCCCATTCCCCAAACCAGTTCCTGCGGTTTGGCCGTTTCCTCAGACTCCATCTGTTGCTTGAGGGAAAACAACTCCCCGTAGAGGTCAATGGACTGCCTTCGCGGCTTCTCGCCCGCAGACCAAGCCTTCCAGAGCAGGGTGTACTGAGCCAGTCCCTTGGCGACACTGGCCCGAAAAATGGCGGCCTCTTGGTCTGCCTGTTCCGCAGACTTGCCAGTGGCGTTGAGAGCCAGCTTGTGTTCCAGCGCCTTCTCATCCAACAAAGGAGATGAGGCGTTTGGCGAGGTTGGGGCTGATATCAATCCACGAAACGCTTCAGAGACTGTGGGCGGCGGGAATGCTTCCAGCCTCTCCACTCGCATCCAGATGTGGTCCCCTTCAACCTTTATGTCAAAGTCGACGCCCGGGAGCCCTGAGACTTGGTCCATGGTCTTGAGAAGACCGTGCGGCACAGCAAGGGTGTAGCCTCGCGCGTCAACGACCTTGGATTGCTCCAGGACGTAGTCCAGAAGACCATGCATGAGGCTAGAGGCTGAGTCCAATGTCTTCATCTCCTGAGATTCTGGATGTCAGAGGACAAAGGAACGGCCGGACTACGAAAAGTCAAACACGCCCCCTGTCTCAAGGCATTGAACCATGGGGATGCAGTTCTGCTCAATAAAACTCCAATGGATTCAAATAGTGATGCGCTTTGGCGCATCGGCTTGCGTGACCAAATTCACACAAAACGACCCTGACTAAAGAGGTTGTCTCCGTACGAACCCCTTCATGCCACCACATGTAGGCCTTGGCATACCTAGTCAGCGATTCAAGTCTCGACGGCGCAAGGCGGTGGCTGCTCTGGTGCAAAGCAACGTGCGTGGCGTGCAAGGTGGCAGAAGAGCAACGTCGATGAGAGCAAGTGCTCAACCTCGAAAAAGAGGAGGCGGTGACTCGTGGGATTCACGCCACCTTCCGCCGTCCAAGCTGTGATGAAATGCGCCGAGCGAGAAACATCAGGAAGGCAATACCGTGGAAGTACTGGTCTTTATTGCCCTTGCAGTGGGCGTGTGGTGGTGGTTCAAGAAGAAGGCTCCGAGCGACAGCAGTGCTACTGCCAAGCCGAGTGCAGACCCGGAAATCAAGCTGGCCGTCACTATCTCGACCAGCTTCGCGCGCGAAGAAGATGCGCCTCCTCGAGACGTGGGGCCCCTCACTGAAACCGATTCAGGTGCGTGGGTTCTGAACCCGCTTTCTCCCTTTCCTCTGACCCTACGGGGCGCCGACCGTGCGCTCGCACAGAAAGTCAAGGATGTCCTGGGTACACATACGCAATGGACCCAGAAAGTACCTGAACTGGCCCTGCTAATCGCGAAGCACAACCTACGCTTCAAGGAGGTGGACGACCTGGCGCTGCAGCTCAGACCAAAGTACGACGCCCACATCCAACGGCGCATCACGGCTTCTCCCGACTGGGGCGCAGCTTCTGAGAAAGACCGTGCCGACCTGTTGACGGAGTTCCAGGAGGAGGCCTTGGAGTCGCTGGGACTATCTGTTGGTCAAGCGGACCTTGCGACCCTCCTCACGGGACCACCTACTATGTTCCAAGCAGACGATGAGCTCCTACATCGCTTCGACAAGGACCTTGACCTCTACCCGTTTTACTTGACTCAGCTCGGGCGCGCCAACGCAGTGGTCACAGTGAAGGCCGACGATTGGGGTCGTAAGGCTTGGGAACGATTGGCTGACATGGGTATGGCGCTGCGCGGCAGAGACATACCAAGGGAAAAACTACTTGAAGGTCTTCGCCTCAAAGACCTGAATGAGGTCCTAGAAGGCGTCTTCGCCAAGCCTTTGGGACGTAAGGCCAAGGCCATCGAGGCCCTACTAGCCCAACCCGACCTCGACGCACGGTTGGACAAAAAGGTTTCGTTTCGGGAGATGTTCCAAGCCATTGCGCCTGCAGACGTCGACTTGACCGACCTTCAAGCTTCATTCGGACATGCAAGTGAGGTGGCAAGAGTGGTCCAGCAGACGTATTTCACGGGGGTTAAGACCCTTGACGAAATCGATGAGCGCAAACGTGAGCGCGGCATCTATGACGCTTGGGAAATTCGCAACTGGGAGGACCCACTGCCCGCTTGCGCCAAAGCGTTCTGCAAGAAATACGACCGGCTCCCTACCAAGCGGCCGCCCTTCCACCTCGGTTGCAACTGCCAGCTTGAGAGTGCTTTCAAGGACGATTGAGCGACCAGCGTCAGTGGGAGAAGTGCATGCCGATTCCTCAAAACCTGACTGGGTTGCATATGCTCGAAGAGGACCTTCGTGCGAGGTCTCTGCGCTGCATCAATTCGAGCGAAGAGCTGAGCGACCATCTGGAGTCGCTCCACGATGCCATGGACCATCTGACGGTACTTATCCGTGTCGGAACGGCACCAGGTTCCCGCCAGCACACCCTGCAACTCTTGGCCATCCGACTGTTGAACAATGCGGCCAGCGTGCTCAAGCTCGGTCTTTCAGGCTACTACCAGGTGGGTTTCCAGCTGATTCGCGAGATGCTGGAACTGGTCAATTTGGTCGACCTCTTCTCGGTGGAGCCCGACAAGATTGACGTGTGGCGCACCGCCGACCACAAGACGCACAAGGAGGTCTTCTACCCGGTCAAAGTTCGCCAAGCGCTGGAGAAGCACCCGCGATTCTCGGGGCACCGCAGGGATGGTCTCTACAAAACGTTCTCAAACTACGCAGCCCACCCGACCTACAAAGGCTTTCAGCTCATTGCCCCAGGCAACACGCCACAGATTGGCGCGTTCTTCGATGAACAACTCTTGGGCGCTCTCCTGTATGAGGCCGGTCGTCATTTGCCACACGCAACGATTTCTCTGAGCCTGGTGTTCGGGGAAGTCGATGAGTCTGTGCTTCTTGCCAAAGCGGCTTACGTGAATCAGCTACGTCGTTACCACGACAAATACGTGCAAGTCAAATAGACCGCCTTACAGGAAATCTAGGGATACGTGAGCGAGAAGGTCCCCTTGGGTCCGTCGTACTGCAGCACGCCCAACCTGAGTAAGTCACGGCCAATCATTCCATCGGTTCCTTGGTTCACCAATGGGCGTGCCAGCACTGCGACCGGCGAGACTCTCCACGGCTCTTGCGTCGCGCTTCCCTTTATCTCAAGAGAAACATCGTAGACGTCGCATGGCTCCGGTACACCTCGCGAACCAGATGTGATGACGCGCGCCTGGCTCGTGGGGGTCAGGCCCAAACTGCGCATGAGCTGGTCATTGAGCATGGTGCTGTCTGCGCCAGTGTCGATGATGAGAGTAACGCGAATGGGCGCGCCAACCTCATCTTGGCGTCCTGCGCGAAACATTGCCTCACGACGTTGAGGCGACAGCCAGACCTCTCCTTCAACGAGGAGCCCGTTTCCGCAAACCGGAAGTTCAACGAACTTGGGCACTATGCCAAGTCGCGTGTGAAATGCACCGTGCTCAACTCTGCAGGTTCGACCCTTTTAACGAAGAAGGAATCGAGCGCAAGGTTGGAGTACGCCCAGTCCAGCGCCTGCGCGTAATCATCAAAGTATTGAAGTAGCGCTGAGCCCTGAATGACCACGTACTGACCCTGGTGTGCAGCGAGGATTCGCTGCAGAGCCTGCTCGTAGGTGCGCAGCTCAGGCCTCTCCGGTGTCGAAATCAAGTCATTCATGTTGACGTCTCCGTGCTACTTGCATTCATTTGTCCTTGTACCCATTGCTTATCAGTGCCTGAACTCCGCTCATCAAGCGGTCAGCTTGGTCAGGGGGTCCGGTAGACGCTCGACCACTTCACGACGAATCTGTTCCAACTCCACTACAAACGCGAACGCATACTGTCCGTCAAGGGCACGCTCCAGCGGGTCATGCCCTTCCTTCAAATAGAGGAACTCGCCATCTGTAACCAGATGGCTCGCAGGCAGTGATGTCAGGGTGATGTCGGAGTGGTAGGTCCGAAGGTACTCGAGACCCTTGCGCAACCTGAGCGGCGAAATGCCAGCCGCCGCCAGTCGAGCTACCAGCCTCAGCGCGACCACATCTCCGAATGAGTAATGACGCGCGCGTCCATGCCCACGCGAACAGTCGCACGACGGTTCGACCAATCCCGTTCGGCAGAGGTAGTTGAGCATCGCCTTGGTGAGCCCAGCCAAACGCGCAGCCTGAGGAGTGTCGAACCACTCGGAGGATGGATGGGGAGACTGGCGAGCCTTGCCTAAATTTACAGTTTTGCGCACAACTGTATTTATACCCCGCAACGGGCTACCTTTTCAACCGCTCATACACATCTTGTCCCCAGAGTTATCCACAAGCACATGCCCACCGAAATTGTTTGGTCCGTAGCGGGTGAGTCGGATTCGGTTGTCGAGAGGGGGAGGCTGCGTCTGCCTTCCCTATGAGAGGAAGATGACCCACCACAAGCTTTGGGGACCTGACCATCCCACAGAATGTCCCAACCTCGGCAGCAGGATGTGCGCGTCGGCATGCCATGGAGCCCACTTTTCGAAACAAGCGAGGGGCGACCACACGCATGCTTCTAAAGTGGTCGGAGAATGCCCGCGTTCTAAATCGACCTAGGCGCTACAGGTAGTCCAACCACCGCACTTAGGAAACGGACACTGTATGTCGAAGGAATTTTGGGAAGAGTTTGAAGCCCTGCCTCTGGGCTTCGAAGAAGAAGACGAGCCGCGCTGTAGCGGCGCCATTCCCGAGAGCGAGAGCGTTCATCACGAAGCAAGGGAGTCCAGGCCGTCCATCAGCTTGATTTGCCCAGACACGGGCAGGGTGAGGTCGCACAGCACCGACGATTTGCGGGCGCAGCTTGCTCAGGCCCGCGTTGACTGGGAGTTGCCATCTTGTGGAGTGCCCCCCGAGCTTCCGCGAACCCAAGCTTTTGTGGATGAGGGCGTTGTCGCGTTTGACGACGAACTTCATGGCCGAGATGGGGAGTGGCTGGTGGTCACCGAGGTCTCGTCAGACCAGCGAATGTTGACCCTCCAGTGCCTCAACAGTGGCGCCCTTTTCAGGGTAGCAGCGAGTGCAGTGCAAGATGAAGTGCGCAAGCGCCGCCTGAAGATTCACCGGTACGGAGACCCGGACATCCCTCCAGAATTTGAGGACTATCCATGAAGCACATCACCCCTGAGGAGTTGGCTCATACGTTGGCCCGCAGCGTTGCTCTGCACGAAGCTGTGTTGGAACTCACCGAGTCGTTCGAGCCGTACCCAGGGCTGCACTTCGAGCTCGCATTCCAGTCGGCGCTCCTGTCGATGGAACACGCCACGGCGGCGATGCTTCTGATGCAGAACGGCATGGGGGCCCCGGGGATAGCCCTGCTGCGGCCTCAGTTCGAAAGCCTGGTGCGGGCTTTTTGGTTGATGTATTCCGCTTCAGAGGCACAGGTCGAAAAGCTCTCCATGCCGCTGACCATCGAGACCGCGCGCAGGGGCGATGACTTGCCCATGTTGAGCGACATGCTGAAACGGTTGGCTGTGACCGCGGAGGCACCAGCGCACATCGTCGCGCAGCTCAACGCGTACAAGGACATCGCCTGGAGGGCTTTGAACAGCTTCACCCATGGCGGGATTCACCCTCTGTCCAAGTTCGTTACGGGCTACCCTCCCAAGCTGATTTTCGACTCCCTTTGCAATTCAAACGGTATTTTGATGATGGCCGCTCAGTTGCTCTGTATATTGACTGGGGTTCCTGAAAATCAAATTCACTGGCGCAAGCTCCGCGATGAGTTTACCGATTGCTTTCACCCAATAAACTGGCCTATAGTGAAATCAGTCTAAAGATAACATTCATCATCGTTTAGAAATTTAGAATTCATGCGGAGCCATCGGTTTCTAAAATTAATCATCTCAATCGGTTGCATGAATCAGATTTGAAAATATGAGTTCTTGATTTGCACAATCTGCAATAAGTTTCGCCTCCCGGCAATGGTTGTCGGCAGGAGGCGGAAATGCGAAAGTTCAGCCGAAGGCCAGGAAGGTGTAGAACACTGCTCTTTAGGAATGGCAGAGCGAATAGTAAGCGCTTACAGGCGACTTTTTTAGAAGGGGAGACATCCTCACTGAATCACAAGACGCGTTTGCAATCTTTTTCTGGATTCTTGGGCGCAATCGCATCCGTCAATGGGACACGCCGAACACCAGGTTGTTCAAGGCGCGGCATCCCAAACAGTCCATGTGCAAACAAACAGTTTTGCTCTCTAAAGTGGTCTGAGCAAAACATTCTTGAGTACCTCGCTACACATGTGCAGAAATTTTTCTGCTCATTTTTTCGAGGTATTCGTTCATGAATTCGATTGGTACAACTGCACCGGGAACCTCCAAAAGTTTTCGCACTGAATCCTCGAGGCAACCCAAATTTCTCGGGGCCCCGGTCTACGGCATACGTGGAGGCATGCAGGCCCTTGACCGTGGGTCAAGAGAGGTCGCGCGCGGGTTCGGAAAAGCCGCGGTGCTCACGCACCACGAGAAGTCCAGCGGGGGCGTCGCTCTCGAGAGCGACGACGAGCGCCTGGTTGCGCACATGTTCAACGTGGACCCCGACGTAGGGGGGTATGACCCTCAGGCCTTCGCCGTGGAGCTCACCACCGGCTCCATCGCTTGGAACGATGAAGAAAAGGCGTCCCTTCGTGCGCGCGCAAGACGCCACGGAAGCAAAGCCATCTTCTACACGCCCGACTTCATGCTGCGTTGGACCTCAGGCATCAAGGCAGCCGTGGAGGTCAAGTTTGAGAAATTCCTTGGCGATGGACAGTACCAAAAGAAACTTGAGCTGGCGCAGCGCATCCTGTACTCGCTTGGCTTCGAGTTCCTGCAAATAGTCACACCCAGCAGCTACCGCCATCCTTTGAGAACAAACCTGCCTCTGCTGCACCAGGCCAACAAGCGTCGGGACCTTTGGCCCGGACCTGAAATCAGCGACCGCATACAGGCTCTTCACGAAGGAGGTGCGAAGACGATGGGGCACTACCTGGGCGGTCTGGACTTGGACGCACGTATGGGTCCCTTGCTGCTCGTGTCCGGTCACTTGGAAGCGGATGTGGTCGAACACGCGCTGTGTTTCGCCACACCAGTCAGCCCGGCTTTTGGGGACCTCAGCCACCTCCAACTTGTCGGGAGGGTCGCGAAATGAAAGAGCTCGACTTCGGCGACCAGCTCTACGACCCTCGAGTGGCCCGCTTGGTCATGCAGGTCACAAGCTCTGAATTGGCCATGGGCCGTGTCCGAGTACTTGAGGCCAATGCTGATGTGGAGCGATGGATTCCTTACGACGAACTGCGCTGCCAAATTGGGGCGGGAACCCTCGAAGTTCGCCGCAAGGACAACCCCACATTGGCTGTCTTCCTGGACCATGATGACGCCACAACCTGCAAGCGCAGAGGCTCGCGCTACCTGCCGTCCAAGGAATCCGAGGACCGCTATTTGGCCGCGGTACACAGAGCAACAAAAGTCGTGAATGCAATGAACGACTACTGCAAGCGACACAAGGTCAGCGCCTATGCCGCGTATGACGCTGTGCGCGAGCAGTTCATATCCTCTTCAACCGGTTTTGAGTTTCCGTCTGTGGCTTCTGTCTACCGCATGATTGAGCGCGACAGATGCAAGGCGTCCTTGATAACTCCGAACAAGAAAAGGGGGAACCACGACGGCCGTCATTCGAAGGCGATGGACGCGTTCATCTGCAGGTTGGCGAAAAAGACCTACTTGACCGAGAAGTCCAAGTGGACTTTGAAGGAGTTCACCGACGCGTGCCGCCGGATGGCCATCGCACGCGGAATAGCCAAGCCAGCAAGCCGACTGAGCAAAAAATACGTCCACAAAATCATCACGACCAAGCTGCATTCCATGCCAAAGGCCGCACGCTTGCTTAAAAAAGACAGGGCAGCTCAGATGTCTGTGGCCAGCCACCGCATCCAGGTCGAGGGCATCCTTCAGCGAGTCGAGCAGGACACGGTTCACCTGCCATTCGTCATCATGACGGAGGATGGGCCCTGTTCCGACGTCTACCTGATTCAAGCCATCGACTGCGCTTCGAGCAACGTTGTGGGATGGCACTTGCAAATCGGTGCCCCCAACGAGTCAAGTGGCCTTGAATGCGTCGAGTCCACACTCTTCTCCAAAGCGACTTCGTTCAGTTACTTCGGCATCGATGAAAGCCATGACCTCTATGGAACTTGCGGTCTGCTGGTGCTCGACAACGGACCAGAAGGGCGTGGCGGGCGGTTCCGACGTTTGGGTCAACTGGGAATTGATGTCCATTACTGCAAAGCTCGCCACCCTCAAGAGAAACCATTCATCGAGCGTCTCAACCGCTCCCTGAAGGAGGCTTTGCAGCTATTGCCGGGTTGCACACGGGTGGACGGAAAGGACGGGCAGAGAAACCCTGTTGTACTCGGTGACAAATTGATGGAGCTCAAGGAGCTTGAGCGCTGGATTGTTCACTGGTACTTCAATGACTGGGCAGACACCGTTCTTGAGAGGTTTGTGGACGAAGAGGTGTCCGAGAACCGTGGACTGGGGGTCACGCCCCGCCAGCGCTTCAAGAACATCGTCGAGCGGGTGGGATGCCCGTTGCCATTGCCGCCCAACCGCAGCGACTGGATTCGCACCAAGTACAACGTCGTCTCACGAAAACTCAACATCAAGTCCGGCGTCACCTTTGAAGGCTACGACTTCAAGGGGGACAACCTCATGCGCTTGCTCCATCGCTTCGGCCAAGAGCCCGTGCTGGTGTTGTACGACCCGGAGGACTACAGGCGCGTCTACGTCTTGGAAGATGAAGCGCTTGTCGAGCTGACGAACCAGTCAGCCACGGAATTCTCGCCTGCCTATTCGTTCGAGTACGCAAAGGAGCACCGGGCGCAGCTCAAGAAGAAGAACTCGGAGACTGCAAAGCAGGCTGCCTTCAGAACCGCATCGCAAGAAAAGTCTCTGGAAGAGCACACGCAAAAAGGCCAGCCCAAGAAGTCATCTGGACGTGACGACAAGAAACAGGTCGTTCAGCGGGCCAAGCAGCGCGACGCTGTAAACCGTGCCGTTGTAAACCTGCGTATTTCGGCGAATGTGACCGGTCATTTCGGCGCATCGTGACCGGTGGGCTGAGCGATGTTCTCAGCGCCGTTTCGGTAACGTGACCGCCCG